>CAKVFO010000125.1 GCA_934746785.1 uncultured Clostridium sp. | reverse complement strand
GGTCTTAGTATAAGTGGACTTATAATGCAGCAAATAACTAGGAATAAATTTACCTCACCAACAACAGCAGGAACTATGGATTCTGCAAAAATGGGAGTAATGTTTGCGATGATATTAATGCCAACAGCTGGAGTATTCAGTAAAGCAGTATTCGCATTTGTTTTTGCTTTAATAGGTACGTTAATATTTTTAACTATCTTATCAAAAATAAAAGTTAAAAATATTATATTTGTTCCTCTAGTAGGACTTATGTTTGGAAATATAGTTGGATCTATAACCTCTTTTATATCTTACTCTTTAGATATGAATCAAAGCTTAAATGCTTGGTTTCAAGGAAGTTTTTCAAGTGTGATGAAAGGGAGATATGAACTTCTATATTTATGTATTCCAGCAATTATAATAGCATTTATGTATGCTAATAAATTCACAATAGCAGGTATGGGGAAATCATTTTCAACAAATTTGGGATTGAACCATGAAAGAGTAGTGAATATAGGAATGATTCTTGTATCATGTATTGCTGGTTTAACATTAGTTATGGTAGGAAGTATACCATTTATAGGACTTATAGTACCTAACATTGTAAGTATGATAAAGGGAGATAACTTAAAAAATTCGTTAGTAGAAACATGTTTATTTGGAGCAGTATTTGTTCTTATATGCGATATAGTAGGCCGTGTTATTATAGCACCTTATGAAGTAGCGATTGAATTAACCATTGGAGTAATAGGAAGTGCTATATTCTTATACTTAGTTATGAGGAGGAATAAAAATGCAGCTTAATATAAGAGAAAAAAGAGAAGTGAAAAAGATATATATACTATTAGCAATAACAGTTTTAGTGACTGCTATATTTGTAGGAATAGGTTTAAACTCTTCAAATGCTAGTTATTTATTATCAAAGAGAATTCCTAAAGTTGCTGCAATAGTGATAAGCGGCGGATGTGTAGCATTTGCCTCAATTATCTTTCAAACGATAACTAATAATAGAATTTTAACACCTAGTATTTTAGGACTTGATTCGGTATATTCGTTTTTTCAAACAATTGTAGTTTTTATATTTGGATCTGGAAGCATAGTAATGTCAAATAAGAACTTGAATTTTGGATTATCTCTTATAGGGATGCTGCTTATATCAGCACTATTATATAAAGTAGTATTTTCAAAGAGAGATAGTAATATAATGCACCTATTATTAGTAGGTCTTATAGTTGGAACTTTATTTAGAAGTTTAACATCATTTATGCAGGTGTTAATAGACCCGAATGAGTATTTAACGCTTCAAAATAAACTTGTAGCAAGTTTTAGTAATGTTAACGTAGATATATTAATGTTATCAATATTTATAATACTTGGAATTACTCCATTTATATATGATGACTTAAAACTTTTAGATGTAATTAATTTGGGAAAAGACCAGGCGATAAATCTAGGAGTTGATTATGATAAAGCAACAAAAAAGATGCTGCTTGTTGTAGCAGTATTAACAGCAATTCCAACAGCACTTGTTGGACCTATAACATTTTTAGGATTGATAATTGTCAATGTTACATATCAAATAGTAAAAAGTTATAAGCATAAGTATTTGATAACTGTATCAATACTTATTAGTATATGTAGCTTAATAGTGGGACTTTTATTTGTTGATAAGGTATTTTCTTTTAATACTACATTAAGCGTAATAATTAATTTTATTGGTGGCGTATACTTTTTATATCTTTTACTTAAGGAGAATAAATTATGATAGAAGTAAAAAACATAACGAAGAAATATGGAAATACAAAAGTAGTTAATAATGTATCTTTAAATATAGAAAAAGGTAAAATGATATCTTTAATAGGTCCTAATGGAGCAGGAAAAAGTACAGTTTTATCAATGATAACTAGATTAACAAATTTAGATGAAGGTGAAGTTATTATAGATGGTACTGAATTAAGTAAGTGGAATAGTAAAGATTTAGCTAAAAATATATCAATATTAAGACAAGCTAATAATATAAATTTAAAACTTACAATTAAAGAATTAGTTGAGTTTGGAAGATTTCCTTATTCTCAAGGAAATCTAACTGAAGAAGATCAAAAGCATATTACAGAAGCCATAGAGTATATGCAGCTTGAAGATATTCAAGATAAATATTTAGATGAATTAAGTGGAGGTCAAAGACAAAGAGCTTATATAGCGATGGTAATTGCACAAAACACCGAATACATTTTCCTAGACGAACCACTTAATAATCTGGATATGAAATACTGTGTTCAAATGATGAAAGTAATAAGATCGCTAGTAGATGATTTAGGAAAGACAGTAGTAACGGTTCTACATGATATTAACTTTGCATCATGCTATTCAGATACTATTATAGCTATGAAAAATGGTGAAGTTTATAAAATAGGTGATACATCTGAGATTATTAATAATGAAGTTTTAGAAGACTTATATGATACTGACTTTAAGATTCAGGACATAGATGATAAAAAAATATGTGTTTATTTTTAAAAAAAATAAGGAAACTTATTTTTTTTAAAAAACTAATGATAATGAAATTCATTGATATATAGGAGGAATAATAATGAATAAAAAAGTAGCAGGAATAGTTGCAGCAGCTGCAGTTATATTAATAGGAGGAGCTTATTTCTTAAAGGGAGGAAATAAGGTAGAAGCAGAAAATAATAAATCAGTAGTTAAAGAAATTACTCATAAATACGGAACAACAAAGATTGAAGGAACTCCAAAGAAAGTAGTAGTTTTAGATTATGGAACATTAGATGCATTAGATGCTCTAGATGTAGAAGTTGCAGGACTTCCTAAGTCAGGAAAAATACCTTCATATTTAGAGAAGTTTAAAGGGGATTCTTATGGTAACACAGGATCAGTTAAGGAACCAGATTTAGAAGCAATACATGCTTTAGAACCAGATGTTATATTTATGGCAGGAAGAATGGCAGATTATTATGATGAGCTTTCAGATATAGCGCCAACTGTTTATATAGAAAGTGATGGAGCTAATTATATGAAGACATTCTCAGAATCTATGAATGTATATGGAGAAATATTTGATAAGAAAGAAAAAGCAGATGAGTTAGTAAAAGAAGTAACTGTTAAAGCGGAAGAAGCTAAAGCTAAGACTGAAAATTTAAATGCAAGTGCTGTAATGGTTAATGGTCGTTCTTTAAGTGCTTTTGGTGCTAAGTCAAGATATGGATTACTATTTAATGAATTAGGATTTAAAGAAGCTGATTCAAACCTAGGAGAGTCTACACACGGACAAGAAATTTCATTTGAGTATTTAATAGAAAAAAATCCTGAATACATATTTGTTGTAGATAGAAATGCTATAGTAGGTTCTTCTGAAATAACAGCAAAAGATGTTGTAGAAAATGAATTAGTTAAACAGACAGATGCATATAAGAATGGAAGAATAGTATATTTAAATCCTATTACATGGTATACAGTTTCAGGAGGATATACTTCAACATTAAATATGATAGAAGAAGTTAATAGAGTTATTTAATAAAAAAACTGATGTACATTATTTTGTACGTCAGTTTTTTTGTTTTTCATAATATTTTAGAAATTAAATTGAAGAAGATGTTTTGAAAAGGGTAACGCATATAAAAGCTTAAATTCCTACAAGATTCAAACAGAAAACAGAAAAATAAATGAAATTATAGTAATCGTAATGACGTATTTATAAGAGTAATCGTTTTGCTTTGTGTAGATTTGAATAAAAATTAAAAATATAAAAAAAACCCTTGAAAAAAATACATTAATGTTATAAAATGGTAAATGAAGTTAATCGATTAACATATTTAGGATAATAAGGAGGGAAATAGAATGTGGGGAAAAATAGGTAAAGCTGTAGTAAGTGCTGGTAAATGGGCTTGGAAGAATAAAGGAACTATTATTTCAGTTGCATCTACAATAGCTAGTTTAGTTAAATAGTTTAATATTTGTTAAAGTAAGGTGGTAGAGGAGTAAAATCCTCTTCCATTTTCTTTAACGTATAGGAAATTAAAAACTTTTTTTGAGAGCGAGTATTGATTATAACTAGCTTTCTGATATGTAAGTCGTCCAATACGTTAAAAAGAAAAAATGTAGTGCCACAAAAGAACCGAAAAGTAAAATAATTAAAATTGTATTTCAATAGGAAAATATTTCACTTTTAGAACCTTTTGAATGGCAGACAAAGTGGTTTCCTGCGCTAAAAAGCGTGGCGTCAGCCACTTTGTTCATAAATATAAAAATATATAATAAAATATGAAATAGAATATATCAAAATAAATATAATGGTACTGCAAAACTGGAGAAGGGAGATATTTTGATAATGATTCGTTTTGAAGGCGTTACTAAAAAATATAATAAAGATACAACTATAGAAATAAAGGACATGGTAATTAATAGAGGAGAAATATTTGGATTCCTGGGCCCTAATGGTGCAGGAAAAACTACAACTATAAAAATGTTGGTAGGTTTACTGAAGTTGAGTAGTGGCGCTATAAAAGTGAATAATTTTGATATATCATTACAGCCTAAAGAAGCTAAAAAGATGTTTGCATATATACCTGATAATCCTAATTTATATGAGAAATTAACGGCTAGAGAATTTGTAAAGTTTATTGCTAATCTATATGGAATGAAGGATTGTAGAGAACTTGATGAAAAAATTCAAAATTTATTAATGAAGGTTGAATTGTCTGGAAAAGCAGATAACTTAATAGAAACATATTCTCATGGTATGAAGCAAAAAACTCAAATAGCAGCAGCATTGATACATAGTCCTGAAATTTTAATTTTAGATGAACCTTTTGTAGGATTAGATCCAGCAGGGGTAAAGATAGTAAAAGACATATTAAAAGAATATGCTGATAATGGAAAGACTGTATTTATTTCCACTCATATTTTAGACGTTGTAGAAAATTTATGTACAAAAATTGCGGTAATACAAGAAGGAAAAATTAAGTACATAGGTTCAGTTGATGAATTGAAAAATATTGAAAATAATAAAACCTTAGAAGATAGCTTTTTAAATTTAATAAAATCAGGTGTATAGAAAGGATTGTTATGGAGTTATTTTATATTTTTAAATATAAATTTCTGATATTTAAGCATAGATTGCAACAGATGAAATTAATCTATAAATTAATAATTATACTAATGATGGCTTTAATTATACCAGCTGTATTTTTAGGAAACATAATATTTTTAAAGATATTGCGCGTATATTTTGAATTTAATTCTAATGATTATTTTTTTGTTATTAATCTTATTGATGGGGGACTTGTTTTGTTTATGCTACCCTATCTTATAAAAAAAGCTTATTCTAATAATTTCATTATAGAGAAAGATTATATATTATATACATCGCCAATATCTTTGAAAACTATTTTCTTTTATAAATTTATTATTTGTACTAATAAGTTTATTCTTCCTGTAACAATAATAACTATCCCTAATATTATTGCTTATGGAATTATAAATGAATCTTCAATTATATCAATATTTACTTGGGTAATAACATTAATGATTTTAATGATATTTATATCTACTGTAATTCAGCTATTAACAGTTATAAGTGCTGTTACTATAAGTACAAAATATAGAGCTGCTTTTATAAATATGGCTGCTTCTGCTATTAGTATTACAAGTCTTGTATTGATATTAGCTATAGAAAAAATTTATGGTTTTGGACAAGTTTATACCCATTTAAAAACAAATATTTTTCTGAAAAAGATATTTTTTGCTTATGATATTTGGCATAGATTATGTATTAATGTTGAATTAGGAAAAGTAGATATAGTATCACTATTTATATTGATAGCAGGATGTTTTATTTCTATATTTTCCTATTTGGGGTTATACAAATTAATGTATATAAAAGGAGAGTTTATAAAAAGTAATACAAATACTTCTATAAGACTAAAAAGTGAAGAGAATGCTTTTTATATCTTATTAAAAAGACTTTTTAAAGATACTTATATATTAATATATAAGGATATTTTATTGTTAACAAGAAGTGTTGAAGATTTTGGGGTAATAATAAAGCCAATTGTATTTACACCTTTACCTTTTTTAGGGGTAGATAATTTCTTCAGTTATAAAACTATATGTGAGATATTAGTAATATTATTTTTATGGTTATCTTCTGACTTAGCTGTACACTCTGTAAAAAAGGAAGGAGCTATGTTGAATCAATTAAAGAATAGTTCGTTTAATATAGTGAATATTATTTATTCAAAAATAACATTTACATCTATAATCTCTGTTACAATATATTTTTTTATGGTTATATTTATGTGTCTATTTTCAAGTTTTACTTTCTATCAAATAACTATATTAGGAATGTGTATAATAGGAATTATAGTAACTACTAGTACTGTTAGAGTATCATGTGCAATGCTATTTGCTAAAGAAGATAATGAAAGTGATGATAGATATAGTATAAGTTTGAGTTTTGGGGGAGAAGTTATATCATATTTATTAATGCTTATTGCGTCAGGAATAGTTGTTATTATTTCTATACTTTCTTTATATATTGCTTCAGAAATTGGTTCGTGGATATCATTACTATTATTCATATTGTTATTAATATTAAATAGTGTTTTTGTTATTATGCATTTGAGATATTTTACTAAAGCAGTAAGTAGCAAAATAATAGGTTAGGGGGAATGAAAATGCGTGATTTAAATAAAATAACATTTCCAGTTGGGATGGCATTAATTATAGGACCTAGAATAGTTGATAAATTTGTGATACCTGTATCTAAAAGTATTAGTGTTGTTTTTGCATTGGTTGGCTTGGCAATAGTAATTGCAGGATCAGCTATATCTAACAAATATAAAAAATAAGTAAGATGACTTCTATAAGTTTGATTAATTATATAAATAAATATATAATGAAGAGGATGAGTTGTTAAGATTTGATTATTATAATTATTTCTGACAACGAATCCTATTAAAATAACAGTCGTACTGAAGAGTCAAGGGATATTTACCTAGTTATAAGGCGATTAGAAATGAAAATATATATTACCAGTATTAGGATTTACTAATTTTTATTAATGGCGCCTAAAAATTAAGGGCGTTTTTTTAGTGTGTACAAAAAAGGAGATTATTATGGAAACAAGAATTGCACTTATTGGGATTATAGTTGAAGATAGGGGATCTGTAGAAAAGCTTAATTCTATATTATCTGAATATGGAGAATACATTATAGGCAGAATGGGAATTCCGCATAAAGAAAGAGGGATTTCAATAATAAGTGTTGTTGTTTATGCACCTAATAATATTATTAGTGCCTTATCAGGAAAACTTGGTATGCTTCCTAACATTAACATAAAGACTGTTTATTCAAAAGTATCTGATAATAGATAAGAGGAGATTATAGTATGTATGATGTAAAATCTAAAAGAGCAACTGAGTTTATTGATGATAATGAAATTTTAGAAACTCTTAAATATGCAGAAGAAAATAAAAGTAATAGGGAGCTTATAGAAGGTTTAATTGAAAGGGCTAAAGATTGTAAGGGGTTAACTCATAGAGAAGCAGCTGTTCTTCTAGAATGTGATCAAGAAGATTTAAATAAAAAAATGTTTGATTTATCTAGAGAGATAAAGCAAAACTTTTACGGAAATAGAATAGTTATATTTGCTCCATTATATTTATCTAATTATTGTGTTAATGGATGTGTTTATTGTCCATATCATTATAAAAATAAACATATAGTAAGAAAAAAGTTGACACAAGAAGAAATTAAAAAAGAAGTAATTGCCCTTCAAGATATGGGGCATAAAAGGTTAGCATTAGAAACAGGAGAAGATCCAATTAATAATTCTATTGAATATGTATTAGAGAGTATAAAGACTATTTATAGTATTAAACATAAAAATGGTGCTATAAGGAGAGTTAATGTAAATATTGCAGCTACAACAGTAGAAAATTATAGAAAACTTAAGGATGCTGGAATAGGAACATATATATTATTTCAAGAGACATATAATAAGAAAGTTTACGAAGAACTTCATCCAACAGGTCCCAAACATGATTATGCATATCATACAGAAGCAATGGACCGTGCTATGGAAGGTGGAATTGATGATGTGGGATGCGGAGTATTATTTGGATTAAATATGTATCGTTATGATTTTGTTGGGTTACTTATGCATGCAGAGCATCTTGAAGCAACTTTTGGTGTGGGCCCTCATACGATAAGTGTTCCTCGAATAAGGCCAGCAGATGATATAAATCCAGATGAGTTTGATAATGCTATATCAGATGAAATATTTCAAAAGATAGTTGCAGTTATACGTATAGCAGCTCCATATACAGGGATGATTATATCGACACGTGAATCTCAAAAGACTAGAGAAAAAGTATTAGAACTTGGAGTTTCTCAAATAAGTGGTGCTTCACGTACAAGTGTTGGAGGATATGCGGAAGAGGAAAAAGCAGAGGATAATTCAGCACAATTTGATGTTAGTGACAATAGAACTCTAGATGAGGTTGTAGACTGGTTAATGAGAATGGGACATATTCCAAGTTTTTGTACAGCTTGTTACAGAGAAGGGCGTACAGGAGATAGATTTATGAGTCTTGTTAAGTCAGGCCAAATATCAAACTGTTGTCAACCTAATGCACTTATGACACTTAAGGAATATTTAGAGGACTATGCATCAAAAAGAACTAAAGAAGATGGGGAGAAGTTAATTGAAAAGGAACTTTCTAATATAGAAAGTGAAGAAGTACGTAACATAGTTATAGAGCGTTTAAAAGAAATTGAAGAAGGAAGTAGAGATTTTCGTTTTTAATATAAAAATAAGCAGATATTAAATTAATGTCTGCTTATTTTTATATAGTTAATTATATTCTTTTATATAATCTAGTTCCAAAAATGAAATCTCTTTTATCGCCCCATTCTCCAGATTGATCCTCTAAAGATTTTGCCATTGAAGTTAATCGAGCACTAGACATATCAGCTTGAGAAACAATATAAGCTTCTGTAAAACATGGCTTTACTGGACTTCCGTATTCTAATTCACCATGATGTGATGTTATTATATGACATAATTCTAAGAACCATTTTTCTTTTGCAATGGAGTTATTGATTGAATTCGCTTTCTCATATAGCATAGTAACTCCAAGGACAATATGATCCATAAATTTTCCTTCAATAGTCATTGATGGCGAAACACCTTCCATGCAATAACCTTTAACTTTTCCGATATCATGAAGAGCAGCACCACAAATTGTAAGTGGGATGCTAATATTATTAGAATGAGTACATTTATTGAATGAATCGGCTTTGAAGTGTGCTTCTAATACAACTTCTAATGTATGTTGAGCTAAACCACCATAATAATTGTGGTGAATAGATACAGCAGCAGGAACAGTAGTAAACAGTTTCTTATTAGAACTTAAGATTTCTTTAGTAAAATCTATTAAATCTTGTTCCCATTTAGCTGAATCTAAATAAATTTCATTTAGCAGATTAATTATTTTGGTGTAACAATCCTTTGGGGAGTTAGGACCGTGTTTTAAAAAGTGTTCTACAGGAAGTTCGCCTTTATCCCAAGAAGTTACTACTAACTGCAATTCCTTATTATAAGTACTTGAAGTTGCTACAATAGATATTACTTCGCCCTTTTTGGGAATAGGACCATTATAAGACCAACGTTTTGCATTAACATCGATATTACCATCAGAAAGTGTAAGTTTGGCATATGGACCTTTTGCTCCATTTTCAATAGATGCATCAATTACTGCGAGTTCTCCAGCAACTATTTTACCAATCTCTATTTTACTTATATCTAATTTATCCATTAATAAATCTCCTAACTTAAAATCAATTTATAATTTATATAATCTTAGTGTAATACTTATATAAATGTATAATCAATAGGAATATAGGAGGAAAATAAAAAAAAAATTTGACATAATATAAAAAAATAAATATAATAATAAAAGTAATATCTAGTGATGATGGCGTAGAGGAAACACTCCTTTCCATTCCGAACAGGAAAGTTAAGCTCTACAGCGCCGATGGT
>CAKVFO010000124.1 GCA_934746785.1 uncultured Clostridium sp. | reverse complement strand
CTATGAAAGCTTGTTCTTATACCTTCATGTCTTAAAATAATTTCATTAAAGGCTTCCTTTACCTTTTCAATGTCTAGCTTACCTTTTATCTTTATAATTCCTGGCATATTATAAGCTACACTATTTTCTTCCATTTCATTTAAGGTGTAAAGTCTCCTTTGAACAGATGACATTTCATAATAAGGTTTCTCTTCTATCTTTTCAATTTTCTCATAAACTCTAGTCTTTTCATTGCTAATTAGTTCTGCTAAAGAAGAAAGCACAGGATTTTCAAAGATATCTGAAATTTTAAGCCTTACCTTTAAGGAACTTTCAATTTCATTTACTAATTTAACTGCCTTTAAAGAGTGGCCTCCTAGTTCAAAGAAATCATCATTAATTCCTGCTTTATCCACCCCTAAAACATTACAAAATATTTCTGAAAGAGTATTTTCTATTTCATTTCTTGGAGCTATGTAATCTTCACTACTAAAGTTCTCTATAAAAGGGAGTTCCCTTTTGTTAACTTTTCCATTTACAGTTAGTGGTATTTTATCCAGCTGCATCATGGCTGAAGGAATCATATATTTTGGAAGGATCTGCCCTAGATATTTCTTAAGGCTATGCAAGTTAATTTCTTCTTTACTAGTTAAATAAGCACATAACCTTTTATCTCCTGTTTTATCCTCAACAGCTGTTACAACTGCATCATCTATTTCTTTAATATCTCTTAAAACAGATTCAATTTCCCCAAGTTCAATACGGAACCCCCTTATTTTAACCTGTTGATCTATTCTTCCTAAATATTCAATGTTTCCATCAGGCAGCCATCTTGCCAAATCACCAGTTTTATATAACCTTCCCTCATCAAAAGGATTTGATATAAACTTCTCTTTAGTTAAATCTTCTCTATTAAAATATCCTCTAGCAACACCTTCACCAGCAATACATAACTGGCCAGCTATTCCTACTGCACAAAGTTTATTATTCTTTAAAATATAAATCTTTAAATTTGAAATAGGCTTTCCAATAGGCATAATGTCATTTTTATTAAAACAATCTTCATATTTATAGCTAATAGCATTTACTGTTGTTTCCGTAGGGCCATAGGTATTAAATATTTCTACTTTTTCTCTCCATTTATTTAAAATATTAAGTTCAGCGGCTGCTCCTCCTGATTCTAATATACGTAAGAAATTAAAATCTTCAGGTTTTAACTCCTTAATAAAGGCTGGAGTTAAAGCAGCAATAGTAACTTTATGTTTATTGCAATACTCAGGTATAGCTAAGCTGTCTCCTATAATATCTTGCGGCACCATAACTAAAGTTGCTCCAAGTAAAATACTGCTAAAGATATCCCATACAGACTGGTCAAAAGCAATACTTGCAAACTGCAATATTACATCTTCTTCAGTAATATTGTATAAATCTTTATAGGCAAATATCATATTAATTAAGCTGTGATGTTCAATCATAACACCTTTAGGATTACCTGTAGTACCTGAAGTATATATCATATAAAGTAAATCTTCCGGTTTATTTACTATTTCTAAATTTTCTTCATAAACTAATTCATCTTTAGAATTTACCTCCAAGTATTCTATGTTAAATCTCTCCACAGACTCTTTAGAATCTGTAACTATACACTTAGGATTACAATCCCTTAATATGTACTGAATTCTTTCATCTGGATATTTAATATCTATAGGTACATAAGCTGCACCTGCCTTTATTATTCCTAATATTGATACTATAAGATTAATACCTCTATCTGAAAAAACTGCCACAAAGTCATTTTGCCCTATGTTCAACTTTCTTAATTTATAGGCTAAATTATTTGCCTTTTTATTTAGTTCTTCATAGCTTACAACTTCATCTAAATATTTAACAGCTGCTTTGTAAGGATTCTTTTTAACCTGCTTTTCAAAGACTTCAGAAATAACTTTATTAACAGGATAAGATATATCTGTTTTATTAAAATCTTTTAAAATTAAGTTTAATTCATCATCCTTTAATAAAGATACTTCTTCAACTAACATATTATAGTCAGAAGTCATATCTTCTAAAACCTTTGTAACTCTAGAAAGTAAAAGATCTACTTCATAATCCTTATACATACTGTTATAATACATAGCTTCTAACTTAATATTTTCTCCAAGATAAACACTTAAAGTTAAATCATAGCTAGTTTCTTCCCTTACATATTCACATTCAATATCCTCATTATTAAAATTTAAGGTATCATAATTTTCAAATACTAAAAGAACTTTAAACAAGTCTTGTCCTAAATCACTTACTTTTTGTATTTCCACTAATGGACAATAATCAAATGCTAAGGATTCAATACTTTCCTTTTGTACTTCCTGTAAAAGTTCTAAACACGACATATTTTCCCTAGACTTAACCCTTACTGGAATAGTATTAATAAATAACCCTACTGCCGCTTCAATGCCCTTTATCTTTGCATTTCTTCCTGAAACTATCTTTCCAAAAACCACATCTTGCTTATTATATTTTTGAAGACATATTCCAAGAGCTGTTTCAAAAATAGTATTTACAGTTATATTTTTTTCTTTACTTAAAGCTAATATCTTTTCCTTAAGATTCTCATTTATATGTAAAACTGTAGTTTTAACAGTATTATCTTCATTTCCCTTATGTTTTTCTACTGGATTTATCGATACTGATTCATCATATCCTTTTAAAAGTTTTGACCAATAATTAAGGCCTGCTTTAACTGGCTTGTTTCTCAACCAATTCACATATTCTCCAAATACAGACTCTTTATCATTAGGTAAATCTTCCTTATTCTTTATTTTCCTGCAAATCTCTAAAAATTCCTTTAATAAAAGTCCAATACACCAGCCATCCATAATAATATGATGGAAAGTCCATATAACATGATTTACCTCTTTATTCTTCACTATGATAATTCTTAATAAAGAGTCATCTTCAAGATTAAATCCTCTTCTCAAATCCTGTTCTAAAAGTTCCTTAATAAAAGTATTAAAATCTGCTCCTTTATAGTCAATTACTCTTCTTTCTATAGTTTTATCCTTTAAAACTACCTGAACAGAACTTGTAACCTTCTTATATAAAAAATTAGTTCTTAAAATATCATATTTACTACCAATAAAATCTATAGCCTTTTCTATAATTTCACTTGAAGTATCCTTTATCTTGACTACATTTTGTAAAATATAACTTGTTGAATCTTCATCTAACTGTTTATAATAAAGCATTCCCTCCTGTAAATATGTAAGATTATATAATGCTTTAATATTATTTATATCAAACTTATTTTTTAAAACTTCAAAATCCTTCTCGGTAATAAACACCTTTCCCATATCTGAAGGAGTAACCATAACTTCTTCTCTCTTAACATCTGCAATCTTCTTTAAGTTATGCTTCCATTTCTCAATAAGTTCTGTAATAAATTCTCTGCTATACTTTCCTAAATTAAATTGTATATCACCTTTAAGACTTCCATTATAAATAGCACAATCTATGGAAATATCAAAGATACAGCCATTTTCTACAGCATTTAATTCTCCCATAGAATAGTTAGACAGCTGCATAAAGTCATCACTTAATACGTCACTAAAATCTCCTAAATAGTTAAAACATATATTTCTATTTAAAGAAGGAAGCTTATGTTTTAATAAACCATAACCTATTTCTCTATTTTCTATATTTCTTAAAGTTTCCTTAGTATTATAGATACACTCCTCTAAAGTTCCCTTTCCCTCAAACTTTACTGGATATAAACTTGTAAACCATCCTACAGTTCTATCTATCTTAATATCATCATCTACTAAATTTCTGCCATGACCTTCTAAATGAAGGCATAACTTTTCATTATTAATACTGTTAATTAAAGAAGCTATCATTAACTCATTAATCTTTGCTTTATAGAATTTGCTTCCCTTATAAACTAAGTCATTAGTTACTGACTTATCAAGAATAAAGCTTATCTTTTCCCTCTTATCCTCTTGATTTTTATCATATGGAATAGGATATTTATTACCTGTTTCTACAACATCCTTCCAATAAGAATAATCATCCTCAAAGAAACCATTTTCCTTTAAAGTATTTAACTTTTTACCCCATTCTATAAAGGAAGCAGTTTTATCTTGTAGAACAGTATTATTTTCTAAATAAACTTTTATAAAGTCGTCTAAAATAATCCTCCAAGAAAAACCATCTACTATTAAGTGATGCATACATATAAATAGTTCATCCTTATCTTTAGTCCTAAATATTGCAGCCTTAATTAAATTCCCCTTACTTAGAGAAATGCTTTCTTGAAGTTCTTCACATAAAGCTTCTATTTCCTTATTAACATTCTCTGCCTCTAATAAATTGTAAACTTCAACATTACATTTTTTAGCTTCCTGAAAAGAATTTATATAAAGCTTATCACCTTTAAGTGACATTCTTAAAACATCATGATGCTTTATAATTTCTTCTAAAGCAGCCTTTACTTTATTTTCATCAAAGGATTCTCTCTCCATCATACACCCTTGATTAAAGTGATTTATATTCTTTAAATTCCAATTAAAGAATTCATCAATTATAGGTGTTTTATAAACTTCTCCTGTTATTTCACCTTGATAATATTTATTTAAATCTGAAGTCTTTAAAACTATCTTTGCAAGTTCTTTAACATTTTTTAAAGTAAGTATATCCTTAACACCTAATTCATAGCCTAATTCATGAAGCCTAGTTGAAATACGTATTGCCTTTATAGAGTCTCCCCCTATTTCAAAAAAGTTATCCAATATACTAACTTTCTTTAAATTAAGCACTTCCTTAAAGACTTCTGAAATTAATTTTTCCATTTCACTTTCAGCTAAAGTAAAATTTTTTCTATCTATAACTTCAACCTTTTTTAAAGCTTTCTTATCAACTTTACCACTTGATGTAACAGGTATTTTATTAACCTTAACTATAAATTTAGGAATCATATAATCTGGAAGTACCTTGTTTAAAGCATTAATAACATGTTTTTTATTAAGATCTTTATCACAAACTATGTAAGAGTAAATACTGTATTCCCCATTGTCATCCTTAAAAGCAGTTACGGCTGCATCCTGTACATAACTTAACTTACGAATTTGAGTTTCAATTTCTTGAAGTTCAACTCTAAATCCTCTAATTTTTATCTGTTCATCAACTCTTCCAAGGTATTGTATCTCTCCATTTGGAAGGTATAATCCTAAGTCTCCCGTCTTGTAAATTTTACCTTCTTCAAAAGGGTTATCTATAAAGCTTTTTTCATTTAAATCTTCTCTTCCTAAATAGCCTCTAGCAACTCCCAAACCTGCAACACAAATTTCACCCTTCATCCCTTTAGCACATAACCTGTTATTCTTCATTATATAAACCTTTGTATTAGCTGCTGGTTTTCCTATAGGAATAATATTATTTAAATATTTTCCCTTATCATATTTCCAATAGGTAGATATAATAGTATTTTCCGTAGGTCCATAGGCGTTATAGTACTGTGTATTGTTTCCTATCTTTTTTAGTACTTCCCTTGAAGATGATGAACCTGCTGTGAATAAAATTCTTGGATTAAAGCCCTCTAACTGAAGAAAATATTGTGGTGGAAGTACAGCTATAGAAATATTATTTTTCTTTGAAACCTTAAGAAATTCCTGAACATCTAAAAGCAAATCCTTAGAAACTAAAACTAAGGCTGCTCCATTCATAAATGCCATCCATATTTCATAAACACTTGCATCAAAAACTAAATTAGCAAATTGTAAAATTACATCTGTGTCTTTTACACCGAACTCCTTAAATACATTCTTTAAACTGCACAAATTTCTATGTTCTATCATTACACCTTTTGGATTACCTGTTGTTCCTGAGGTATATATTATGTACGCTAAATCCTCTGGCTTATTTATTCTTTCTATATTTCCACTTTCTTTAGAATAATTATTTTCATCGTATAAATCTACTAAAACAATATTGGTATTTCCTTTAAAACTCTTCTTTCCATGCAAAAGCATCTTTGCAGAAGAATCCTGTAATATGTAATTAATTCTTTCCTCTGGATATGTAATATCTAATGGAACATACGCTGCTCCTGCCTTTAATACTGCTAAAAGGCCTATAATCATCTCAATATTTCTTTCAGTATATAAGGCTGCTACATCTTCTTGTTTTAACCCTAAAGCCCTTAGTTTTATAGCTAACTTATTGGCTTTTTCATTTAATTCACCATAGGTAACCTTAGTATTTTCATAAATTAACGCTACCTTATCCTTATACTTTTCAGCCTGCTCTTCAAAAATTTCTACAGCAGTTCTATCTTCATATTTATACTTTACAGGAGAATTGATTACATTTAATATCTCATCTTTCTCCTCTTGGGTTATTAAATCCATGTTATCTATTAATATTTCTGGATTATCTATCCCCTGCTCTAAAATAAATAAAATATGTTTATACATATTTTCAATTTCTGCTTCTGTAAATAAATCTGTATGATAATCAAACAGCATATCATATTCACCACTGTTACAGTAATCTAACAAGTGAATTTGTAATGGGTTAGCCTGCTTTTTAGGTGCTATCCACTTCATCTCCACATTTTTGTATTTTTCCTCTAAAGACGCATTTTGAAAACTTAACACTATATCAAATAATCCTTTGCTGCAATTTGCCTCTTCTAGTATCTTTCCATAATTACATCTCTGATGTCTAAAACCTAATCTTATTTCCTTAGCAGTACTAGTTAATACTTCTAAAAAAGTAACTTTATCATTAAAGTAAAAATTCAAAGGAATAGTATTTACAAACATTCCAAAGGTATTTTTTTCTTTTCTATTTACCCTATTTAAAACACTTGTGCCAATATAAAAGTTAGAAACATTGTTATTTCTATTTATATAAATAGCAAGTGCACTCATAAATAAAGAATATGGTGAGCACTTGCTCTTGGCTGCAAAATTATTAATTTTTTCACTTAAAGCTTTATTAATTTTAAAATAAGTTCTTATAGAGTCATAGCACAAGGACCTCTTGGTATATACTGGATCTGCTTCTCCTATTTCTTTTATTTTGCTTTTCCAATACTGTAAAGACCTTTCAAAGGATTTACTAGATAAATATTCTTTGTTTTGAATTATATAGTCACTATACATAAACATAGAATCTTTACAAAAATCATCATAATAGTAATCTAATATATTATTTACAATTAACAGCATACTCCATGCATCAGATATTATATGATGAATTATTCCTATTATACCTAAAGAATTCCCCCCTACCTTGGATACAATAAGCTTATATAGTCTGCCTTCAATATCAATTTCATTATATTTTCCTATATATTCTTCCATTTCTTTTGTATTGTTAAAATCTATGCGTTCAACTAACTCTTCACAAGAATCTAAAAAAATTTGTTTTGGGCCTTCACTTGTTTCACAAATTTTAATTCTCATGGCATCTATGCAGCCTAAAACCTCTTTTGCTGCTAATTCTAACTTTTCTATATTATCTTCACCTTTAATTATTGTTATGCCTGTAATTAAAGACGATTCTTTTCCTATTGTTTTTTCACTTTGATAAATTAATTTTTGAGAACTTGTTAATTCATACCTTTTCATGCTATCACCTGTTTTTTTATTTTTTCATTCTTCTTATAACTTTGCTGACTAAAATTAATAAATAACTATAACCTAATGCGTAAACAGCTGCTAAAGCCATTTTTGATATATTAAAATATTCCATTGAGTCAATGACATTACATAATTCACATATTGGCGGCAAAATACTTAATACATATTTTAATGATTTATATTGATATACCATTCCCTCCTTAGCAATACTTAAAACTACAAATAAAAGCATAAAGGATAGAGCTGTTTTTCTATTTATAAAATAAGCTGGATCGAATAATAATCCCATAGATGCTCCTAGAATTGATGCTAAAATACAGCTTATAATATATAAAGCCAAGTTACTTAATGTAACTTCTCCTTGAAAAAAACCAGTCACCCTTAATATTATTGCTATAAGCGCACCTATAAAGGTAAGTAGAATACCTATTGAATAGATAAAAATAATTCTGCTTCTATAATATTTATTCTTATTATTTAAACGTAATAAAAAAATATCTTCTTCTAACTTATTAATATTCTCAAGGTAAGAAAATCCCATCCACATCATTAACAAAAATAAAAATCTAACCGTTCCTGTGCAGATACTTGTCCATTCCGTTCCTTTTACTGAATATATTATGTATTGATAAATAAACCATACTACTATAGGACTAATCATAGATATGGATTTAATATGTCTTACAAAATAGTACTGCAATAAGTTCTTATATGTTTTCACTATTCATCCTCCTTAAAACATAACCATTGGATATAAGCTCAACTATAATACTGTTACTAAATCCTGCATCAACATATATTATTAGTTCATTTTCCTTATTTTCTATTTTCTGAATTTTTTCATTTTGAAAAGGTAATTCAATATTTTCATTAGCTTCGAAAACTAAAACATCTGTATCTTCTGACTGTCTTATAACTTCCCTTTCTTTTAAAGTTTTATTTTTGATTTCAAACAACCTATCTGACACAGCATTAATAAGATATTTTTCATGGCAAGACATGACTATTGCTGCCCCTTCTTCTTTAAGATTATTTACAAGTTTTATAAAAGACCTTTGAGACGAAATATCCTGACCTGACAAAGGTTCATCTAGAAGAAGAACATCAGGCTTTGTAAGCATTGCCTGTATTACTCCAACCTTCTGTTTTGTACCCTTTGATAAATACTTAATAGGTGTATTTATCATAGTTTTCATCTTAAATAATTCAAAGAAATAATTGCTCTTCTTCTCAATCTCTTCTTTAGAAAGACCATCAATTAATCCCATTCTAAAAATATACTCCCTTGAGGTTATAGGTAAATTAGGAAAGTTATCAGGAATATAATTAAATTTTATTTTATCTTTTACTCTAACTTCACCTTCCTGCACTGATGTTAATCCAGAAATAATTCTAAGCATTGTACTTTTCCCACATCCATTATGACCTGTTAATGCTACTGCTTCTCCTGGTTTTATAGATAAATTAATATTTTCTAATATGATAGACTTGCCATACCTTTTTTTCACATTAATTAACTCAATTAAATTCCCCATGTTTTTTTACTTCAAATATATTAAAATATTTGTTTCCCCTTACCTGTATTTTTTTATTTATATTTCATAATTAGAACTTTTATTCTATATTTTTACATTATAATATAATGTATATTTACTGTCAATATTTCAAAAATCAATTATTTTAAATCTTATTAGTTACTATTATAAAAAATAAAGACTGTATTATTAAATTAAGTGATGAATTAAACAAGCTATTTAAATATAGGCAGACATCCTTATAAAAATATAATTTTAAGGACATCCACCCATATCTAATAATTAATTCTCTTTTATTTTACCACTTTCTAAATTAGGTTTTATCATATTTTCATATTGATATTCCCATAAAACTTTTGATCCCTTAGCTGTATCTTTATTTCTTCCTAAAATTTGACTAAGCCTTATCTTCTTTTCTGCCCAGCTCTTACCTTTATTCAATGCATTTAACATGCATGGCTGAACATTATCCATAGTATGAGCAAACCTTGCTTCAGGAGTAATCCCTTCTTCAAACTCTTCCCATAAACCACGTAATTTATCCTCTTGATCTTCAGGTAATAACCCAAAAATTCTATCAGCTGCCTTTTCTTCACGTTCTCTTTGAGTTTTCTTTCCTTCTTCATCATAAGCAAATGTATCACCAGCATCTATTTCTACTATGTCATGAATTAAAATCATAGAAATTGTTTTTAAAACATCTATTTCTTCATTAGCATATTCACTTAAAAGTATAGTCATTATAGCCATGTGCCAGGCATGTTCAGCATCATTTTCCTTAGTGCTTCCATCTGACAAATAAGTCTGCCTCTTAATAAACTTTTCCTTGTCAATTTCCTTTATGAAATCAAATTGCTTTTCAAGTCTTGATTTATTCATATATTAACCCCCTTTATTTGAATGTACTCCCATAACTTATACATATATTACAA
>CAKVFO010000123.1 GCA_934746785.1 uncultured Clostridium sp. | reverse complement strand
ATGGATTATTCTACAGAGATAATTGCTTTTTCTAAAGGTAAGGGCTCTATTAGTTTAATGTATGATGGTTATGATATATGTCATAATACTGAAGAGGTAATTGAAGAGATTGGTTATAATAAGGATGCTGATATTGAGTATACATCAACTTCAATATTCTGTGCTAAGGGAGTTGGCTATCCTGTTAAATGGGATGAAGCAACTCAACATATGCATTGTGAAATTCTTTAAAATAATGTTTGTATAGAAATACTTTACCTAAAGATGTTCTCGTAAAAAAGAGAACATCTTTAGGTAAAGGTTCACTTCCTTATTTAACAGTTAAAAAGATTAAATTTAGTTGTATACTAATTCAAAGTTTTCTATCACTATAGGAACTTCAGGATTAAATACTCTTAGTGCTTCACGGCATTCTGTTTCAAATATACCAATGTTATCTGATTTCCATTTATCAATGTCGTTATCTTTTAATTCACCCTCAAGGTTTTTTGAATTTAAATCTTTAAATTTAACTGTTTCTACTTTTAGAGTTTTCAATATACAGGCAGGTTTACTTTTGTGAGTAATTATTGTGTAGGAATCTTCAACAGGCATTGTTTTAAAAAAAGAATCATAAGTATATATGCTAGATACAAAAACTTTTTTTCTATTACTTAAAATTAATTCTATAATATTTTTTTTTAGTTCCATTACGCTTGTATCATCATTTTTAATCATATCTTTTGTTAATTTTTGACTGGTTAAATATTGTGAAAAATACTTGTCAATTTCTCTTCTCATGTTGTTAAGCTCCTTTATTTAAATTTTTATATATAAATTATACTATAATAGAAAATATTGTAAATAAGAATAGGTATAAAAGTATGGTATTATAATAAGTTTTAATAAATTGTGCAAAATTTCATGTTTAATTTGTACGTTTATACATATGGATAACCTTGAAATTTACAATATCACATTAATATGTTAGTATATAGCTGATAAAATAACAATCTTAAAAAGCTACTTTGTTTATGTATTTTAATATATATGTAAAAGTATAGGAGGGAATAAGTTGAATCCTAAGGATATAATAAAAAAGCTATATAATGAACATAATGCTAAGAAAGAGGAATTACTATTTCTTTTAGATAACATTGATGAGGATGATAAGAAATTATTAATTAACTTAGCAGATAAAACAAGACGTAAGTATTACAAGGATTCAGTATATTTAAGAGGACTTATTGAATTTACTAATGTATGTGTAAGAAACTGCAAATATTGTGGGATAAGGGCTGAAAATAAGAATTTAGATAGATATAGATTAACTAAGGAACAGATTATAGGCTGTGCTGATATAGGAGAAAGACTTGGGTATAGAACCTTTGTTCTTCAAGGAGGAGAAGATCCTTATTTTACTGATGAAGTTATGGCTGATATTATAAGCACTATAAAGGAAAATCATCCAGATTGTGCTATAACAATTTCTATAGGGGAAAGAAGTTATGAGTCCTATGAAAAAATGTTTAAGGCAGGAGCAGAAAGATATCTTATAAGGCATGAAACTGCAAGCAGAAAGCTTTATGAGAATCTGCATCCTAATGCATCTTTTGATAATAGAAGAAAGTGTTTATATAATTTAAAGAAGATAGGCTATCAAGTTGGCTCAGGCTTTATGATAGGACTTCCAGGACAAACTAATAAAGACTTAGTTGAGGATTTAATTTTTGTTAAAGAGCTTAATCCTGAGATGTGTGGAATAGGACCTTTTATTCCTCAAAAGGATACTCCTTTAAAGGATGAGAAAGGTGGAACACTAGAGGATACTATAACTATGTTGGCAATTTTAAGACTTTTACTGCCTGATTGTCTGATTCCAGCAACTACTTCTTTAGGTACTATTCATCCTTTAGGACGTGAAATGGGATTAAAGGCAGGAGCTAATGTTGTTATGCCTAATCTTTCTCCTACAGATGTAAGAGAAAAGTATGCTTTGTATGATGGTAAGATATGTACAGGGGATGAAGCTGCAGAGTGCAGAGGATGTATAGAAAGAAGAATTAATAATGCAGGATATAAGGTGAAGGTTAGCAGGGGAGATAATGTTACCTTTATAAATAAGAGGAGTAGTGAGGTTAATGAATAATACACTAAATGCAAATAGAAAACATATTGTGATTTTTGGAAAAACTAACGCTGGTAAATCATCTTTAATTAATAAAATAGTTGGACAAGATGTTTCCATAGTATCTGAAAAAGAAGGTACAACAACTGATCCAGTTTCTAAGGCAATGGAACTTTTACCTGCAGGACCTGTGTTATTTATTGATACAGCAGGGATTAGTGATAGCTCCAGTCTTGGAAGTTTAAGGATAAAAAAAACCTTTGAATATATTAAAAGAACAGATATAGCTCTTTATGTTATGGATATTAATGATTTAGATTTTGTGGAATATAATAAGGTTAGAAAAGAATTTAAGAAGTATAATATAACTAATATTCTTGTTATAAATAAAATAGATACTGTTTCAAAAGATGTATTAGGAAAGGCTAAAGAAAAGATTAAGAAGTTTACAGGTGATTATGTATTTATATCATCTAAGGAAGATAAGGGTATATTTGAACTTAAGGATAAGCTGGCAGAAATTCTAGTTAAGGAAGAAGAAGAGCTGCCTTTAGTAGGTGATTTACTTCCTTATGGTTCTACTGTAATCTTAGTAGTTCCTGTTGATTCAGAAGCTCCTAAAGGAAGGCTTATACTTCCACAGGTACAGGTTATAAGAGACTTACTAGACCATGGAATTAAGTCTTATGTAGTTCGTGACACTGAACTTAAAGAAGCTATAGATGATTTAAAGAAGGTTGATCTTGTCATTACAGATTCTCAAGCTTTTAAAATAGTAGATGAAATTGTTCCAAAGGATATTATGCTTACAAGTTTCTCAATGTTATTTGCAAGACAAAAGGGAGATATTCATGAATTTATAGAAGGTGTGCAGGCGATAAGAAATCTTAAGCCTAAGGATAAGATTTTAATTTCTGAAAGCTGCACTCATAATGTGTCTCATGAGGATATAGGAAGAGTTAAGATTCCAAGACTCTTAAGTAAATACGTAGGGGGAGAATTAGATATAGATTTTAGGGCAGGTCATGAATTCCCTGAGGATATTGAAAAATATAATCTAGTTCTTCATTGTGGAGCATGTATGATTAATAGAAAGACGGTACTTAACAGAGTTAATATGTGTAAAGAGAAGAATGTACCTATTTCTAATTATGGAGTAGCAATATCATTTTTAACTAATACATTAGAAAGAAGTAAGATGATTTTTGAAGAGTGATAAATCTATAGATTACACTGTTTGGACTGGTAACAGCTCAGAATTAGATGTTTTAAGTTAATTAGGATTTTATTAAAGGCTTAGACTTTTTATCTAAGTCTTTTTTAACGTATAGGAAATTTAAAATTTTTTAGAAAGAGAGCACTGATTATGAAGAAGCAGTTTTAAAGAGTATATATTCTTTAGAATAAAAGAGTAAAAGAACTTTAGAGTAAAAGAGTAAGAGAGTAAGAGAGTAACAGAACCTTAGAGTAAAAGAATAATGGTGTATTGGAATAGATATCTTAGAAGGAAATTGGTAAAAATATTAATATACATCTTGAATTTTATGTTAATATAATACAGAGGTGAATTTATGAGAATGACTTATAAGAATATAAAAGTGATTTTAGCTGTTGTTGTTTTAATAGCTGTAGCTGAAACTGGATTTACTATAAGGAAAAATTATTATTCAAAACCAGAAAAAGAAGAGAGTACTGAGGTGTCTTCCTTAGATAATATAAGCGAAGAAGATATTCAAAATGCTATAAACAACAAGCTTATAATAAAACCATTAGAAGATGATTTTAAAATAGTAAGACCTGAAAAGGATACAATAAAAACTGGAGAAAATTTTATTACCTTTATGGGCATGAGTGATCCTAATAAGGTTTTAAAGGTAAATGATAAGGAAGTTGATGTTTACCACACAGGTAACTTTACTTTTAAATACCCCTTAGAAGTAGGAGATAATAAGGTTACTTTTACTTTAGGAGACAAAACTCTAGAATACAATATTAATAGAGTTAATGGAATTATTGACTACATAACACCAAAGGAAACCTTAAAGGTTGAAAATAATATGAAGGCTGAAATATCTGCTAAGATATATAGCGGTTCAAAGGCTTATGCAATAGTAGATGGAAAGAAGATAGAACTTAAACAGGTTCAAAGTGATGAAGAGCTTAGTGCTAAAGGAACCTGCTATGCTGATTTTAAAGGCTTTTTAGATACTTCTAATTATGAAGAAGGAAAATCTTTAGGAAAGGTAACTGTCATAGCTTCAAAAGATGGTGAAGAAGTTAAAAAGGAAGGACCTGAAGTTTCTATAAACATAAAGTCAGATAAGTCAAAGACAGCTGTTATAAATAAGGATAGTACCTTTGTTTATGATAGCAGCACCACATCTTCAATTCCTTTAAATTATGTATATCCTTTAGCTAAGGGCACTAAGGATTATATAACTTCTGAAATAGTATGTGATAATAAAACATACTATAATCTTGCATCAGGAAAAAGAGTTAAAACTGAGGATGTTACAGTATCAGATTATGAAGATTTAGATAACGAAGTAAATTCTTTAGAAGTTAATGAGGATTCAGATTATGCTTATGTAATAGTAGAAAGAAGTAAAAATGCTTCTTATAAGTTTGTAACTGATAATGTTAAATATGAAGATAAAGAAAATGAAGATTATGAAGTTAAAAAATTTGAGTGTGAAGAGATTAAAATATACTTAGATTACACTAAGGATATTATAAAAAATATATCTTATACAAATAATAGCTTTTTTGAATCAGTTACTTTTGAAGAAGATAGCCTAGGAAAGTACTTATCTTTAAAATTAAAGAATAGGAATAGTTATAATGGTCATTTTACTTACTATAATAATGAAGGTAAATTGGTCTTTAGATTTTTAAAGAAGCAGGAAAGTATTAAGAATATGACTATTGTTATAGATCCAGGTCATGGTCTTATAGGGGAAAATAAATTAGATGTTGGAGCATTAGGCTTTAATGATATAAATGAGAACATAATTAATATGAAAATAGCTAGAAAGCTTTATAATGAGCTGACTAAAGAAGGAGCAGAATGTTATGTTCTATATACAGACAGTGAAGCTTATCCCCTTAAAGAAAGAGGAGCTGAGGCAAGAAAGAACAATGCTGATTTATATATTTCAATTCATAATAATTCAGGTGCCTCTGGAAGTTTAAATGCAGTAGAAACTTATTATTTTACCCCATATTCAAAAGTTTTTGCAGAAAACATTAATAAGAGTCTTGTTAATTGTTATAAGAATGAACTTTTTCCAAAGGAAGAAGGAAGTTTTGATAGAGGAGATAAATACAATAACTTCACTGTTACCTTAGAAAGGGAAAATCCATCAGTATTGATTGAAACAGGGTTTATTGATAATCCAAAATCTTTTAATAAGTTAATTGATGAATCGATTCAGCTTAAGTTAGCAAAATATATAGTAAAGGGTATAAAAGAAAGTATTAAGTAATTAAAGTATTATAAATAGAAAAGCAGTAAGTAATATATAAGCAGGAGGCATAATGAATAAAGTTTTTAAACTATTATTTAACAGGCTTGTAATAGCAGGAATCTTAATACTATTACAGCTTGCAGTAATCCTTTTTTGGATATTAACATTAACAGATGATTTTATTTATTTTTATTTTTTCTCTTTAGTTTTGGGTTTGTCCTTAGTTATTTATATTTTAGGAAGAACTGATAATCCTTCCTTCAAGCTGGTATGGGCAATAACAATACTTGAACTTCCTATCTTTGGGGGGCTCTTATATTTGATTTTTGGAGGTAATAAAGTAGGAAGAAGGCTAAAGAAAAAGATTGATAAAAGGTATAAAGAGATAATTGAACACTATGACAAAAATGATGGTATCATTCATGAAATAGAAGCCATTGATAAATCGGTAGCAAAACAGGTTAATTATATAAAAAATGCTTCTAAGTTTCCAATATACAAAAACACATCTACTAAGTATTTTTCTTGTGGAGAGGAGTTCTTTCCAATTTATTTACATGAATTAAGAAAGGCTGAAAAGTTTATATTCATGGAATACTTCATTATAAGTGAAGGTGAAATGTGGGATGAAATACTAAAGATTTTGAAAAAGAAGGTAGAGGAAGGTGTAGATGTAAGGATAATATATGATGATTTAGGATGTGCAAGGAGACTTCCTAATAAATATCATGAAAAACTAAAAGCTTTTGGAATTAAGGTTCAGGTTTTTAATCAGGTTTTTCCTATACTATCTTCAGTTCTTAATAACAGGGATCATAGAAAGATTACAGTAATAGATGGAAAAGCAGCCTTTACTGGAGGTCTTAATTTAGCCGATGAGTATATTAATAAGGTAGTAAGGTTTGGTTACTGGAAGGACAGTGTACTCTTAATTAAAGGTGAGGCTGTATGGAGTTTTACTATAATGTTTCTACAGGTTTGGTCCTTTTATTGTGGAGAAAATATAGATTATGATAAGTATAAATTTGATAGCCTGGAAACTTTAGATAATGGATATGTTCAAGTTTATGGAGATAGTCCTTATGATGGGGAACTTATTGGTGAATCAGTTTATATGAATATATTAAACAACGCAAAGAACTATGTTTATATTTATACTCCATATTTAGTTATTGATAATGAACTTTTAACTTCATTAATATTAGCAGCAAAAAGTGGTATAGATGTAAGAATTGTAACTCCACATATTGAAGATAAATGGTATGTACATATTATTACAAAATCCTATTACAGGCAGCTTATAGAGGCTGGAGTGAAGGTATATGAATATACACCAGGATTTATACATTCAAAGGTATTTTTGTGTGATGATGAAATAGCAACAGTTGGAACTATTAATATGGATTATAGAAGTTTGTATTTTCATTTTGAATGTGGAGCCTATCTTTACAAAACTGAATGTATTAAGGAAATTAAGAAGGATTTTAAAGAAACCTTTAAAGTTAGCAAGTCTATAACTATTGAAGATACGAGAAAGATTAAATGGTCTAATAGGTTTTTAAGAGCAATAATAAGACTTATAGCACCATTGTTATAAGGGGGAGAATTTTATGGGTAAGAAAAAATATCAATGCGATAAAATAGGTCCAAATGGGCAAAAGTGTAGTTATGAAACTAATTGTTATCTGCTTTATTTAATTCATAAGCATACTTTACATACTTGGTAGAATAAGAGGCTTTAGGAGATAGGGCTGTTGCACAGCCAGTTAAATTCAATTGGAATTGAGTGAAGTTAACTATAGCGCAATAGCTCTATCTTTTTTTCTGAAATTTATTTCCAATTATGTTATGCTATTTTTGGGTGATATTATGGATAAAGCAATTATTAAAACAGTGAATTTATGTAAGAGTTTTGATACTAAAGTTATTTTTGAAAATGTTAATTTAACTTTCAATAGGGGTGAATGTACAGCTGTCTTAGGTGGAAATGGCAGTGGAAAAAGTACTTTTATTAGGATGTTAAGCGGGTTATGCAGGATTTCTAAAGGTGAAGTAATAAAGGATAAAAGTCTGAAGTTTAATTATATCCCTGAGAATTATTCAAAGATTAGTTTAACTACTGATAGTTACTTAAAGTGTATGGGGGAGATTGAAAAGATAGAAAAAAAATCATTAAGTGATAGGATATCCTATTTATATTCCAGGTTTAAATTTCAAGAACTTAAGGATACAGCTATGAAGGATTTGTCTAAGGGATCTTTACAGAAAGCAGCTATTATGCAGGCATTTTTAAGTAAAGCAGATGTTCTTTTGCTTGATGAACCAATGACTGGTTTAGATGTTGATTCTCAAAGGGTATTTATAGAGGAAGTTAAGAAGCTTATTGAAGAAGGCACAACAGTAATTATGTCTTGTCATGAAGCTTTTCTTGTAAGCAGCTTATGTACAAGGGTATTGGAGATTAAAGATAATAATATTGTAGAAAGTACCATTGATAAGTATGAGGAGAAAACAAGACTTATTTTTAGGAAAAAAGAGAACTGTGAAGAAGAAGTTCTAGACATAATAAAGGATTATGGTAACTATTTTATTAAAGATAATAAATTAAATCTTGAAATTATCTCCTCTAAGAGTAATGAAGTTCTTTTTGAAATGCTTAAAAGAGGCTATATTTTAGAAAAGTTTATTTAGGGAGATGGTTAAGATGTTAGGGTTAATGAAGTATAATTTTAAGGTTTATATTAAAAATAATAGATTTATTATACCAATTATGTTTTTTTGTATATTTCAATCTATCTATTATAGTGCAGAGAATATAAAGTATGAGCCTGCTGTGACTTTTTGTTCTAATGTAAGTTTCTGTGTGATGATTTGGACAGGTTTTACATATTGTTTATATCAGGATTCAAGAACTGAGGAAGTCATATTTTTAAAGGTTAAAAATGAAAGAGTATACTGGATGTCTAAGGTTTTATTTATGATGTCCATTGCTTTTTTTACAGCATTACTAGGAACATCATGGGCATTTATAAGGTCAGTAGGAAATTTAACTTTACTTCAGGGGGTATATGGATTTTTAATTCAGTTTATTACAGCAGTACTTGGCTTATTAGTTGGAATGCTTTTACAGGTTAAGGTGACAGGGGATAAGAATAAGTCAATTTTATATATGATTTTTATTGGGCTCATAGCTATGATTAAACTGCCCCTTATTAGGGAATGCTTCTTTTTAAAGTATGTTTTATGGATTTTACCTCCTGTAAGTGATTTAGCTTTTTGCTGTATAAAACAAGATTATTTTTCAATGGATTTATTACTATTTCCAGTTTTATATTGTATTATATATATAGCTATTCAGATTTTTGTTTACTATAAAGTAATGAAGAAGAAGTTATTTTAAGGAGTTATTAATGGATAAATTATTTATTATAGAAGATGATGAAAAGATAAGATTAGAACTATCTCAGTTTTTAAATAGATACGGCTATGAATGTGAGTATTCTGATGATTTTAAGAATATAGTTGAGATAGCATTAGAGTCTGAGGCTAAGATGATTTTACTTGATATTAATCTGCCATATTATGATGGCTTTTATGTATGCAGGGAAATTAGGAAGAAATCTAATGATATTCCTATAATTGTTGTTACCAGCAGGCAGAGTGAGATGGATGAGCTTAGGGCTATGAATATTGGAGCAGATGATTTTGTTACTAAGCCTTTTAATACTGATATTCTTTTGGCTAGAATTGATGCTGTTATGAAGAGGGTTTATAAGGTTAGACCGGATGATTCTTTAAGTTATAAGGGGCTTGTTTTTCAGGCTGATAAAAGTCTTGTTTCTTTTCAGGGGACTGCTTGTGAGCTTACTAAGAATGAGAGCAGGATTTTGCTTAAGTTAATTAAGGAGAGGGAAGTAATAGTTTCTCGTAATGATCTTATGGATAGTTTATGGCAGTGCGATGAGTTTGTTGATGATAATACTTTGACTGTTAATGTTAACAGGCTTAGGAAGAAACTTGAGGGGATTGGAGCTGTTGATTATTTGAAAACTAAGAGGGGGCAGGGATATATTCTAATGAAGTAAATGCAGACTCAAGTGTACTTGGAAATGTGGAGATATCTTTCTTGGGGGTATATCTCAAATGATAGTTGCAACAGAATGTAGAAGTGAGTGTATTTGGGGAACTGAATGTATTTTTCTTGTGAGGTTATCTCAAATAAAAGATTTTCTAGAATGCAGGAATGAAGGAAGAAATTCTAAATCGTAAACTCTTAGAATTTCGTATTAAATTTATATTTTAATTACAAATTTTTTTGGCTGAGCTTAGGCTCAGCTTTTTTAACGTATAGGAAATTCAAAACTTTTTTTGAGAGCGAGTACTGATTATTACTGGCTTTCTGATATGTAAGTCGTCCAATACGTTAAAAAGAAAAAATGTAGTGCCGCAAAAGAACCTAAAAGCAAAATAATTAAATTGTATTTTAATAGGAAATTATTTTGCTTTTAGAACCTTTTGCATGGCTTACAAAGTTGCTTCCTGCGCTAAAAAGCGTGGCGTCAGCCACTTTGTTCATGTATAGGAATTCAAAAAAAATTTTAAAATTGAAAGCT
>CAKVFO010000122.1 GCA_934746785.1 uncultured Clostridium sp. | reverse complement strand
GCCATATACTATTTTGGTATCTATAATTGTTGGGATTACAAACATTATTCCTTTCTTTGGCCCATTTATAGGGGCTATACCATCTGTATTAATTATATTGTTTGTATCACCTATAAAAGCTGCATGGTTTATTTTAATTATATTAGTTATACAACAGATTGATGGAAATATAATAGGTCCTAAGATCTTAGGTAATTCCATTGGTATTTCTGCCTTTTGGATTTTATTCTCAATATTAGTGACAGGAAAGCTTTTAGGACTTGTAGGAATGATAATAGGAGTTCCTCTATTTGCTGTTATTTATACTGTGATAAAGGAAATTGTAGAAGATATATTAAAGAAAAAAGGTCTAAAAACTGAAACTAAAGATTATGAATAATTAATAGTGTTTTATCAACAAGAACTGTTCTCTATATTTTGAGGACAGTTTTTTAAACGTATAGGATAGTATAAAGTTTAAAAAAGATGAGTATAATATTTTGTATTAAAAATTATAAAAAGATAAAAACATAATAAAATCTATGTCATTTTTGAGAATGTAATGGTAAAATATATATATTAGAAATTTGTTTAAGGAGATATAAAAAATGAAAGCATATGAAAGACTATTAAAATATGTAAAAGTACATACAACATCTGAAGAAACATCAAAGACACATCCAACTACTATGAGACAATTTGATTTAGCAAATATTCTTGCAGAAGAGATGAACGCATTAGGATTAAAAGATGTAAGAGTAGATGAAAAATGTTATGTTTATGGATACATTGATGCAGCTAAAGGTTATGAAGATAAGCCTAAAATAGGTTTTATTGCTCATATGGATACTGCTCCTAGTGCAAGTGGAGAAAATGTAAATCCACAAATAATAGAAAACTACAATGGGGAAGACGTAGATTTAAAAGGAAACAATACAGTTCTTTCCGTAGATACTTTCCCGCATTTAAAAGAATTAAAGGGGAGAACTTTAATAACAACTGATGGAACAACGCTTTTAGGAGCTGATGATAAGGCTGGTATAGCTGAAATATTAACTGCTTGTGAAGAAATTATAAATAGCAATATTCCACACGGAAAAATATGCATAGCTTTTACTCCAGATGAAGAAGTAGGTCTTGGAGCTCATTACTTTGATGTAGAAGGTTTTGGAGCAGACTTTGCCTACACTGTAGATGGAGGTCAAGAAGGAGAATTATCCTATGAAAACTTTAATGCTTCAAGTGCAAAGGTTGATATAAAGGGAATTCTTGTTCATCCAGGTTCAGCCAAGGATACTATGATAAATGCATTAAATGTTGCATGTGAATTCAATGGAATGTTGCCTTTAACTGAAAGACCTGAATATACAGAAGGATATGAAGGTTTTTATTACTTAGAAAGTATGCAGGGAGATACTGCTCAAGCTAAGATGCATTATATATTAAGAGATCATGACAGCAGTAAGATAGAAGAAAAGAAAGATACTTTAAAATCTATTGAAAAGTTCTTAAATGCTAAATATGGTGAAGGAACTGTTACTGTTGAGATAAATGAACAATATAAGAACATGCTTGAACATATTAAGCACGTATTCCACTTAATTGAAAATGCCAAGGAGGCAATGGGGAATTTAGGAGTTACTCCAATTATAGAACCAATTAGAGGTGGTACTGATGGAGCAACATTAAGTTATATGGGTCTTCCATGTCCTAATTTAGGTACAGGTGGATATGCATTTCATGGCTCAAATGAACATATAACTGTTGAAGGGATGGAAATATGCAAAGATATTATTATAGAAATTATAAAAATATATGCTAAATAATTTATAAATTATTCAATCTGTCGTTAATATTTATACGGCAGATTTTTTTGTATATAAGGAATTCAAAACCTCTTTTGAAAACGAGCACTGATTACAATTAACTTTCTAGTCTGAAGGCAGTTTGTTAGGTTAAAAAAAGCTCTTATGGATAAAATTACCTTAGAGTAAAAGAGGAAGGTAGAGGATTTAATGAGATTCAAGCCATTTATTGTATTTTTTTATTGTTATAATAAAATAAATTAATAAATAATTTTAAAAAATATATAAAATAGTTGCGAATATAGTTTGAATGTGTGATTTTTGTTAAAAAAACACAATATTATTTCCAAATTCGAGTTTGTTTGACAAAAGTCTTTCTTAGGTGTAAAATATACTTAAGTTATTGAGTGAAATGAAATAAGTAGGGAGAATTTATGAAGAGATATATAAACGCTTGTAAGATTGAAGATATTGAAACGGTTAATTCATTAATAAATGATATATTTGAAATGTTGTGCAGCTATACAAAATCACATTGTATAAATGTAAAGAGCTGTGACAGATTAGAAAGAGATATATTTACATTAGATTGTGCTAGATTTCAATTAGAAATGGTATTAATTCATTATGGCCGTTCAGTTGAAAAGTTTTATGATTATAAATATTCAGCTACAAGCCCTAATGATGATGAATATAGGTGTATATCACATTCGTTTAATGCACTTGTGACATTATGGAAAAATTTTTGTCGCAATGAGTTTGATGAAGTGTCTGAATTTAAATATGAGTTCTTAGATAAATCTATAAACAACTTAGTTTTACAACTTGAAAAGACTAAAAAAATTTTAAGGGATAATTCTTCAGAAACAAATAGTTGTATTTTTGATTATTATGATGCGGTTATTGCTTTATAAAGTGTGAAGCAGTACAAAGTGGCTGAAACCAAGCTTTTTAGATTAGGAAGCCACTTTGTAAGCTATGCAAAAGGTTCTAAATGCAAAATAATTAAATACAATTTAATTATTTTGTTTTTCGGTTCTTTTGCCGGTCTGCAATTATTTTTAACGTTTTTGAAAATGTACATATCAGAAAGTATTAAATTATATTAAAATGTTTTAAAGCATATTCGATACCATTATCATTTATATCTTTTGTGATAAATGATACTTGATTTAAAAGTTCTTTAGAACTATTTCCCATAGCTACACTGTTTCTTACATATTTTAACATAGATAAATCATTTGTACTATCTCCAAAGGCGTAAGTATCATCGTGAGATATGTTTAAGTAATTTTCTATGAATTTTATGCCTGATGCTTTAGAATAACCTAGAGGAACTAATTCATAAAAGTTTTTACCTCTATTTATGAATTCAAAAACATTTTTGAATTGGTCTATGAAGTCAGAAAAATTACTTAGTTCATCTCCAAAGATAGTAAGTTTATCAAAGTTGAGATTTTCATCATCAAAATCTTTACCTTGATATAAATTGGTTTCTTTATGACGTTTTTTTAAGTTCAGTAAATATTGAGAACGTATGTATTCATCTTTATCATAATAAAGCTCATCATGCCCTTCTAGAACAGCATCAATATTATATTCTCTAAGTTTTGTAACAATTTCTTTGCAAAGAAGTTGTCCTAATTTTTTATTTAGAAGCACTTTGTCTTTATACATTATGTATGTGCCACAGCCACAAATATAGCCATCAACGTTCAAATCTTTAATGAAGTTATCTACACTTACAAAAGGTCTTCCAGTATTAATAAAAATAAAGTGACCCTTTTTTTGAGCATCTTTAAGTGCTTTTATAGTGCTTTTAGGTATTATGTGGGTATCTTCAGTTAATAGTGTTCCATCAATATCGAAGAACAATAATTTAGGTTTCATATTAATCTCCTTATGTAAATAAAATAATATAGTAATTATACATTTATATAAATATGAGTTCAATTAATATGAATAAAAAGGTAGAATTTAGGGGATAATAAAATGATTATATGTGAAGGAGAAACATAATGAGATATTTTTTTGTAGAGGGAAAGTTTAATAATCCAATTCCAGTTGGAGGAGTTAAGTTAGATTCGTTAGTTAAGACGCATTTAAAAAGAATTAATGATGAAATGAAAGAAGGACGCATTTTATTTACTGCTTATAAAAAAGACAATAGTGGTCTTGTTCTTTTTATGAAGGCTGAAGAAAAAAAAGATGTAGAAAAATTTATGTATGAAGATCCATTATATAAAAATAAAGTTCAGCTATATAGAATAATTGAATTATCCATAAAGGATGTTAATGAAAAAATAAGTGATTTAATATAATATTTATTCTTCTCAAAGTTGATGTGAAAAGTGTTATGAGATAAAATAATATTAAAAGCATTTTAGATGAGGAAGTAATGATTTATGAAATTATTTAAAAAATTTAATAAAAAGTTTGAAGAAGAACGTTATGATGAAGTGGATAAACTGATTGACGAGATTTTTGAACTAAGTAAAGAATTTTCTAATGAGAAGGGTGAATATCCAAGATCTTTTCATAAGTTTAAAAATGATATATTTTATTTAGATTCTGCAAGATATGAAATTGAAGTTTTATTAAATAGATTAGGTAAAGATGTAGCAAAGTTTTATAATAATAAGTATAATCCAACAGAAAAGGATGCTGGAGATGATGGATGTTTTGCAAATTCAATGGGAGCTTTCATATTATTATTCGAAAACTTTAAAGGGTTATATAAAGTGTGTTCTAAATATGATTATACTATCTTAAATAACGTGTGTGATAAATGTGCAGAAGATTTAAAAGAAGTAGTGAAGATTCTAGCAGACAATGAAGACATTACTAATTTTTTAAATAATACTTATGCTACAGAAGATAAGAAAAAAAGGGAGTATAAAGAATGCTTAGATTATATAACTAAAGAAAAAGTAATTAATGAAATGTATAAGATTTCTGATTTACTAGAAAGGTCTTGTAATGTTTTCCCGGAACATGTAGAGGATAATAATTTTGAATATGCAAAGATGACATTGAACTACATTGACGAAGAATGTGATAAGTTATTAAACAAAATTAAAATTTTTAATTCTTATAATACAGAAAGTGTAATAGATGAATCTGAAGTTATTGAAGCATTAGTTACCCGTATAGAAAAGACTAAAAATACTAAGAAGCCTTTAGAAATAGATTTAAGCTTAATTAAAATGAATTTTAAATGTGGACAAACAGAGGATAGAGAAGACTTTGATGCTAAGGTAGAATTGCTAAGAAAACACATTGATCTGATTAAACAGATAATCCAGTATTTATGGGATGAATATAAGCAGGTAATTTAAAGGAGAGGTGTGGCATTTATGGTAGATTTAACCCTTTTAGGATGTGGAGGCAGTATGCCAATGCCTAATAGATTTTTATCATCATTATTAATATCTTACAATGGAAAAAAGATATTGATAGATTGTGGGGAAGGAACGCAAGTATCTATGAAAATAGCTAATACAGGATTTAAGACAATTGATGCTATATGTATAACTCATATTCATGGTGATCATATAATTGGTCTTCCAGGACTTTTAGGTACAATAGGGAATAGCGGCAGAATTGAACCGTTAACTATAATAGGCCCAGAGGGCATTAAAGAAGCTGTTGAGGGCTTAATGGTTATTGCTAAATACCTTCCTTATGAAGTAAAGGTAATTGAAGCACCAAAAGAAGAAATTTTATTTATGGATGGTCTTGTGACAATTAATACATTAGAAGTTGATCATTCAGCACCCTGTTTAGGATATAGTTTTTATTTTAAAAGAAATCCTAAGTTTTCAGTAGAAAAAGCTAAAAAAAATGAAGTGCCAAAACTTTTATGGAGTAAGCTGCAAAAGTCTAATGAAAATATCGAATATAATGGTAAGATATATTCTAAAGATATGGTTCTTGGTGAAGAGAGAGAAGGAATTAAGGTGTCTTTTGTAACTGATTCAAGACCTATTGAAAGTATTAAAGATTTTATACATAATAGTAATATATATTTTTCAGAAGGAACCTATGGTGCAGATTTAGATATAGAAAAGGCTGTTAAGAATAAACATATGACTTTTAGGGAAGCAGCTATTTTAGCAAAGGAAGCTAATGTTAAAAAGATGGTATTAACACACTTTGGAACAGCTTTAACGAATCCTGAAGAATATATTGATAATGCTCGTGAAGTGTTTGAAAATACTGTTTTAGGTGAAGACAGATTGGTATTTAATTTAAATTTTAATAGTTAGAGGAGATAAAATGATTAAAGCAGTTGATATAGCAAAAGAATTAAATCTTCATGTTAGAATTGTGACTTCAAGTGCTGATTTTGAAAATTATAATAGCTTTTTTAATATTTATAGTGAATTTGAAGAACCTGTTAGAAGATTAATTGTAATTACTCCTTATAAAGAACTTGAAGAAGTAATTGAACAGGATTCAAGTAAGGATATAAATACAGAACAAATAATTGATGGAAATCTATGGGTTAAGGAGTATCCCTTAACTACAATACCATCCTCTATTGACTTAAACTCAATAGAAATTAGTGAGAAACAAGTAGAAATATTAAAAAAGTATATAAAAGAAAGAGACTAATATATATGAATCATAATATAAAGAATAGGTTTGAAGATAATAGATATATTTATATTTACCAGAAGAAAAGCCGTCGAGGGTATACTACTGGATCTTGTGCGGCAGCTGCTAGTAAAGCAGCTGCCATCATGTTATTTTCAAAAGAAAAGTTAAAAACTGTAGAGCTTATGACTCCTAAGGGATTTTTATTAACTTTAGATGTTTTGGATATTGAAATTACAGATAAGTATGTATCTTGTGCTATTAAAAAAGATAGCGGAGATGATCCGGATGTTACTAATGGAATTTTAGTGTATTCAAAAGTTTCATATGCTTCAAAAGATGGTATAGATATAACAGGAGGAGTTGGAATTGGCATAGTTACTAAACCAGGCCTTCAATGCAAAGTAGGAGAATATGCTATAAATAAAGTTCCAAGGAAAATGATATATAATGAAGTGTCTACAGTTTTAAAGGATAATGAATATGTTAAAGGAATAAAGGTGGAAATTTCTGTGCCAGAAGGAGTGGAAATTGCTAACAAAACTTTTAATCCAAGGCTTGGAATAGAGGGAGGAATCTCTATTTTAGGAACATCAGGCATAGTTGAACCTATGAGTGAAAAGGCACTTGTAGATACAATTAGAGTTCAAATGAACCAGCTTTATTGTGAAGGATATGATACGATTTTAATTACTCCAGGTAATTATGGAGAAAAGTTTTCTAAGGATAACTTTCAAGTAGATATTACTAAGTCAGTTAAGTGTAGTAATTTTATTGGAAAAACTATTGATATTGCAGTAGAACTTCAGATTAAGAGGATTTTATTTATTTCTCATATTGGAAAGTTTGTAAAGGCTGCTGGTGGTATTATGAATACTCATTCCCAAAATGCAGATTCAAGAATGGAAATTATTGCAGCTAATGCCATAGTTGCAGGGGCAGATATTGATACTTTAAAGAATGTAATGAAATCTGTAACTACTGATGATGCTTTAAAACATCTAAAGGAAAAGGGTTTTATGGAAGAAACTATGAAGATTATTACTGATAAGGTACATTTTTATTTGAATAATAGAGCTAAAGGTAATGTTGAAATTGAAGCTATTATATTTTCAAATGTCTATGGAATATTAGGTAAAACTAAAAATGCAGATGCTTTTATGGAGAAGTTAAAGAAGAAGGGGATTTAAATATGTTAGGAAAACTTTATGGAGTAGGAGTAGGACCGGGAGATCCTGAATTATTAACTCTAAAAGCGGTTAGAATTATAAAAGAAAGTGATATTATTGCAATTCCAAATAGGGAAAAAAATAAGTGTGCAGCTTATAAAATTGTAAAACAGGCTATAGAAGATATAGATGAAAAAGATTTTTTATACATAGATATGCCAATGACTAAGGATAAAGAAAAGCTTAATAAATATCATGAAGCAGGAAAGAACATTATTATAGAAAGCTTAAAGCAAGGTAAGAATATAGCTTTTTTAACTTTAGGTGATCCAGTTATATATTCAACCTATATTTATATTCATAATTTTATTAAGGAAGCTGGATATGAGACTGAGATTATTAATGGTATTACTTCTTTTTGTGCTTGTGCTTCTAAGATAAATGAAGGCTTAGTTGAAAGGTCACAAGAGTTACATATTATACCTGGATCTTATCAAATTGAAGAATCTTTAAGCTTTCCAGGTACAAAGGTGTTAATGAAGAGCGGCAAGAAGATTGCAGATGTGAAAGAAAGAATAAAAGAAAAAAATCTTAAGGCTGTAATGATTGAAAACTGTGGAATGGAAAATGAAAAGGTATATGAAGATTTAGATCATATTCCAGAAAAGGCAAGTTATTATTCATTAATAATAGTAAAGGAGCAATAAGTTTATGGTGAATTTTGTGGGAGCAGGTTCGGGAGCAGAGGATTTAATTACTGTCAGAGGACAGAGATTATTAAGGGAAGCTGATGTTATAATTTATGCAGGTTCTTTAGTTAACCCTAAATTATTAGACGTAAAAAAGAATTCATGCATAGTATATAACAGCGCTAAAATGACTTTAGAAGAGGTTATAGAAGTTATTGAAAAGGCAGAAAAAGAAGGAAAGATGATAGTTAGACTTCATACAGGGGACCCTTGTCTTTATGGAGCTATAAAAGAGCAGATGGATATACTAGATAAATTAAATATTAAGTATGAATACTGCCCAGGGGTAAGTTCTTTCTGTGGGGCAGCATCAGCTTTAAAGACTGAATATACTTTACCTGATGTATCTCAATCAGTTGTTATTACAAGAATGGAAGGTAGAACTCCAGTACCCAAAAAGGAAAGTATTGAAAATTTTGCAAAAATTCAGGCTACAATGGTTATATTCTTAAGTACAGGTCTTTTACAGGAGTTACAAAGAAGGCTTATGGATGGTGGATATGATAAGGATACACCAGCTGCTATAGTTTATAAGGCTACTTGGGAAGATGAAAAGGTAGTAAGATGTACCGTTGATTCTTTATATGAAAGTGCTGTTAAAAATAATATAACAAAAACTGCTTTAATAGTTGTAGGGAAAGTTTTAGATACGAAATATAGCCGCTCAGAACTATATAATCCATTATTTACAACTGAGTTTAGAAGAGGAATTTGAAATAATGAAGGCAGCAATTTTAAGTTTTACCCTTAGAGGCAGAGAGCTTAATTTTAAACTTCAGAATGTGTTAAAGGGTAAGAATATGTTAACAGAAGGCTTCACTATAGGAAAGTTTGCTGAAGGTTTAAAAGAACTTAAGCCATCTTTAAAGGAATGGATGAAGATTAATTTTAATAATTATGATGCCTTTATTTTTATTGCAGCAGCTGGCATAGCAGTAAGAAGTATAGCACCTTTTATAAAATCTAAAGATATAGACCCTGCTGTTATTGTTATGGATGAAGGAGAAGATTTTATTATTCCAATATTATCAGGACATATTGGTGGCGCAAATAATCTTGCTTTGACAATTTCTAAAGAATTAAATTTGCAGGCTGTGTTAACTACAGCAACAGATATTAATAAAAAGTTTGCAGTTGATAATTTTGCTGTAAAAAACAATCTTTGTATAGGTGATATAAATAATATAAAGGTTATTTCATCAAGAGTTCTTGAAAATAAAAAAATAGGGCTTTTAAGTGATTTGAAAATAGAAGGCAATATTCCAGACGTTATTGATTTTAATGAAAGAAGAGCTGGAATTTGTATTTCTTATAAGGTGAAAAAGCCTTTTGATTTTACTATGAATCTTTATCCAAGGAATTTAAGTTTAGGCATTGGATGTAGGAAGGATAAAACAATGGAGGAAATTGAAAGTTTAGTTTTTTCAGTACTTGGTGAAAATAATATAAGCTTTAAATCAATTAAAGGCATATATAGTATTGATTTAAAAAAGAATGAAAAGGGACTTTTAAATTTTTGTAAAAAGTATAACCTGCCTTTTAAGACGTTTTCAGGTGAAGAGCTTAAAGAGGCAGAAGGTGAATATACAAAATCAGCTTTTGTAAGTAAGGTTACAGGTGTTGATAATGTATGTGAAAGAGCAGCTGTATTAGGAAGTAACAAGGGAAAATTAGTTATAAAAAAAACTAGTGCAAATGGAGTAACAGTTTCCATAGCTAAAGAAGAATGGAGTGTTTTATTTGAATAAAGTATATTGTGTAGGAATAGGGCCTGGGGAGTATGAATCAATGACAATAAGAGCTATAAAGGCCTTAGAAAATAGTGATTGTATAGTAGGATATACTGTATACATAGATCTAGTTAAGAAACATTTTAAGGATAAAGAATTTTTAACTACGCCAATGAAAAAGGAAGTAGATAGATGTATTATGGCTTTTGAAGAAGCAAAAAAAGGTAAAAATGTAGCCATGATATGTAG
>CAKVFO010000121.1 GCA_934746785.1 uncultured Clostridium sp. | reverse complement strand
GGAGGTACAGTCTCAAAATAGAGAGTTTAATGCAATTTTAACTGTAGCTTATAAAAATAGGGTAATAGACTATTATCATGAATTTAAGAAACAGTTAAAGGAAAGAAATATGACTTTAAATGTGGCTATGACCTTTAGTTTTGGAAATGAAAATGATCCTGATAATATGCCTGTAGAGAACTTTAAGGAAATTTTTAAGGATTATGCTGAATTTACTGGAATAGAATTTACTCCTGGAGATAAAAGACATGGGGAAGAAGCTTACTTTGAAGATTTAGTAGATAGAGCAAAACATGGAGGAAGTGGAAGAAATAAAAAGAATATAGACTTAGTAATAGTTGCTGACCAATTACTTACTGGATATGATTCTAAACTTTTAAATACTCTATATTCCAATACCCAGCCATTACAAGGGAAGTTGTTAATAAAGCTTTAAAGTTATATGGAAGTGGTGGAAAGAGTACAAGAGTAATAGTTGAGCCTTATAATACAGCTGTTGAAAAGCTTAATATTGCTTTTAATGAAATGATATATGTCCTTGAAGATCCAGCTGACTGGCACAGTTTAAAATCTGATGAAGAATGGAAAAATAAATTTATTATGGCCTTTAAGAAGTCATGTGAACAGCTTAATTTAGTTCAGCAGTATTATCAATATAAGTGGGATGATGTAACCTTTGGTATTGATGAACATACATGGCTTAATTATGTTGGTGCATATAAAAACTTAATTAGTGGAGAAGGCACTGGTGACCCAGAGCCTGAAATTATTAAGCCTCTTATTGGAAAGACAAAGCTTGCAGGTACTCAGGTTATTGATTCAGCAAGTATTTTATCACTAATAGGTTCCAAGGTAAGCAGTATAAATGGTGTTCAGCATGTAGATGAGGAAACTCTTCGTATTATTTATGAGGATATTCAGGAATTAAGTGCTATGGGAGAAGATAATAAAGCTAACTTACTTAAGGAATTTGTTGATAAGGAGCTTGTACCTGGAAATCTACCTTCTAATATTAATTTTGATGAATCCTTTGAAATTTGGAGACAGGGTAAGATTAAAAATGAAGTTAGTGAATTTTCTGTTAAGTATGGTATAAATTCAAAATGGCTTTATAAGATAGTAAGTAAGTTCTTATTATCAGAAAAAGATGAAATGTCTTATAAAGCAGAACTTAATGGGAATGTTGATTTTAATAAGGCTGAAGATAAGTCATCAGGTAATAGATTAAAACATATGATGATGCTTAAAGACAAGCTGCCTGAGTTTGTAAAAGATATTAGAAGAAAATATATCTAAAGATAGAAGTTAGGAAAAACTAGTCAACAATTTGTATGACTAGTTTTTTTGTACTTAAAATTAAAATATTTTAATATGGAAATCTAGTATTATAATTAAGTTTTGCATTGTTAATATTACTTATAGCAATCTTAGCTAAAGCATTTATATATGCTTGATTATAACCTCCACCATTTACATTTTTCAACTCTTCTTTGGATAATTTAATCACACTTTCACCTTCTTAAATAATTATTTCCACATTATGTATTATAGTCCATATAACAATATATGTAAAACCTTTTGTGTATACTTATTACTAATAAATAGTTATAATAATACTATAAGAAATTCATAAGCATTTAGACATAGGAGAAGAATATATGAACAAAGAATTATTAATAATAGATGGAAGCAGTTTATTAAGCACATGCTTTTATGCTACAGCTAGAGAGTTTTTAATGGCGAAAACTCCAGAAGATAAGGAAAAGGCAGCTAAAAGACTTCTTCAAACTTCAACAGGAGTTTATACAAATGGTGTATATACTTTTATGAAAACATTACTTAATATGATAGAAAAACAAAAACCTAGCCATTTAGCAGTTGTATGGGATGTTAGCCGTGCAACCTTTAGAAAGGATATAAGTTCTGATTATAAGGGAAATAGAAAAGCAACACCTAAGCCTTTAAGTGAGCAGTTTATAACTACTCAAAATCTTTTAAAAGGGATTATTCCTCAATATATGAGCAGTGTTGATGATGAAGTTTTATATGAAGCAGATGATTTTGCTGGAACTTTAGCTAAACGATTTGAAAAATCTATTCCTGTAGTTTTATATACTAAGGACGTTGATTATTTACAGCTTGTAAGTGATAATACAAGAGTCTGGCTTGGAACTAGTAAAGCTGATGATCTTTATCAAGAAATTGGAATGGATATAAAAGAATTTAATATCCCATCTGGTACTTTTGAGTATACATTAACAACTATAAAAGATGTAGAAAATCTTTTACCATATCAAATTATAGAATATAAAGCTTTATCAGGTGATAGTGCTGATAATATTCCAGGCGTTAAGGGAATAGGGGATAAGGCTTCAATACCTCTTCTTAATGAATATGGTGATATAGAAACTATCTATGAAGTAATTGAAGATTTAGATAAAAAAGAAGAGAAGGAACTTAAAAAGTTCTTTAAAGAATCTTTAGGTATATCAAGAAGCCCTATAGCTACATTGTTAAAGGAAGGTACAATTGGACTTGATAATGGTGAAACTCTTTCTTATAAGTGTATAAAAGAGGCTGTAACTGATGAAGAAAAGGAAACTCAAGAACTTATTGAAAGCAAGTTTGGTAAAACTAGATTTCCAATAGCTATTACAACTAAAGATGGTTTAAATAAGCTTAGGGAACATGATGTTTATGCTGTAGATTATTCAGCTAAAGAATCTGCTTTTATTAGTAAAGAACTTGCAACAATTAAAACTGATATTGCCCTTGAATGCAGCCTTGAAGATTTAAAACTTAATTTAAATAGAGAAGAGCTTAAAAAAAGATTATTAGAACTTGAAATTAAGTCTTTAATTAAATAATTTAAGCAAAATCGAACCTTAAGAAAAAATTTCAGGCGTTTACGCATTTTTAGTTTATTTAAAATCCAGCAAATGGTATGATTAAACAGGTGAAATTTTATATACGTTAAAATAGTAATTAAGCCTTGAGTAATAAAACTCAAGGCTTAATTAGTTACTTATATATTAATAGGAGTAAAGTCACATAAAATATAAATAAAAATGTAACACTTACAATTATTATTATGTGTACTTAGTATAAAATTTATTCATTAAACTAAAAAAATATAATAAGATTTTTATGGTATAATTTAAGAAAAAATTTAGAGCAGGTGAAAAATTATGATAAAGCAGGCCTTAATTGAAGGTTTTAATAGAAGTACTTTAGGAAATAACAGCCGTAAAGGTGAAAGAGTATTAAATAATGATTTAATTACATATATAGAACAAATTTCTACTGGAGATAATATAGAAATAACAAGCAACGTAATTTCAGAAAATCTATTTAATGAATATTCTTGTAAAATTGATATAGAAAAGTCTAGCAAGGAAATAATATATACTAACTGCACCTGTGCTGATTATGAGAAACATACAGGTAAGAGAAAGCCTTATGCCTGCAAGCATATATCAGCATCTTTTTTAAAGTTTTTAAGAAATATTGAGGAAGACCCAGAACTTAGTGATTCTTTAGGTCTGAATGAACGTAAAATAGAATTAGTTAAGGCTTCAGAAAAGTCAATTTTAGATTTTCTATTAGCTGATGATAGTGATAAGGAAGAGCTTAAATTTGAAGTTATATTAAATAAGATTTCATGGACTGGAAGGATATCTGCAGAATTTAAAATAGGTGTAAATAGATTAAAATCAAGCAAATTATATTCTCTTAAAGATATAGATGCATTCCTTGTAGCCCTATATAATCAAATACCAATTCAATATGGTAAAGATTTTACTTTAGATTTAAAAAAACAAAGATTAAATTCTAAAGATAAAGGATTAATAAAATTTATTGAGCTTTTAAAGGATATTGATTTATCAGGAAATTCTTATAAAAGAGTAGATCAAAAGCTGGTTACAGGTAAACAGATAAATATACCAAAAGTACTTTTAAGGCAGTTTTTACATGTTATAAAAAATCATAGAGTTTATTTAGGAACAGGATTTTATTCAAGACAGATTGAAACTGAAATAATTGATAAAAATATTCCTATACCTTTTAACTTAAAAGAAGTTGGGGATATGCTAAAGTTAGAAGCACCAAATGGAGTGCCTGAAACTTTAGGTGATAGTGATAATGCTTTTATTTATAATACAATAATTTATATTCCTCCAATGGAACAGTTAGAAAAAATGCTGCCTTATATTGAAGCTTTTAATAGAGGAAATACGATTTTCTTTACTAAGGAAGAAGAGGACAGGGTTTTAAAAAAGCTTATTCCCTCAATTCAAAAAGTATCTCCTGATATTCAGTTATCAAAAAAGATTAATGAAAAAATAATAATAGCACCAGTTAACTTTAAATTTTATTTTGATAAAGATGATGAAATATATTTAAAGCTTATGGTAAGCTATAGTGATTATGAATTTAATTATTTTGATGATTTCAAAGAAAAAATAATTTATAGAGATTCAAATAAAGAAAGTAAGGTTATTGAACTTCTAAGAACTTTGGGATTTGAATCTGTAAATAAAAGATTTGTATTCTTTAAGGATGAAGAATATATATTTAATTTCTTTAAAAAGGACGTAGAAGAGCTTCAAGAAATAGGAGAAGTTTATTATTCTGATAACTTTACAGGAATTAAACATTTAAATTCAACTAGTTTTAAGGCAGATGTTAAAGCTGGTAAATATGATTATTTTGATTTTAATTTTAAGATAAATAATATAGATGATAAAGAAACATATAACATATTAAGCGCTTTTAGAGATAATAAAAAGTATTATAGGTTAAAAAATGGTGAATTTCTAGATCTTGAAGAAATTGAACTTAAAAAATTCTTAAAGCTTTTAGACAGCCTTGAACATGGAAGTGAAATTATAGATAATACAATTTCTATTCATAAATCAAAGGGTATGTATTTAGAAGATTACCTTGAAGAAGAAGATATTAAATATGTTAAAGGAAGAAGAGGATTAAAATCTTTAAAGAATTCTTTAACTAAGTTAAAGCATAAAAATTTCCCTCTTCCAGATAATATTAAGGCAAGTCTTAGAAAGTATCAAAAAGATGGTTATGTATGGCTTAAAACCTTAGATTACCTTGGCTTTGGAGGTATTTTAGGTGATGAGATGGGCCTTGGTAAAACCCTTCAAACTATAACTTTCTTAGCTTCTAATAAGGGTTCAAAATCCTTAATTATAGCACCTACTTCATTAGTGTATAATTGGAAGAATGAATTTATAAAGTTTGCTCCTTCTGTAAAGACAGGAGTATTAAATGGAACTCCAACTGAAAGAGAATATATCTTAAAGCATTATGATGAATATGATGTTTTAATTACTACATATAACTTAGTGAAAAGAGATATGGAATACTATGAAAAGATTGAATTTGATTATTGTGTTCTTGATGAAGCACAAAACATTAAAAATGGTCATTCACAAAATGCAAAGGTATGCAAAGCTCTTAAAGCTAGAAGAAAGTTTGCCTTAACTGGTACTCCTCTTGAAAATTCTTTAATGGAACTTTGGTCAATATTTGATTTTGTAATGCCAGGATATTTATATGATGAAAAGAAGTTTACAACTAGATATCATAGAAGGCTTAATGAGGATGAAGTTATTATAAAAGAATTAACTAGAATGATTAGACCTTTTATTTTAAGAAGATATAAAAAGGATGTTATAAAAGAGCTTCCTGATAAAATTGAAAAGAAATTAATAGTACCAATGACAGAAGAGCAGACAGACGTTTATGGAATCTTTGCTAAATATGCCAAAGATGTAATTGAGAAAAAGGTTAAAGATGATGAATTTAAAAAAAGCAAAATTGAAATATTGTCATTTATAACTAAACTTAGGCAGATATGTTTAGATCCAGCAGTTACTATGGAAAACTATAATGGGGGCAGTGGTAAAATAGACGCCCTTTTAGACATAGTAACTCAAAGTATTGATGAAGGTCATAAGATACTTGTATTTTCTCAATTTACTTCAGTACTTTCAAATATAGCAAAAGCCTTTAAAGTAAATGATATAGCATTTAGTTATTTAGATGGTTCTACTCCTTCTAAATCACGTGGAAAGCTTGTTGATGATTTTAATAATAATAATGATACAAAAGTCTTTTTAATATCACTAAAGGCTGGTGGAACAGGACTTAACTTAACAAGTGCAGATCTTGTTATTCATTTTGATCCTTGGTGGAATCCTGCTGTTGAAGATCAAGCTACAGATAGGGCTCATAGAATTGGTCAAAAGAAAGTTGTTGAAGTTATAAAAATGATTTCTGAAGGTACTATTGAAGAAAAGATAATTGAACTTCAAGAAGAGAAAAAGCAGCTTATTGAAAAAGTAGTTGGAGAAGAGGTTGATTTAAATGCTGAATTTAATAGCTTCTCTGAAAAAGAAATCTTAAGTTTATTTCAAAAAGGTACTTTACAAAATACAAAATAAGGTATATTATATATTTAAACAAAGGAGTTTGATAGCGATGTATTTCGTGATCAGGCTCCTTTTTGTTTTTAAGTTATAGGAAAAATCTACAAAAAAGCCTTTTTTCTCACTATAAAATATAAGATTTTTCCTTTTAATTTAACATTAAATTAGCTTACTTTTAAATAAAGATAAGTCTTACATATGTTTGACTTAGGCCCCTAAAAACTAGTACTCCCCCAAGTACTAGTTTTTTAGCCTATAGAAAAAAATAGCTGTTCATAAAAATAACATTTGTTCAATATAATAAATATTATTATTGTAAGGAGAAATAGTTAAATATGAGTGATTTTTTGAGTTTTATAACTGAAAAAGCATTAATTTTATTATATCTCCTTTTTTTAACGTATAGGAAATTAAAAACTTTTTTTGAGAGCGAGCACTGATTATTTTAGTGTCAAAATGTACAATTGTTAATATCTATATATTATAGGAGGAATTTTATGTTACCGATACAGAGAAAAATAAGCCCTTATAATCATTCGGGTGTTAATAATATTAAGTATATTGTAATTCATTATACAGGTAATAGGGGTGATACTGCAAAGAATAACGCTGATTACTTTTATGGTGGAAATAGACAAGCCTCAGCTCATTACTTTGTAGATGATAATTCAATTTGGCAGGTAGTTGAAGATTCATCTGGTGCATGGCATATAGGTGATGGTGGTGGAAAGTATGGAATAACTAATCATAATTCCCTTGGTATTGAACAATGCTGCATGACAAATGGTGAAATTTCAGCTGCTACTGAAAATAATTGTGTAGAGCTTGTAAAATATTTAATGAAGAAATATAACGTTGATATAAATCATATAGTTAGACATTATGATGCCAGCAGAAAGATATGTCCTAATTGGTCAGCTAATAACTGGGCTAGGTGGTGGAGCTTTAAGGAAAAATTAAAGTCTGCTAATAAATTGGAGGAACAAGAATTGATCGTAAATTTAAAAGATTACTTTGTAGATGAATACTATAAAGAAAAAAATCCTGATGTCGTTAAAGTTTATGGTACTTCTCATGAAGGATTATATAGACATTATATAGAATATGGCAGAAAGGAAGGAAGAAAACCTAATGCTTATCCTAATGATTGGAACGAAGCATATTATTTATTAAATAACCCAGATGTTCTAAAAGAAGTTAATAAAGGCGGTATATTTAGTTCTGGACTTCATCACTACATTCTTTATGGATGGAAGGAAAATAGAAGTTATAAACAGCCTGAATGTATTAAAAACTGTGATAATAACCATATTGGAGAAACATTTTATAGAGTAGTTACTGGTTCTTTCAATAATAAAGAAAATGCAGAAAAGCAATTAAATAAATTAAAAGATTCAGGTTTTGAAAGTTTTATAGATGTTTATATAAAATAAATTAATTATAAAGACTGTCTTTTTAGGCAGTCTTTACTTTAACGTATAGGAAAGTATTGAGACAGTATATGGATTTGTGTAAAACCAAATCTACCTAATATATCTTTTCTACGGATGGATAAATATAGTCTTTATTTAGTTTTATTAATTTATTTTTATCTAATTCATCAAAGGCTTTTTCAACTTCTGAGAGTGACAGATTATCTATATCTATATCAAAGATAGTTAGTGGTTTTTTATTATTCATAAAGTAATCTTTTAAAAAGGATAAAACTTTTATACTGTTAATACTTAGCATATTAACATCACCTCACATACAATTATTAACATTATATTATATGAGTATAACAAGTAATTAATATCTTAAGTGTTTTAGTTTAAATAATTAGTAAATATATACAGCGAAATGATGGTTTATTAACAATTTTATAGGTTGTCCACCGGCAAAATAAAGCTTCTTTTAATAAATTAATAAAAAAGCTTTGTTTAAATAATAAATTATTAATTGCATTAAAATGGTTGTGGTGCCGCAAATCACTTTTTAATGTATAGGAAATTCAAAGCTTTTTAGCCGCTTTGTTCCATTTTGCAAGGTTTTCATACTATATTTATCTAGGTTTTGATAATTATTATTACTTTATTAACAATTTAAATTATAGTATAATCTATAAGAAAGCTTGATAAAATCAAGCTTTTTAAAACGTATAGTTAAAAGAGGAGAGATAAAGATATGGCTTTGACTCCAATGATGAGACAATACCTTGAAACAAAAGAAAAATACAATGATTGTATCCTATTTTTTAGAGTAGGAGATTTTTATGAAATGTTTTTTGAAGATGCAAAAACTGCTTCAAGAGCATTAGAATTAGTATTAACAGGTAAAGACTGCGGCTTAGAAGAAAGAGCTCCTATGTGTGGAATACCTTATCATGCAGCAGCTACATATATATCAAGACTTATAGCACAAGGATTTAAGGTTGCTATAGCAGAACAGGTTGAAGATCCTGCAACAGCTAAGGGTCTGGTAAAGAGAGATGTTATTAAAGTTATTACACCTGGTACATATATAGATAATAATATACAAGACCAAAATGCTAATACTTACTTAGCTTCAATTGTTGAAGATGGCAACAAGATGGCTATAGCTTTAACTGATATTAGTACAGGTGAATTTAAAACTACAAGTTTTACTTCTCTTAGAAGCACCTTATTAGATGAAATATCTAAAATTAATCCAAAAGAAGTTATTATGGATGAAAGCTCTAGTGAAGATTTAATAAGTGATGTTCATAATTTAACTGGAGCTTTAATTACAAAAAGAAAGCTTGCTAATTTCCAAGTTACAGATAAAGAACTTAAAGAGCAGTTTACTGATGTAGAAGTTGATGGTCTTGATGAATCATCAAAAGAAGCTTGTAAGGTTTTATTAAAGTACATATTTGAAACTCAAAAGATGAGCTTAACTAATATTAACTTCTTAGAACAATATGACATAGTAAACTACATGACTATAGATGGTAACTCACGAAGAAACCTTGAGCTTACTGAAAGTATTAGAGAAAAGGGAAAAAAGGGTTCTCTTTTATGGGTAATGGATAAAACAGCTACCTCTATGGGAGGAAGAGCTTTAAGAAGATGGATAGATGAACCTTTAATTGTTAAGTCAGAAATAGAAAAGAGACTTGATGGTGTAGAGGAGTTATTTAATGATATCTCCTTAAATGAAGATATAAGAACTTCTTTAAAGGAAATTTATGATATAGAAAGAATCGTAGGTAAAATAGCATCTAGTAATGTAAATGCTAAGGATATGATTTCTTTAAAATCTTCTTTAGAAAAGATACCTTCAATTAAGGAAAACTTAAAAGATGCTTCTTCAAAGCTTTTAAAAGATTATTATAACAATTTAGATGAACTTACAGACATTAAAAATCTTTTAAGTGAATCAATAAAGGAAGATCCTTCTTTAAGCATTAAAGAAGGTAATATAATTAAAGACGGCTATAATGAAGAGGTAGATGAGCTTAGAAAAGCTAAATACCACGGTAAGGAATGGATTGCTTCTTTAGAAAACAGTGAAAGAGAATTTACTGGAATCAAATCTTTAAAGGTTGGTTATAATAAAGTATTTGGATATTATATAGAAATATCTAAAGCTAATTATGCATCTATTCCAGAAGGAAGATATATTAGAAAGCAGACTTTATCAAATGCTGAAAGATTTATAACTTCTGAACTTAAGGAAATGGAAGAAAAGATTTTAGGTTCTGAAGAAAAACTTATGAAACTTGAATATGAGTTATTTATAGATGTAAGAAACAAGGTAGAAGCTGAAATTTCAAGACTTAAAAAGTCAGCTAGAATTATAGGAAACCTTGATAGTCTTTCTACTTTAGCCTTTATAGCCCTTGAAAACGACTATGTTAAACCAAGTATCAATG
>CAKVFO010000120.1 GCA_934746785.1 uncultured Clostridium sp. | reverse complement strand
CCTATAATAGTCAGCCTGCCTCATAGTGGTACTTTTGTTCCAAATGATATTAAGAAAAAGTTTAATGAAAATATCATACTAGACAGCACTGACTGGTTTTTACCAGAGCTTTATGACTTTGTTAAAGACATGGGAATTACTATGATTTTTAATAATTTAAATAGATATGTTATAGATGTTAATAGAAAAATAGATAGAAAAGATACCTTAAATTATAGAACTAATTTGGCGTTTTCTAAAAACTCTCATGGAAAACTAATATATAAACATGATTTATCTAGAAAAGATATTGAAGAAAGAATTAAGTTTTATTATGAACCTTATCATAATGCTTTGAAAAATTTAATTGATAATAAACTTAAGAAGTTTAAAACTCTCTATTTAATTGATCTTCATAGCTATTATGTTGAAAATGAAGAAAACACTAAGGTTATTATAAGCAATAATAACGGATTATCCTCTTCTAAAGAAAGTCTTGATTTAATCTGCTCTGAATTTATTAATGAAGGTTTTGAAATTTTGAGGAATGAAATATTTACTGGCGGTCATATTACTAAGTATTATAGTGAAAAGTATAGGAGTAAGATTAATTGTATTCAAATAGAGCTGCCTTATAAGATTTATATTGATGATAGAAAGTTTTTTGAAGAAGAAGTTAAAGTATATAATGAAGAGTTATTTAAGAAATGTCAGGATAAACTTCATAAGATTTTTGAAAACATAAATTCTAATACTATTTGATTATATAGAAAATCACCTAACTTTGTTCACGTATAGGAAATTAAAAACTTTTTTTGAGAGCGAGCACTGATTATAACTGGCTTTCTGATATGTAAGTCGTCCAATACGTTAAAAAGAAAAATGTAGTGCCGCAAAAGAACCGAAAAGCAAAATAATTAAATTCTATTTTAATAGGAAATTATTTTGCTTTAAGAACCTTTTGCATGGCTTACAAAGTGGCTTCCTGCGCTGAAAAGCGTGGCGTCAGCCACTTTGTTCTTAGTTAGGTAATTTCACTTTATTACATAAATTGTCTTTCAATAGATGGATTTTCCTTATTTTTTATTGTTTTTCTCTAATCTTAATTTCTTTACTTCATCTAAACCTGTATTTATACTTATCGCTTCATCATCAAGGATCATATAATGTTTTAGTCATTGTATTCATTTTATCTTCTATTTTATCATTCTTAAAGTAATTTCTATTTAAATATTCAATTAAATTTTGTATTGCTAAAAGCATTTTGTGAAAGTCCTCACCAAAGATTTCATTGTTTATGGATGCATCTTTTTCTCAATAAGTTCTACATCGCGATATTGCCAAATACTCCATAAGCAGGTTTAATATTAGCTTTCCCTATTTTTATTTATTATAATCAAATTACTACAATATGCAAAAGTAACGTTTATTGCTTATTAATAAGCCCATTAACCTTATTCTTTAAAGCAATAAACTCCTCACTATCTTTAATTTCTAAATTCCTCTTATAAGAAAGCAATACTGGTACTTCTTCCTTAATCTTACCTCGTCTTTCTGTTAAAACATATATTTTACTAGCTAAAAATACAGCTTCATCAATATCATGAGTTACAAATATAATAGTAGGCTTTTCCACCTGCCAAATCTCTCTCATTAATACCTGCATATCAGCTTTTGTTTGAGGATCTAATGCTCCAAAAGGTTCATCCATTAATAAAACCTCTGGACTATTAGCTAAAGCCCTTGCAATTGCCACCCTTTGCTTCATGCCTCCTGATAATTCCTTTGGATAGCTTTTTCTGAAGTTTTCAAGCTTAGTAACCTTAAGATACTTATCTACAATTTCATTCTGTTTATCTATTGGCATTTTCTTAAGCTTAAGGCCAAATCTTATATTTTCCTCAACAGTCATCCAAGGAAATAAGGTATAAGCTTGAAACACCATTCCACGGTCTACACCAGGTCCTATAATATCCTTATCCTGTATTATAATTTTACCGCTGCTTACTTCATCTAAACCTGCAATCATTCTTAATAATGTAGATTTACCACAGCCTGATGGCCCTACAATACACACAAATTCATTACTTAAAATATTCATTGAAACCTTGTCCATAGCTAAAGTATCACCTTTAGATGAATTATAAATCTTAGATACTTCCTTTACATGTATTTTACTATCAGCAAAGTTAGCTTCAATATGAGAATCTAAAGAAGGTAATTCTTGTCTTTTTCTTTTCATTAATAGCATGTTACTTTCCTCCTTCTACCCAATGGAATAACTTCTTATTTACCATGGCAAAAATTCTATCTGTAATAAGACCAAGTAAACCAATTATAATTATTCCACTAAAAATTGCATCTGTTTTTACAAATCTTTGTGCCTTTAAAATGCTGTAACCAAGTCCACTGCTGGCTGCTACAAGTTCTGCACTTACTAAGTATGTCCAAGCCCATCCTACCATCATTCTTAAAGTTTCCATAAGTCTTGGCATCATTGCTGGAATAAGCACCTTAGTAATAGCTGTTCTAGTGTTGGTTCCTAAGGTATAACTTGCATTAATAAGATCATCAGGAACAGCCTTTGCATCATCAGCCACCATTAAAACAAGTTGAAAAAATGTTCCTATAAAGATAACTGTAACTTTTGCGCTTTCACCTATTCCTACCCAGACCATAATAAGTGGCACAAAGGCTGGAACTGGCATATATCTAATAAATTCAGATAAAGGTCTTACTATAGCTTCAAAGGGTTTAAAAGTACCTGCTAATATTCCTATAGGTACTCCTAAAATAACAGCTATTAAGAAACCTAGCATAATTCTATAAATACTAATGCCCATATTAGCCATGAGTACTCCATTTTGCACTGACTCAATAAAATATTCTATTACACTTAAAGGAGTTGGCAAAAAAATTGTATCTATAAGTCCTAAACCGCTGACTAAAGACCAGACTGCAATAATTATTACAAAAGTTAAAACTGCAAGAGTTAGATATTTCTTTTTATCTATTTCCTTCCTTATCTTTACTTTAATCATTATCTTTACCTCCTTCTATATAGCGCTTATTTAAAAGTTTTTCTAAATCTTTCGGCATTCTTTCAATCATCTGTACATCTAATAAAAATTCTGAAGTATCTTTCAAAGTATAATTTAAATGATTGTAGCCTTCACCTTCTGTAAAGATTTCTTCATTACCTTTCTTATCATAAATAGTAACTCCATCTAACATATTAAGGTACTCTTCCTTAGTTATTTCAGCTTTATCTGCAATTGCTTCTATAAATTTATCATCTCTTTTATTTAAAAGCTTTGTTCCATCAAACCAAGAATTGATAACCTTTTGTACATATTCGCTGCTGCTGTTTTCTACTCTTTTAGAAACTGCCAAAGTATCTGGAATTAAACCTGGGGTTTCCCTTGAGCTATAGCTGACATTATATCCTCCACTTTTTCTGGTCTTACAATTGCTCTTATCATTTTCATTTTTCTCTACCTCCCTTTATTTACTTATATATTCTCTAAAACTTTTGAAATCTGAAATGTCCTGACTATCTTCCTTTACATAGCCTTCACATATAAATCCCTTAATAACTTGTCCATCTTCTAATTCAATATTTCCAATGGCAAGAGGTTTTTGTACCTTAGTTAAAAACTTTCCAAAGTTTGAAACAGGCATCTTATAAACCTCTACTTTGATAGATTTTCCATCTTCTTTTACTCTTATAAGTCCTGGTTTTAAAGGATTAGTATCTAACTTAATCATTTTATAATCACTACTTGTATTTTTAGTACCTACAAACTTAGCATCTAACTCTATAAGCTGACTATTAAGTTCCATGTCCTCCATATGGAGACCACATACAGCTATATCTATGCTCTCCTTTCTTAAGAACTCTTCAGCTGTTTTTAGAATTAATCCTTCATTTTCAGCTAATGAAAAAATAGTAATTCCAAAAGGAAGCTTAATATCGTCACTCTTCTCTGGCACAGCTATTGCACACATATCTAAAAGGTTGCAATGATTAGTATATTTACCCATAATAGAATTAGTTTTTATAGGATCTTCCCTTACTTCTTCACGAGTAAAAGTTCCACCAGCTGTTGGCATTATCATTACAGCATTCTTTAATAGATTCTTTGATATCATCTTTATTTCCTGTAATCTATGGAGAGCTTCAAACATTTTTACTGCTGTATTTGATGATTTATTTCCTGACTCAAGTATAGTTTTTGTAACTGGAAATATATCGTCTTTGTTCTCTTCTATAAACTTTCCAAGGTCTTTATATCTTTCAGCAACCCATGGCCCATCATATAAAATAGAGGCTGCCTCTTGAAAAATGCTATAATCAATATATTTAATTTCTATATCTAAAGTTTTAAGTCTTTCTACTGCTTCACTCCACTTAGCTCTAAAGCTCTCTTTAAATTGTCCATAAAACTCTGGTTCATCCTTTGGAAGATAAATAACTTTAGGCATATTCTTAACAATATCTTTGTATTCCTTTGACCATGGACATTTATCGTCAAAACCTCTTGCATAAGAATTTACTATTTCAGCCTCTTCTAAGTTATTAGCAAAAACAGTTACACAATCTAAACTTGCACAGGCTGGTACAACTCCTTTAGTAGACCAAGCTCCTAAAGATGGTTTATATCCAACTAAATTATTAAGAGCTGCTGGTACTCTTCCTGAACCTGCTGTATCTGTTCCTAGCGAAAAAGTAGCTTCACCTAAGGCTACTGATACAGCAGAACCTGAACTTGAACCGCCGCTTATTAACTTATCATCTAAAGCATTATGAACTTCTCCATATGGACTTCTTGTCCCAACTAATCCTGTAGCAAATTGATCAAGATTAGTTTTACCTATTGGTATTGCTCCAGCTTCTACAAGCTTATTTACAACAAAAGCACTTTCTTTAGCTGCATATCCATATTTTTCACAGGCAGCAGTTGTTTTTAATCCCTTAACATCAATGTTGTCCTTTACTGCAAAGGGGATACCCCATAAAGGATATTTTTCAATATCCTTTAACAATAGGTTATCTAAATAAACTTTTATAAAATCCATGGATGGCTTTGTAATCCAAATATTCTTATCCTCATTACTTTCTACTCTTTTAATTATCTCTTCAATTAGTTCTACAGGCTTTAGCTTACCTGACTTGTAACTATTTCTTATCCACTTTATTGTTAATTTCTTTGGGAAGTACTTCAAAAAAATCACTCCTTTACTCTTATAGATGCTGCTAAATGTCCTGCATTAATCTGATCTCCAGTTTTAATATATATCTTATCTATAACTCCACTATAAGGGGATTGTATAGGAAACTCCATTTTCATACTTTCTAGAACTATAATTTCCTGTCCTTCTTTAACTTCTTCCCCTTCTTCTACTAACACCTTCCATACTGCACCTGGTATATTAGTAATTACAGCCTCACAACCTTTAGCAATTTCTTCATCACATATTTCAGAAGATACATCATTATCTGATATAAATTCATCTAAGCCTTCATCTTTCCATCTTTGTCTTTCTGCTTCAAAGGCTGCTTCCTGCTTATTCTTAAATTCCTTAATGCTGTCTTTATTTTCTTCTAAGAATTTTTCATATTTTCCTAAGTTAAAAGTAGTTTCCTCTATTTCTACTTCAAACTTTCCTCTTATAAAATCTTCTCTAAGTTTTAATATTTCCTCAGGTGAAACAGGATAAAATTTTAATATATCAAAGAAGTTTAAAAGCCATGGTTTGCCCTTTTTAAAACTCTTAGTTTCTTTAAGTTTGTTCCACATTTGAACTGTACGTCCTACAAATTGATAACCGCCAGGACCCTCCATTCCATAAACACAAAGGTAAGCTCCTCCAATACCTACTGCATTTTCTGGGGTCCATGGTCTTGCTGGATTATATTTAGTAGTTACCATTCTATGTCTTGGATCAATAGGTATAGCTACTGGTGCACCTAGGTATACATCACCAAGGCCTAAAACAAGATATTCTGCATTAAATACTATATCTTTAACATCTCCTATGCTGTCTAATCCATTAATTCTTCTTATAAACTCAGGATTGCTCGGACACCAAGGTGCATTTTCTCTAACTGTTTCTTGATATCTTTTAGCTGCCAGCTGAGTTTGAGGGTCATCCCAAGATAAAGGAAGTTTAATAATTCTTGATGGTACAGTTATATCTTTAAGTTCTTTTAATGAATTATTTATTTCAAGTACCTTTTCTGTCATTTCCCTAGCATTTATCCTATTTACATCAAAATGAATTTGAATTGATCTAATTCCTGGTGTCATATCTATAATAGGAAGATTTGTCTTTTCTAATTCCTGCATTAATACATGAACACGGAATCTGCTTTCTATATTAAGTTCCATTTCTCCATATTCAACTAAGATATTTTCTTCACCATCTAATCTTATTAGTATTTCTGTATTATGTACTTTTTCCTTAGCTAATACTGCATAATCTGCTGTAATATCAGATTGTTCATTTGGAAGATTTATAACTGAATACTTGCTGTTTATATTATCATCTTGAAGTTTTCTTATTACTTCAGCTTCTTCTAAAGTTAATAATTGAAATCTAACCTTATCACCAGAATGAAGCTGGCCTAACTTCCAAAGTTCACCTTTAGCTGTAGTTACAGGACATATAAATCCTCCAAGGCTTGGACCATCAGGTCCTAAAATAACAGCCTGGTCTCCTGTTAAATCTAAAGTTCCAATGGCATAGGCATTATCATGGATGTTAGAAGGATGTAATCCTGCCTCTCCACCATCTTCCCTAGCCCACTGTGGAATTGGCCCATTTAATCTAATTCCTGTTCTTGCACTGTTAAAATTAACTTCATATTCAGTACTTGTTAAAGTATCTAAATATTCTTTCTTTAAATATTCCTTTGTTGGCTGAGGTCCTGGAATTACTCCAATAGTCCATGTGTTAGTAATCTTAGGCCAATACTTATCAGGAAGAGATTCAATAGAACCTATTAAACATTTTTCAGTAACTCTAAGAACATCTCCACTTCTTAAAGTTCTTCCTCCATGGCCTCCAAATTTGCCATCTATAAAGGTTGAACTGCTGCCCATTATCTTAGGAACATCAAAGCCTCCAGCTACTAAAAGGTAAGCTCTCATACCAACTTTACAGTCTTTAAACTTAAGAACCTGATTAGGCATAGCACATATAACTCTATATCTTTGAACTGGCTCTCCATCAAGCTCAGCCTGCATATCAGCACCTGTTATACAAAAACTCATGGCAGTTCTAAACTTATAAGCACCACCTCTTAATGTAAGTTCAAGACCTGGTGCATCTTCATTATTACCAAGAAGACTATTTCCTATTCTAAAGTTGTAATTATCCATAGGACCACAAGGAGGAACACCTACAGACCAGTAACCAACCATACCAGGATAATCTTGAACAGTTGTCTGAACTCCACCATCTAAAACTTCTAAAGCATATTCTTCTGGATGAAAATCCTTAAGCATTCCAGTAAATAACTTACCCTTTTCATAGTCCTTATTATGAAGTAAAGACTTTAAATACTGCATATTAGTCGTTATTCCATAAACTCTTGAGTCCTTTAAAACTTTCTTCATTTTGTATAGTGCATCATCTCTATCTTTTCCATAGACAATAAGTTTTGCCATCATAGGATCATATAATGAAGACACTTCAATACCCTTTTGAATCCAAGTTTCTATTCTTGCTTCCTTAGAGAATTTAACTTCATCTATTTTACCTGTACTTGGTCTAAAGCCATTTAAACAGTCTTCTGCATAAACTCTTACTTCAATAGCATGTCCTTCAGGTTTTCCTACTAAAGTCTTTAAATCTCTAAGTTCATTACAAGCTTCTCTAACCATCCAAGAAACTAGATCAATATTAAATACCTCTTCTGTTATTCCATGCTCAACTTGAAGTCTTGTATTTACCTCAAGGAAGAAGAACTCTTCAGTTGTTTCATCATATAAAAATTCTACTGTTCCAGCACTTCTATAAGCTGCTTCTCTAGCTAAACTTTCAGCTGCTTTATACATTTCTTGTCTTACCCTATCTGGTAAATTTGGAGCTGGGCTTTCTTCAACTACCTTTTGATTTCTTCTTTGTACAGAACAATCTCTTTCACCTAAAGTAACTACTTCTCCAAAAGCATTACCAAAGATTTGTACTTCAACATGCCTAGATTTAACAATATATTTTTCAAGAAAAACCCCAGCATTATTAAAGTTAGCTTCAGCAAGATGGCATACAGCTTCATAGGCATTTACAAGTTCTTCTTCTGAGTTACATATTCTCATACCTATACCGCCGCCTCCAGCAGTACTTTTTAGTATTACAGGGTATCCAATTTTCTTACCTTCTTTTATAGCTTCATCTATACCACTTAATAAACCTGTACCTGGAAGTAATGGCACATTAGCTTTTAAAGCAAGTTCCCTTGCTGAATGTTTAAGTCCAAATAATTCAATCTGATCAGCTGTTGGCCCTATAAACTTAATGCCTAAATTCTCACATTCTCTTGAAAAATCAGTATTTTCACTTAAAAAGCCATAACCTGGGTGAATAGCTTCTGCCTTAGTTTTTATGGCAGAAGCTAATATTTTTTTAGTATCTAAATAAGTTTCATTAGCACTGCCATCACCTAAGAAAACTGCTTCATCTGCATTTTCTACATGAAGACTGTCCTGGTCAGCCTTTGAGTATACTGCAATGCTCTTAATACCCATTTTCTTTAAAGTTCTTTCAATTCTTACAGCAATGGCACCACGATTTGCTATTAATACTTTCTTAAACATATATACTCACCTCTAATCCCATATAATTAACCTCACTGGAGTTGGATTATAAGCATTACATGGATTATTTAATTGAGGACAGTTACTAATAAGCACCATAGTATCCTCTAAAGCCTTCATTTCAACATATTTACCTGGTGCAGAAACACCATCATCAAACTTTAATCCTCCTTCTTTAGTAACTGGTACATTCATAAAGAAGTTTATATTAGGAGCTAAATCCCTTTTAGCAATACCAGAATTACTTAAGGCAAGCTGTAACATAAAGCTGTCACGACAATTATGCATATCTATTTTTTCTCTAGCATAACGTACTGTATTACTTTGTGATGAACAAGCACCTCCTAAAGTATCATGGCGTCCTGTTAAATCTGCTGTAATCTTAAGAAGTGGCTTTCCAGATTCAGTTCTTAAAATACTTCCTGTTGTAAGATAAATTTTTTTCTGCATTACAATAGTAGTTACAGCTCCATAATGATCATCAGGATTTTTCAAATCATAAAAAGTAGTATCTACTGCCTGGTTTCCTTCTAAATCTAAAATTCTAAGACTTTGTCCTGCCTTAAGTTCATGCATCCATCCATCTCCTGCTTGAATTACTTCGTTATATATTGCATCTTCTATCTTTAATTCACTTTCTTTTTTAATAAATCCGTACATCTTAATTCCTCCATTCTAAATCCTATAATCCAAGTAAGTTGTTATAATCCCATGTATTTTCAAAAGCTCTGTAATTTTCAGGTCTATGATTTACACATTCATCTAATAAATCAACTTTAGGAGCATCATATACCTCTATAGTTACTGGTACGCTAGGATACTTTTCTGATTCATCTAAAGCATTAGGTGTATTTGAGAAAAGTACTATTACATCCATTTCAGTTCTAAGAGTTACTGTTGAACCTTCCTTGCAGTGCCCCTTTAAATAATGCATGCTGCCATCTTCTTCAACATAAACCTTAGAGAACAAGTTAACACAAGGTACCATATCTCTTCTTGACATATTATTTCTAATTAATTCTACAAGGAAGTTTTCTTCTCCACTTCTAAGCCAGTCATTTTTGCAATCTCCATAAGTAGTTTTTCCATACTTTTCATCAACCATCTTTCTTGTACAATAGCCTGATATAGTATCATGCCATCCAAGACTATCTTCAACTATGCTTGCTAAAACTCTTCCATTGTCACTCATTAAAACATTTCCTCTTGTTAAGTAAGCTGTAAATTGTGCCTTTAAAGTATCTGGCATATTATATCTTTCAGCAGTATCTCTCATGTTGTACATAAGCATTGAAACATTAGCATCGTCACCTAAAGCTTTAAAATGAATATACTTTCCCTTTCCTATATTTCCAGACCACTTTTCTCCTGGTTTTAAAGTTTTACTCCATATATTTTTCATATTTCATCCACCCTTTCTGTTCTAAGCACAAAGTTGCTGATGCCACGCTTTTCAGCGCAGGAAGCAACTTTGTTAAAGCCATCCAAAAGGCTCTAAAAGTCACTGATTATTGGTATTTACTGATAAAGAAAT
>CAKVFO010000119.1 GCA_934746785.1 uncultured Clostridium sp. | reverse complement strand
CTAGTAGTAGAGTGTGAAAAACAGATTAAAGATGAAAAGATTAAATGGGTAAGCTTAAAGAATAATAAAGGTAATGACAAGTAAAAGATATAAAATAATAGCTAGAGTACTGAGCTTATAAAACTTGGTACTCTTTTTTTATGTATCTTTTAAAGGTTTATATTTTTAAAGGATTTGAAATATATTTTTGGGAAAGATAATAGTAAAAACTATTAAGAAAATGTGGTGATTTCATGGAATCAATATGGAGTGAATCTGTTAAATTCAAAGATAGAAAGTCTTTAGACAAAAACATAAAAACTGATGTTTTAGTTATAGGGGCAGGTATTGCAGGAATATTAACAGCTTATATTTTAAAAGAATCAGGAAGAGGAGTTGTTGTAATAGACTCAGGAAAAACTTGCAACGGTAATATTAAAAATACTACTGCTAAAATAACTTCCCAGCATGATTTAGTTTATGGAAAGATAATAAAGGAATTTGGCTTAGATAAAGCTATTCAATATGCAAAAGCTAATGAACTTGCTATTAAAACTTATAAAGATATCATTGAAAAAAGAAATATAGACTGCGACTTCGAAGAAAAATCAGCTTATATTTATTCGCTAAATGATACTGATAAGCTTAAGGAAGAGGCAGAAGGAGCAAAGAAAGCTGGTATCAATGCTGAATTTGTAACTGAAACTTCACTTCCTCTTGAAGTTAAGGCAGCTGTAAAGTTTAATAATCAAGCTCAATTTAATCCTCTTAAGTTTTTAAAAGATATATCAGAAGATTTAATTATATATGAAAATACAAGAGCTTTAGAAATAAGAGAAAAAGAAGTTATCACTGATAATGTAACTATTGAAGCTGAACATATAGTTGTAGCAACTCACTATCCTATTATGAATACACCAGGTTATTATTTCATGAAGATGCATCAAGAAAGATCTTATGTACTAGCTTTAGATAATGTAAAGCCTGTAGATGGTATGTTTATAGATTATGATAAACAAGGATATTCTTTTAGAATGTATAAAAATCTTCTTCTTTTTGGAGGAGCAGGTCATAGAACTGGTGAAAATAAGACTGGCGGCTCTTATGAAAAATTAAGGGAAGCAGCTAAAAAAATTTTCCCTGATGCAGTAGAAAAATATCATTGGTCAGCTCAAGATTGTATGACTGTAGATGGCATACCTTATATAGGAAGATATTCTAAGAAGACTCCTAATATATATGTAGCAACAGGTTTTAACAAATGGGGAATGACAAGTTCCATGGTTTCCGCTTTTATTATAAGAGATATGATATTAGGAAAAGAAAATGATTTTTCTGACATCTTTGCACCAACTAGATTTGATTTATCTGCATCCATAAGTAATATTGCAAAGGATGTGAGTGAAACTTCTAAGAATTTCTTTGCAGAAAAAATATATATACCAGAAAGTCATGTTGAACATATTAAAAAAGGTCATGCAGGAGTTGTTGATTATAATGGAAAAAAAGCTGGAGTTTATAAGGATAAAGAGGGAAGAATTTTTGCTGTATCTACTAAGTGCCCTCATTTAGGATGTCAGCTTCAATGGAATCCAGATGATTTAGCTTGGGAGTGTCCTTGTCATGGGTCAAGATTTACTTATGAGGGAAAGAAAATAGATTCACCAGCTATAATAGATATTGTTTAGAAAAAGTGTGGGAGTAAATTTGCCCTACACTTTAATAAAATGCATAAAAATACATAATAATAAAAAAAATAATAAATTACAGATAAATCACAAGTATATGACATAATTAGTGGAAATAAAGGACTTGATAAATTTGTAATAAAGAGTTATAAATGTATAAAGGGAAATAATATTTGATAGAGGTATATTGGGGGATAAAAAAATCTCTACAAATAATTATTGATAAATTAACCAGGGGGGCATGACAAAATGAATAAAAACAATATAAGATTTGCAGAAAGAGTAAATAAGGTACCAAAGTCTTTCGTAAGAGAAATATTAAAGGTAACAGAAAGACCAGAGGTTATATCTTTTGCAGGAGGATTACCCAACCCAGCATTATTTCCAGTTGAAGATATAAAGAAAGCAACTGCTAAGGTGTTAGATAAAGATGGACCTAAGGTTCTTCAATATAGTACAACAGAGGGATATAAGCCATTAAGAGAATATATTGTAAACAGATATTATAAAGATTGTAATGTAACTGCTGATAACATTCTTATTACTAATGGTTCACAGCAAGCTCTAGATCTTATAGGTAAGGTAATGCTTGATAAAGATGATTATGTTATGGTTGAACGTCCAGGATATCTTGGAGCAATTCAATGTTTTGGTGTGTTTGAACCAAAGTTTGTATCTGTTGAATTAAATGAAGATGGAATTAAGCTTGATGAACTTGAAGAAAAACTTGAGTGTACTAATCCTAAGTTATTTTATGCAGTAACTAACTTTCAAAATCCATCTGGAATTACATATTCAAACAAAAACAGAGAAGCTTTAACTGAAATAGTTAAAAAGACAGATACTATAATGATAGATGACAATCCATATGGAGAATTAAGATTCTATGGAGAAAATGCTAAGTCAATGAAATCATTACTTGGAGATAAGTGTATAGCATTAGGCTCTTTCTCTAAGGTATTTGCACCAGCTATGAGACTTGGATGGGTATGTGCAAGTACTGAAATAATAGAAAGATTAGTTGTTATGAAACAAGCAGCTGACCTTCATACTAACTACTTTAGTCAAAGAGTTTTATATGAATATCTTTGTGACTACAATATAGATGATCATATAAAGGAAATAAGAGCTGCATATAAAGAAAGCAGGGACTACATGGTAGAAATGATTAAGAAGTACATGCCATCTGAAATTAAATATACTGAACCAGATGGAGGAATGTTCTTATGGATGACAGTTCCTGACAGCATCAATGTCTCAGAACTTTTAGAAAAAGCAGGAGAAGAAAATGTTGCTTTCGTTCCAGGAGTTCCTTTCTATGCTAATAAAGATGAGGATCCTAACAATACTATGAGATTAAATTATACTAATTCAAGCTTTGAAGATATTGAAAAAGGAATAAAAGCTTTAGCAAAAGTTATAAAACAACATCTATAAAATTAATTATAATAAAAAAGCTGTAGATAGATTTATTTTATTAAGTCTATCTACAGCTTTTTTAACCTGTTTTAATAGTTTATATCTGCTGGTTTTACTTTTGACTTATCCTCTTGAGTACAAGGTGTAACTCCATAAGTCATTTTACACTTAGGACAATTGTCAACTAAAGTTGTCATAGTAAAAACTTCACCGCATGAACAAGTAATAGAATGTGGAGTAGTAAGTTTTTCTTTATCTCTTCCGATTTCTCTAACTCTATCTACTATAGCTTTTCCATCCTTTTCATGTGTTCCACAGCCACAACTCATATTAAAACCTCCCCTGGTTATGTAAGATTTTAGGTTGTAAAATGCGAATGATAGTAATTCATTCTTTTATATTATATTTTACTATATTTATCAGAAAAAGTCTGTAACTATTGTTACAGTTATTATAAAAAATGTTTGTATTGTGACAGGTTGTCATATATACTATATAAAAATGATAACTTACAATTATGAACAAAAGATAAAAGGAGAGAAGATGTTAGAGTTAAGAGACATTAAGAAGACCTATAAGATAGGTGAAATAGAAACTCATGCATTACAAGGTGTGTCTGTTTCTTTTAGAGAAAAAGAGTTTGTAGCTATTTTAGGTACAAGCGGTTCTGGGAAGACTACAAGTTTAAATATCATTGGAGGTCTTGATAATTATACAAGCGGAGACCTTATTCTTAATGGAAAATCTACAAAGAACTTTACGGAAAAGGAATGGAACAGTTATAGAAATAATTCTATAGGTTTTATTTTTCAAAGCTATAACTTAATAACTCATTTAAGTATAGTAGAAAATGTTGAACTTGGAATGACTTTAAGTGGTGTAAGTTCAAAAGAAAAACATGAAAAAGCTTTAGAAGCTTTAGAAAAAGTAGGTCTTAAAGAACACTTACATAAGAAACCTAACCAGCTATCAGGTGGTCAGATGCAGAGGGTTGCTATAGCAAGAGCTTTAGCTAATGATCCTGATATAATACTTGCTGATGAACCAACAGGAGCATTAGATACAAATACTTCAGTAGATATTATGAACTTAATAAAGGAAGTTGCAAAGGATAAGCTGGTTATAATGGTTACCCACAATCCAGAGCTGGCAAATGAATATGCAGATAGAATAGTAGAGTTTAAAGATGGAAATATTATATCTGATAGCAATCCATATGAAGGTGAAAAGAAAGAAGATGATTTTAAACTTAAGAAAACAAGCATGAGCTTTTTAACAGCTTTAAAACTATCTTTTACAAATATAAAGACTAAAAAGGGAAGAACAGCCCTTACAGCTTTTGCTTCAAGTATTGGTATTATAGGAATAGCTGTAATTATGTCATTGAGTTCAGGATTCCAAGAACAGATTACAAAATTCCAAAGTGATAGTTTTTCGTCATTTCCTATAATGATAACTCAGGAAAATTCAGAAGTAGATATAGATAAATTACAAGATAGACAAAAGGAAATGATGGGAATTAAGGCAAGTGAAGAAAGCTACCCAGATGTACAAGAAGTTTATTCTTATAATTCAGAAGAATATAAAGTTACTCATAAAAATAAAATTAATGATGATTATATTAATTATATAGAAAATATTAATCCAGAGTATATACAAAGTATTGGATATACAAGAACAGTTGGCCTTAATTTGTTGATGAATCAAAAGGGAGCTATTAAACCAGTTAATACTTCAGATATTAAATTTGCAGCTTATCCAAAAACTTTAGGTGATAGCAATGAAACATATTTAGAAAAAAACTATGATTTACTATCAGGAAATTATCCAAGTGAAAAAACAGATTTAGTTTTAGTTGTTGATAGTAAAAATAGATTAGATGAAGGTGCATTTAAGGCTTTAGGTTTTGAACCAGGTACTGTTAGTTTTGATGATTTAGTAGGATTAGAAATTAAAGAAATTTTAAATAACGATTACTATGTTAAGAGCAACATGGGAATTTATACAATGAATACTAATTATGATGAACTTTATAAATCAGAAAATAATATGAACTTAAAGATTACTGGTATTATAAGAGCTAAAGAAGATTCAGGTTTTGCTATGTTAATGCCAGGTATAGCTTATAGTGATGAACTTTCTAAAGCTATAATAGAAAATGCAAAAGAATCTGATATTGTAAAAGAACAAGAAAACTCAAATAGCAATGTTTTAACATTAGAAAGTTTAGATGAAACTACTAAAGAACAACTGCTTTCATATTTAGGAGGAAATTCATCTCCATATATGATAAGTATTTATCCAACAGATTTTGATAACAAGGATGTAATTATTGATTATTTAGATGATTACAATGAAGGTAAATCTTCAGAAGATCAAGTTTTATATACAGATTTAGCTGATCAGATAATGACTATGACAAGTGGTATTATGACAGGAATAACAGTTGTTTTAATAGCTTTTGCAGGAATTAGTTTAGTTGTTTCTTTAATAATGATTGCTATAATTACTTACACTTCAGTTCTTGAAAGAACAAAGGAAATAGGTATATTAAAAGCATTAGGTGCAAGTAAAAAAGATATAACTAGAGTTTTCGATGCTGAAACATGTATACTTGGAGTATTTTCAGGAGTACTTGGAATTGTTATAGCTTATTCTTTAACATTCCCAATAAACTCTATAATTTATAAGATGACTGATTTAGAAAACGTAGCTAAACTTCCGCCAGTAGCAGCTATATTATTAGTTATAATAAGTACAGTTTTAACAATACTAGGAGGACACATTCCAGCTAAGATGGCTTCAAAGAAGGATGCAGTAGAAGCTTTAAGAAGTGAATAATTTATAAGGAGGCTTAAAATGCCTACACATACATTTTTTAATCTATCTAATGAAAAGAAGGACAATATTATTAATGCAGCTAAAAAAGAGTTTTGTGAAAAAGCTTTTTATGATGTATCTATAAATAAGATTATTAAGGAAGCAGGTATTTCAAGAGGAGCCTTTTATCTGTATTTTGAGAATAAGGAAGACTTATTTACTTATATAATGCAGGAATATAGAAAGTGCTTTTTATCAGAAATATCTAAAAGTATTAATAGTAAAGAAAATGATATATTTGATATGGCTCTTATAGTTTTTGACTATATTACTAGTGAAGATATTAATAAAGAATTTCAAAAGTTTTTCTGTAATAATATATCTAAGATAGATTTGGATTTAATAAATAATTGCCTTGATTTTAATAATGAAGAACAGGATATTAAGGTTATTAAAGAATATACAAATATTAACAATCTAAATGTTAAAGATGATAAAGAGCTTATATATATATCTGAATTAGTACTGTCTTGTCTTATGAAAGAAAATTTAGATATTTTTTTAGAAAGATCTACTGTTAAAGAATCTAGAAGAAAGATAGAAAGAAAATTTGAATTGATTAAAAATGGAATAATAAAATAAAAAAGTAAGGTAAATTAAAAAGCTTAAGAGTTTTTTAGTTTGCCTTTTCTTTTGGTATCAATTTCTAACTTGTGTATGAAATGTGATTAAAGTTTTTTATTCAATTAAAGAAAAGTTTGGTATACTTTAATAAGTGGGAAAAATAAACCAAAAGCATTTTATGGGAATTGCGGAAGGAATGTAAATGGAATATATAGATCTTTTTAATAAGTCACAATTTAATAAAATAAAAAGAGAAATATTAAGGTATAGCGATTATCAGAATTATAATCAATGTACAATGCTTTTAGAAAAATCAATTAAGTGTTTTCCAGAACATGCAGGATTATATTATCTTTTATCAGTTATTTATGTTAATGCTAAAGAATATTTTAAAGCACAAGAAAGTTTTAAAAAGGCAATAGTTCTTGATAAGGATAAGACAGATTATTTTAGTTTGATAAGTATGTATTTTTTGGGGATAAATGATTTAGAGAACTCTTATAATTATGCATATAAAGCCTATGAATTAAATAAGAAAGATATTGAAGCTATTATTGTATTGGCAAAAATTGAATATTTATATAAGAATTATGAAGATGCTTTAGCTTTTGCAGTAAGTGCAGTTAAGATAGATGAAAATAATTTTAGGGCTGTAAGGATTATAAGTGAAATTTATATAGTTATAGGCGCAGATTCAAAGGAGACACTAGAAGTATTATATAGAGCAAAAGATTTAGGCAAAGATGAAAATGTAAATCTAGATATAATTAAAGTATTATATTTTAACGAACAGTATATAGATTGTTTAAAGGAATGTAAAGACACTATTTCTAAGTCCCATAATGGATATATAGCTATAAAAATTTCTGAATATATAAATCAAATTTATGAAAGATTTATGACTACAGAAGTTTTAGGAGAAGCAGAAAAAGAAAGGGCTTCAGAAGGCAGTATAGATATAATCTCTGATGAAAAAGGTGAGTTTTTCAGTAATTCTATAGTAGAAAAGATAAACAAGGTCATTGAAGTTATTGAAGAATGTGACGATGAAGATTTTAAGGAAGAGGCACAAGTTAAAGAAGAAACTCTTGAAAAGTCTGCGGAAAAAGCTGAAGAAAAAAATAAGACAGTAAAGGCTGAGGAGAAGGGAGAAAAAAGAAGAAGACGAAGTGATGCAAAAAAAGAGGTGGAGAGAAACACAACATCTCTTTCAGAGGCTCTAGAAAAGTTAGATTCTCTAACAGGTCTTGAAAAAGTTAAAACAGAAGTTCATAAAATTGTTCAGCTTGTTAAATATGAAAAGAATAGAGAGCAAGTACTTGGTATAGAAAAAAATATAGAAAAGGCATATCATTTTTTGTTTTTAGGAAATCCAGGTACAGGTAAGACTACTGTGGCAAGACTTATAGGGGATATATTCTATTATCTTGGAATTTTAGAGCAAGGACATCTCATAGAAGTAGATAGAAGTGATATTGTAGGAAAGTATGTTGGAGAAACTGCTAAACTTACTAAGAAAGCTATTGATAAATCCATGGGAGGAATTTTATTTATTGATGAAGCTTATACTTTAGCTAAAGGTGGTAAGGATAGTAATGATTATGGTAAGGAAGCTATAGAAATTCTTTTAAAGGCTATGGAAGATAATAGAGGGAAGTTTACTGTTATTTTAGCAGGGTATACTAATGAAATGAGAAATCTTATGAAGCTCAATCCAGGTCTTGAAAGTAGAATAAATCTAAAGGTTAACTTTGAGGACTATTCAAATGAAGAACTTTTAACTATAGCAGAAAACATGGCAGAAAAAGAAGATTATAAGTTTACTGAAGATGGAAAAGTTGCTTTCATGAAAAAAATAAGCGGACAAATGGTATATGAAAATTTTGCAAATGCAAGAACAGCAAGAAATATCTTAGAGGATGCAATTCGTGAAAAAGCCTTTAGGATGGGTGATGAATCAGAATCTAGAGAAGAACTTACAATACTTGATTCAGCAGATTTCGGTATAGATTTAATGCTAAATCCAAAGGATAATATCAAGGAATTAGAAGAAGAACTTGATAGTTTAGTTGGTTTAAAGGAAGTTAAAGATATAGTCAAAGGCATTTTAAATACTTTAGAACTTAAAAATAAAAAAGAGAAGATGGGTATTGAATGTGGGGATATATCATTGAATATGATTTTTACAGGAAGTCCTGGAACAGGTAAAACAACAGTAGCAAGAATAATGGCAAAACTTCTAAAGGCGATGGGAATATTAAAGAAGGGACATTTAGTTGAAGTTACAAGAAGTGATCTTGTTGGAGAATATGTAGGACAAACAGGCCCTAAAACTTTAGATAAGATAAAGGAAGCTTATGGAGGAGTTTTATTTATAGATGAAGCATACAGCTTAAATGGTCAAACAGCAAATGACTTTGGAAAAGAAGCTATAGCTGCTCTTATTAAAGAAATGGAAGATAACAGAGATAAGTTTGTTGTTATAATGGCAGGATATACAAAGGAAATGAAGGAGCTTTTAAATCTTAATCCTGGATTAGAAAGTAGAGTTAAATTTAATATTGAATTTAAGGATTATACTAAAGAAGAACTGTTACAAATATTTTTAATGTTGTGTTTAAAAGAAGAATATAGTATTTCTAAAAAGGCATATGAAAAGTTAAATGAATTATTTGATTATATATTAAAAAATAGAGATAAGAACTTTGGAAATGGACGTCTTGTTAGAAAGTTATTCGAAGAGGTGAAAATGAATCAGGCAAATAGAGTTATTGAACAAAATATAGAAGATAAAAAGGAAATTTTAAGAATAAAAGAAGAAGATATTAAAATTACAATATAGTATGAGCAAATTAGAGAGAGTAAAGAGGGTGTTGGAGAAAGCATGGTTTTTTATCTTAAATTCGTTCTTTTTTGTATTTAAGAAAAATATGACGTATTTAAGGAAACAAGATTGAGGGGATTTAAGTTAGTTTGATAATATTACATTAAAACAAGGAACTAATATTAACAATGTAGTAATTAAAAATATAACTTTTAGAGGAAAAATTCCAGATTTACAAAGATTAAGCGGAAGTGCAATAGTTCCAGGGGGAAGCGGAACTAACTATTTAGGTATTTCTTTTAGACGTACTACAAATGCTTTGGTAGATCACTGTACACTTTTTGATATAAGTGATGATTTAATGCTAATATCTTTACAATCAGATAGAGTAACAGTATCTTATTGTCATTTCTATTTTACTAATGAATGGGTAGGAATGAATCCAAATCCTATGTGGAACTGGGTTGGAAGATATCAAGATTTAGCTTCTGAAAGACTTGCTATGGTTATTGGAGCTAACAGAAACGATTCTTATGAATATGGTGGAAAGAAACTTCGTGTAACAATGCACCATAACTGGTTTGGACCTAATATAAAGGGACGTCCTTTAATGAGAGGATATGTGCACTTATATAATAACTACTTTGATAATAGTACTACTCCAAGTGGAACAAACTCTAGAGGAAGTTCACAAGTACAATACAATGCAAACCAAATAGGAAGTGGTAGTGCTGTTTATTCAGAAGGAAACTATTTCTATAAGACTAACCAAAGCAATCAAATAGGTCTTGATAGCAATGGAGATAAGTATTCATTCTTTGAAAAGAATAATATTTATAATCAAACAACAGGAAATTCTGCAAAGGGATCATATTTTAATAAAAACTATATAAGCCTTATTTTAACGTCTAGGAAAATAAAAATTAAAATATATAGAGTGATTTTTTAAGTTTTTTATGTAAAAAAGTGTTAAATAACATAAAATAAGTAATATAATAGAATAGTGATTTGAAAGGAGATAGAAAATGATAAGTTTAATTGTTATTTTAATAATTATAGCTACGTTGGCAGGTGTAAAGG
>CAKVFO010000118.1 GCA_934746785.1 uncultured Clostridium sp. | reverse complement strand
GCATCTGGTGATGATGGCGTAGAGGAAACACTCCTTTCCATTCCGAACAGGACAGTTAAGCTCTACAGCGTCGATGGTACTGCATGGGAGACTGTGTGGGAGAGTAGAACGTTGCCAGGTAACATAAATTATAGAAGGATAGAAATTCTATCCTTTTTTTTTGCGTAAATGTTGAAAATAAAATATGGGGGCGATAATAATGAAGAGGCTTACGTTTAAAAAACCAAAGTTATTTTCTATCTTAAAACATAGGGAGAAGGAACTAACTAAAGAACAATTCATAAAGGATATTGTTGCAGGTATAATAGTAGCAATTATAGCATTACCTTTATCTGTTGCACTAGGGATATCATCTGGAGTAACACCTGAAAAGGGACTTATTACAGCTATTGTTGCAGGTTTATTTATTTCATTATTTGGTGGAAGTAGAGTTCAAATTGGAGGACCTACAGCAGCTTTTGTAGTAATTGTTTATGGAATTATTGAAAAGCATGGAGTTGAAGGTTTAATAATAGCAACTTTAATGGCAGGAATAATGTTAATATTAATGGGACTTTTGAACTTAGGTGATTTAATAAAATTTATTCCCAAAACAATTACAGTAGGATTTACAGCAGGAATAGCAGTAACTTTATTTTCTACACAAGTTAAAGACATACTAGGATTAAAATTATCTAATGTTCCATCAGAATTTATTTCAAAGTGGAAAGTGTACATATTAAATATAACTTCACTAAATTCTTGGAGTTTATTATTAGGAATTATATCAATAGCAATTATTATAGGAGTTTCAAAGGTAAGTAAATCAATACCAGGATCATTAGTAGCACTAATTGTTGTTTCAGTAATAGCAGCAATATTTACTTTGCCTGTGAGTACAATTGGGACTCAATTTGGAGAAATATCTTCAAAAATACCGGTACCTCAATTACCAAGCATGGGATTTGATAAAATAGTAGCATTAATTATACCCTCAATATCAATAGCATTTTTAGCAGCTATAGAATCTTTATTATCAGCTGTAGTTGCAGATGATATGATTAATAAAAAACATGATTCTAATACCGAATTAGTTGGACAAGGTCTAGCTAACATATTTTCAGCATTATTTGGAGGTCTTCCAGCAACAGGAGCAATAGCAAGAACAGCCGCAAATGTAAAAAATGGAGGAAGAACGCCAATTGCAGGAGTTGTAAGTGCATTGATTTTGTTATTAATAATGAAAGTATTAATGCCACTTATAAAATTTGTTCCATTAACTGTTTTAGGAGCAATATTAATTGTAGTAGCATATAATATGTGCGAAATTGATGAGTTGAAAAAATTAGTAGTATCAAATAAATTTAATATGATAGAAGTAATATTAACTTTTGTATTAACTGTAATTTTTAATTTAGTTGTTGCTATCTTAGTATCAATGATAGTTCATTTTGTTTTTGTAAAACTATTAAAAGAAGAGTTGACTATGTCATTTTAGTATAGGAGATTGGAAATAAAGTTTTTAGATAACTTATTTCCAGTCTTTTTTTTGACGTATAGGAAATTCAAAACTTTTTTTGAGAGGGAGTGCTCATTATTACTGCCTTCTGATATGCAAGCTTTCCAATACGTTAAAAAATAATTGTAGGCCGCAAAAGAATCGAAAAGCAAAATAATTAAATTTTTATAAAAAATTTCAATTAATAAATATTTAAAGTTGTGAATAGATTATATAGAAATACAAATGAATAAGGGGATGAAGTCTTACTGGTTTATTTTTAATATGAATCTATGAATGATTTAGGTTTAAAGCCTTTATATTTTATATAAGGGATGATAGTAGAAGGAGGGAGTTTAATGAAAGTTTTGTTAGTGGCTTCAGAAGCATATCCGTTTATAAAGACAGGAGGACTTGGATATACAACTGGTTTTTTACCAAAAGCTTTAAAGAAAAAAAATATTGATATTAGAGTTGTTATTCCTAAATATAAAAATTTAGATGCAGATATAAAGAAAAAACTAGATTTTATAAAATGGTATACTGTAAAACTTGGTTGGAGAAATCAATATTGTGGAGTTTTGAAGTATGAGAAAGATAATGTTACCTACTATTTTTTAGATAATGAATATTATTTCAATAGAGACTCGGAATACGGATATGAAGATGATGCTGAGAGGTTTGCTTTTTTTGACAAGGCTGCATTAAATTTAATTGATGAGATTGGATGGAAACCGGATATTATTCATTGTAATGATTGGCAGACAGGAATGATTCCTGTTATGTTGAAATATGAGTATGCAAAAAAAGAAAATTATAAGAATATAAAAACTGTTTTTTCATTTTATAATATGATGTTTAAAGGAGTTTTCTCTCCTGATATTTTACCAGATTTATTTGAATATGATATGGAGCTGTTTAGTAATGGAAGCCTAGAGTTTTATGGTGGTGTTAGCTTCATGAAGGGTGGACTTAATTTTGCAGATAGAATTACAACTGTTAGTAGTACTTATGCAAATGAAGTTAAAACTCCTCAATTTGGTGATAAGTTAGATGGTCTTTTAAGAGAAAAAGAATTTAATATACGAGGTGTATTAAATGGATTAGATTATGATGAATATAATCCTAAAAAAGATCCAGACATATATGAAGCTTTTAATGAAGAAAATTTAATAGAGAGCAAACATATCAATAAGCTTCATCTACAAAAAGATTTATCACTTCCTATAAATAAGGATATACCAATGCTTGGTTTTGTATCTAAACTCAATAATCAAAAGGGTTTAGAATTAATAATAAATATAGCAGATAGATTACTTCAGCATAATGTTCAATTAGTGATATTGGGAACAGGAGATAAACAATATGAAGAGCATTTTAAGGGATTACAAAGCAGATATAAGGATAAAGTATCAACTAACATAAAATACGATAAATCTTTAGCTCATAAAATATATGCAAGCTGTGATATGCTATTAAAACCTTCTTTATCAGAACCTTGTGGCTTAGGTCAACTTATTGCTTTAAGATATGGAACAGTTCCTATAGGAAGGGAAACAGGTGGCTTGAAAGATACTATATCACCATACAATAAGTACAGTGGAAAAGGAAATGGATTTAGTTTTAGTAATTTTAATGCTAATGAACTATTGATGATAATTGAATATGCCTTAGAAGTTTATCAGGATAAAGATAGTTGGAGTTCTATTGTTGAACAGGCAATAAATTCTGACTATAGCTGGGATAAATCAGCAGATGAGTATAGTGAATTGTATAATGAAATCATCGAAGCTTAATTCTGGGAGGGGATTGGTATGCTGACTATAGATAAAGAAACTTTTAAGAAGGCCTATGAAAATAAGTATAAGAATTTGCATGGAGAAGAAATAGAAGATGGAAATAATCAACAAAGGTATGAGGCATTAGGTAGCTTAATAAGAGATTATGTGGTTAGGATTTGGATGAATACAAATAAGAAATATAATAACTCTGGAGAAAAGCAAATATACTATTTTTCAATGGAATTTTTATTAGGGAGATTACTGGGAGACGTACTGATGAATCTTGGTATAATTGATGTTTGTAGAGAAGCTCTTGCAGATTTAAATATCGATTTAAGGGATCTAGAGGAATTAGAACAAGATCAAGGCCTTGGAAATGGAGGCCTTGGGAGACTTGCAGCTTGTTTCTTAGATTCTATGGCATCTTTAAATATTGCAGGAAATGGATGTGGAATTAGATATAAGTATGGTTTCTTTGAACAAAAGATAATTAATGGAAAGCAAGTAGAAGTATCTGATAATTGGTTGAAGGAAGGAAATGTATGGGAGAAGAGAAAACCGGATAAAGCAGAGATTGTTAAATTTGGTGGAGAGATTAAGGTTCAAAAACTTAATAGTAATTTGACATTTACGCATGTTAATTTTGAACCAGTATTAGCAGTCCCATACGATACACCGATTGTTGGATATAAAAATGATGTAGCAAATACCTTGAGATTATGGAGTGCTGAGACTGTATCAAATGAATTTGACTATTCATCTTTTAGTAGGGGAGATTTTCTAAAAGCAATTGAATATAAAAATTCTGTTGAAGCAATTTCTCAAGTTCTATATCCAGATGATTCATTTTATGAAGGCAAGATGCTTAGATTAAAACAACAGTATTTCTTTGTGTCAGCAGGTATGCAGAGTATAATAAGACACTTTAGAAAACATGGTGGAAATATGTTTCTTCTTGATGAGAAGATAGCAGTTCATATAAACGATACTCATCCAACTCTTGCAATACCAGAACTTATGAGGATATTGCTTGATGAAGAAAATATTCCTTGGGATGAAGCTTGGAGAATAACTACTAATTGCATTTCTTATACTAATCATACAATTCTAGCAGAAGCACTTGAAAAATGGCCAATAGATATGTTTAAAAAGTTATTACCTAGAATTTATATGATTGTTGAAGAAATCAATAGGAGATATTGTGAGGAGCTTTGGAATAAGTATACAGATCAATGGGATAAGATAAATAGAATGTCTATAATAGGAGATGGGCAAATAAGAATGGCTACTCTTGCTGTGATTGGAAGTCATAGTGTTAATGGAGTTGCAAAACTTCATACAGATATTTTAAAGAAACAAGAAATGAGAGATTTATATTACTTATATCCAAACAAATTTAATAATAAAACTAACGGTATAACTCATAGAAGATGGCTTTTGAAGTGTAATCCAGGCTTGTCTAATTTATTGGTTGAAACAATTGGAGATAGCTTTATAAAACATCCTACGGATTTAATATATTTTGAAAAACACATACATGATAAATCAGTTCAAGAAGAGTTATATAGAGTAAAGCAGGTTAATAAGAGAAAGCTTGCTGATAGAATTTATGAAAAGAATAATATAGTAGTTGATCCTAATTCTATATTTGATGTTCAGGTAAAGAGAATTCATGCTTATAAAAGACAAACGTTGAATTGTCTAAGAATTATGGATTTATATAATCAATTAAAAGAAAATCCTAATTTAGATATAGAGCCTAGAACATTTATTTTTGCAGGTAAAGCAGCCCCTGGATATTACTTAGCAAAGAATATAATAGAGCTTATAAATTGTATAGCTAATACTGTAAATGCAGATAAGAGAGTAAATGATAAGATAAAAGTTGTATTTATGGATAACTATAAAGTATCACTTGCTGAAGATATAATACCAGCAGCTGATGTAAGTGAGCAGATTTCAACTACGACTAAAGAAGCCTCAGGTACATCTAATATGAAGTTTATGATGAATGGAGCTATAACTATAGCTACTCTTGATGGAGCTAATATAGAAATTGCTGATGAAGTAGGCAAAGATAATATTGTTATATTTGGTATGAATGCAAGAGATGTCTTGAATTATATACAAAATGGAGGATATTGTTCTATAGATGTATGTAATGAAGATAAGAGAATTCAAAGGGTGGTTAATGACTTGATTAATGGAACATATAATAGTGACAGAGAAAGATTTAAGAGTATTTATGAGAACCTTATAACTTACAATGATGAATTTTATGTATTGAAAGATTTTAATTCTTATGTGAATGCACAAAACAAAATCAATGATTTGTATAAAAATAAATATAAATGGCAAGAAATATGTGGAGTAAATATAGCACATTCAGGAGTATTCTCATCAGATAGAACAATACAGCAATATGCAACAGGAATATGGGGCTCTGAATTAATGTATAAGAATTTGTAGGAGGACTGTTAAAAATGGAATATAATTTTGCCTTCCATAATTCACATGTCAGCCAATATAGAAGTCCTTTTGGAGCAGTTCCAATAGGTACTGAAGTTAATATTAAGATATTGGTAGATAAAGGGGTAGATGTTTTTATAAACATCATTAATTTTTCAGGAAAAACAAAGTATTTAAAAATGAATTGGGAAGGTGATTCGGGTAATAGAGCTTTATTTTCTGTTAAAATAGATACTTCTAACTTATGGGGATTAAACAAGTATTATTTTACGATAAAGAAGGATGATAGATATTTTTATTATGGAAATAATAATGAATCTTTAGGGGGAGAAGGAAAGTTATATTATAACAATCCTATTCCATATCAAATAACTGTCTATGAAGAATCTTATATACCAGAGTGGTATAAGGAAGGAGTAATGTATCAAATTTTTCCCGATAGGTTCTGTAACGGAAATAAGGATAGAATTATAAGTTGCAGTAAAAAAAATAGTTTTATATATTCTAATTGGGACGATGAACCAATGTATATAAAGAACAGAAGAGGAGAAATAGAGAGATGGGATTTTTATGGTGGTAATTTAAGAGGTGTTATAGAAAAACTTCAGTATTTAAAGGATATGGGTATAACAATTATATATTTTAATCCTATATTTGAATCAGCAAGCTGCCATAGATATGATATAGGAGATTATGAAAAGATAGATTGTATGCTTGGTAATGAAGATGATTTTAAGGAATTATGTGAAAAAGCAAAAAAGCTAGGTATAAAGATTATTTTAGATGGTGTATTTAGCCATACAGGTGCTGATAGTAAGTACTTTAATAGGTTCGGCAATTATGGTAGTGTTGGAGCTTATCAATCAAGGGAGTCTAAATATTATGGGTGGTATAAATTCTTTGAATATCCTGATGGATATGAAAGTTGGTGGGGATTTAAAAACCAGCCTAATGTGGATGAATTAAATCCAGGATATTTGAATTATATTATAACAGGTGAAAATTCGATAGTTGCAAAATGGCTTAAGCTGGGAGCTAGTGGATGGAGATTGGATGTAGCTGATGAATTGCCTGATGATTTTATAGAATTGTTAAAAAAGAGAATGAAGGAAATTGATAAAGATAGCATTTTAATAGGTGAAGTTTGGGAAGATGCATCTAATAAAGTGAGTTATTCAGTTCAAAGAAGATATTTATATGGGAAAGAGTTGGATTCGGTCACTAATTATCCTTTAAGAGAGAGTATTATAAGATATACTAAAAAGGAAATTAATTCGAGTCAATTTGTAAATAGAATTATCAGTATTTATGAAAATTATCCTATAGATAATTTCTATAGCAATATGAATCTTTTAGGAAATCATGATACAGAAAGAATTTTAACAGTATTAGATAATAATAAAAAGATGTTAGAATTTGCAGTAACAATACAGATGGTATTTCCGGGAGTTCCACTTGTTTATTATGGAGATGAAGCTGGAGTTATAGGAGGAAAAGATCCATTTAACAGAAAGACATATCCATGGGGAAAAGAAGATAAAGATATAATGAGGATTTATAAAAAATTGATATCTTTAAGAAATAATAATGAAATATTGAAAAAAGGCAGTTTTGATATAGAAGAATATAATGGACTAGTACTGATAAAACGAGAATATAGAAATAAGTTAATAAGAATATTATTAAATAATCTAAATGAAGATAGAGAAGTACGATTAAAGAAAGTAAAAGATAAAATTATTAAAGATATAGTTACTGGTGAAGATATTGAGCAAGATGACTCAAAACTATCATTTATAGTAGAAAAAATGGGATGTAGAATTTTACTTGAAAGTTAACTTAGAAGTGATGCCACACTAATTTTAGTGTGGCATTTTTATATTGTAAAGTTTTCATAAAAATAATAAAGATTAAGTATATATTAGAAAAATTACTCATAGGTATTTATATAGAGAATATATGAAAGGAGATAATACTTGTGAGTAAAAAAGAAATAGTTGCAATGATATTAGCTGGAGGACAAGGTTCCAGACTTGGAGTTTTAACAAAAAGTGTAGCTAAACCTGCAGTTCCATTTGGAGGGAAGTATAGAATTATAGATTTTCCCTTAAGTAATTGCTCAAATTCTGGAATTTATGCAGTTGGAGTATTAACACAGTATAAGCCATTAGAATTAAATGCACATATAGGAATAGGAAACCCCTGGGATCTTGATAGAAGAGATGGTGGAGTAAGTGTTTTACCACCATATCAAAAAGAAAAGGGAGGCAATTGGTATAAGGGAACTGCAAATGCAATTTATCAAAATATAGAATTTGTTGATAGGTATGATCCTGAATATGTATTAATCCTTTCAGGGGATCATATTTATAAAATGGATTATTCCAAGATGTTGGACTTCCATAAAAAAAATAATGCAGATGCAACCATTGCTGTAATTAAAGTTCCTAAAGAAGAGGCTAATAGATTTGGAATAATGAATATTAATGATGATATGTCTATATATGAATTTGAAGAAAAGCCTAAGAATCCTAAAAGTAATCTAGCATCTATGGGAATATATATATTTAATTGGAAAACTCTTAAGAAGTATTTGAAAGAAGATGAATGTGACAAGCATTCTAGCAATGATTTTGGTAAAGATATCATTCCTAAAATGATAGATGGGAATAAGAAGATGTTTGCTTATGCTTTTGAAGGGTATTGGAAAGACGTAGGAACTATAAACAGCCTATGGGAAGCAAACATGGATTTGCTTTCTAAAGGTAATAAGCTGAACTTATATGATGAAGAATGGCGTATATATTCAGTAAATCATAGTAGTCCAGCACAGTATATAGGTGTTAATGCTAAAGTAAAGAATTCCTTAGTAGTTGAAGGATGTCATATAGAAGGAAAAGTTAAGAATTCGATTATATTCCAAGGAGTTAAGATTGGAAAAAATTCAGTGGTTGTAGATTCGGTAATTATGCCAAATGTAACAATAGGGGATAATGTGATTATAAATAAAGCTATAATAGGAACTGCTGCAACAGTTAATACATGTTCTATATTGGCTAATGGAGAGGAAATTATAGTTGTAGGCGCTAAAGAAGAGGTTATGCCAGTAAGTAATGTGGAAGTATGTACTACTATTTAAAATACTCATTATAAAGGGGGAAATAGAAGTGAATAACTGTTTAGGAATAATTAATTTAGATGAAGATGTAAGAGACATGGGAGAGCTTGTTAAGAAAAGAAATTTAGCGGCAGTTCCTATAGCAGCTAGATATAGAGTTATAGATTTTATATTATCAAATATGAAAAATTCAGACGTTGAATCAATAGGAATATTTGTAGAAACTAAAGCTAGAGCGTTAGTAGATCATTTAAAGAATGGACGTCCATGGGATCTTCATAGAAAGAATGGTCTAAAGGTATTTAATTTTAGTGATGAAGATTTAACTTTTGATGATGTTCATAGCTTTGCAGAAGATATGGAATATATTAAGAATAGTAAAAAGGAATATGTGCTTTTAGCACCGTCATATATGATATGTAATATTAACTATAGGGAGATTTTAGATGAACATAAGAAGTCAGGTAATGATGTTACATTAATATATAAGAATGTATCTACAGCAAATGAATATTTTATAAATTGTGATGTATTAGAAATTAATGAAGATAGAAAATTAGTTTCAGTAGAAAAGAATACAGGAAATAAGGCTAATTGCAATATAAGTATGGAAATGTATATAATGTCTACTGAATTATTTATAGATATAATATTAAAGAGTATAAAAGGTGGCTTGTATAGGAAGGTAAAAACTTTTATTAATGAAAATCTAGATAAGTTAAATGTTAAATGCTATGAATATAAGGGGTACCTAGCTTGTGTTAATTCTTTAAAAGCTTATTATAATGTAAATATGGAATTATTAAATCAAGAGGTAAATGAGGAGTTGTTCGGAAAAGATAGACCTATAGTAACTAAAACTAAGGATGAGGCTCCAACATTATATACTTCAGACAGTGAAATAAGTAATTCAATAATAGCTAATGGCTGTTATATAGAAGGAGAGGTTAAGAATTCAATTATAGGTAGAAGAGTTCATATACACAAAGGTTGTAAAATAGAAAACTCAATAATATTACAGGAGTCAGATATAAATAAGAATTCTAGATTGAGTAAGGTTATAACTGATAAAGGTTGCGTAGTCGAAGAATTTGAATGCTTTATTGGAAGGAATGATCAACCTGTAGTATTAGGAAAGTAGAAAAAGGACTATCTAAATTGACTATTGTCAATTAGATAGTTTTTTTGGATAATTTATTTTGCTTTTAAAATATTTTTAATAGTTTAAAAGGGTGCTTGTAGCACTAAAAAACATGGTACAGGGGATTTTTATATGCAAAACTACACCTGGTGTATCTATATAAGAATAAGAAAGAAAATAGTAGAATTACAGAGTATGTGAAGTAATATTTACTATTATAGTAATTAGATAAATAGAGAGAGAAAGAAATTGTGATAAGATAAATAACGTTGTTGAGGCAGAGAGGAAGCAAGAAAAAGAATTTAGAAAAACTTGTTGACAGATGCTGAAATGAGTGATATACTAAATAAGTCGCTTGAGGGCGATGAGATAAATTGGTCTTTGAAAATTGAACAGATTATAGATAAGTTAAAAACCAGCAATTCTTTTATGAGTAAGTTTTTTGAGT
>CAKVFO010000117.1 GCA_934746785.1 uncultured Clostridium sp. | reverse complement strand
CTTAGTAGCTCAGTTGGTTAGAGTACCGGCCTGTCACGCCGGGGGTCGAGGGTTCGAGTCCCTTCTGAGTCGCCATTAAAGCATCAACTTATGTTGATGCTTTTTTTTGTATAAAATTTAGTTACTTTGAGAATAAGTACAGCTACTTTTCAGTATATATGGATTATAGATAGAAGTGATAAATAAATGGAGGTGTATCAAAAATAAATGCTTCTGATACACCTCTTTGAGTTTAATAACGATTATTTTTTAAGTTTAAGGTTATTCTAATATCTTCAGAATAAAATTTACAAAGTTTAAAGTCACCTATTAATCTTGAATAAATACGTTCACTATAAAGCTTTGTTATATCAGCAAGAGAAAGATTTGTTGATATAAGCATCTTTTTATTATGTAACAATCTTTTGTTTAATAAGTTAAATAGTTCTGTTATAGAAAAATCATTACGTTGTTCTGCACCTAAATCATCTATTATAAGAAGATCACAACTTGTTAAAAGCTGCTCCAATTGTTTATCATTATTAAAACGAATGTTTTTTAAATCATTTATTAATTCATCAGAAGTCTTATATAGGACTAAGTGTCCAGTATCCAATAATGCTTTTGCAATACAATATGATAGATAGCTTTTTCCACTACCAGGGTTTCCGTAGAATAACAAATTAGTATTTATGGAATTAAAGTTTGGAAGATAGTCTTTTAATACAAAGTTTAATATGTTCTCCATATTTTTTCTAGGAGAATATTTTTCATCACCAATTTTATGAGGTGAGAATAAAGACATATCAAAATTATCAAAGTTCTTATCTCTTACAGTATCTTTTAGTAATGAATTTTCATAATATAAACTAACTAACTTTTCTTTATAGCAGGAACAAGGTTTTCTATCAATAAAACCAGTATCCTTACATTTACTGCATTCATAGTGTAAAGATAAATAGTCAGGAGTATACCCTCTCGATACTAATAATTCACACTTCTCAGCTCTTAAATCTGTTATTTTATCTTTATATTTTTGAACAGTTTTGTCAGGATTATCAGACCTAAGTATAGCTAGAGATAATTGAAGTGATAGTTTTTTTATTCTATTATCTAAATCAACAATTTCAGGATATAGTTCTTCTATTTCTTTGAACCTTGCACGTAATTTACGAATTTCATCTTCACGAATTTTACTATAAATCGAATCTAATTTTTTTTTGTAGCCATTAATCATCTTTATCCCATCCTAACAGTTTTTTTTCAAGAGAATCATAATCATATGACCTAGGTTCAAAATTATTAAATCCAAGCCCTTTATTCGAATTATTATTTTTTGAGTAGTTACTCTTATTAGTTGCTTTAAATTTTTTATCTTTAATTGCAACATCTTCTAAAGTCTTTAAATTATCATTAAACCATTTTGTTAATATACCATCAATATATTTAAAATCAGCTCTGTTTAACCTTTGAAAACAAATATCGCAGGCTTTTTGAATAAGCGGTAAATCAAAATTGTAAGTGAAGAGCCACTTATCTAGTAATTCTTCTTGTGGCTTCATTACTTCTGTATTTTTTAGACCTAAATATTGAAGGATTTGTCTTATTTTAATCCATTTATCTTCAGTTTTCTTAATATGCATTTGAGCTTCTTCAATACTTTTTATTCCAAGATCATGCCAAGCTAAGGCAACCTTTTCTATATATCTATAATCACTCTTACCACGAGATACACAATATTCAATAAGTATCAGGATAAGCTCAGATGTAAATGAAAAATCATTTTGCCAATTCAAATATATTTCCATTTCTTTATTTGATAAAGATCTTCCCAAAATCTTTTCTATATCTCTTAACATGTCAGTTGTTTCAGAATTGTCGAGCGCATCTAATAAATTAACTTCATTAGTGTCATTAGAACTTACATCATCTAATGGAAGAAATTCTATTCTAAAATTATTCATTTTATCAATAGGAATTAATCTAATTACACCTTGATCATTCCAATAATTTAATGCATTCATAACATCAGATTCTAAAAGATTCAAAGAAGAAGCAAGTACAGCTCCATTAACTCCTGGTTCATTAGAAGTATTATATCGTAACATAAGCAAATAAACTTTAACAAATTCACCTCTTGCAATAGGCATATATTTTTCAATAAATACATTGCTTACTGGAGTGAATTTTAAAGCTGAATTTTTAAGCATAAAAGTACTCATTTATAGTCTTCTCCTTAATAAATTTTGAATACAAAAAAGCTTTGTATTCAAAATTTATTATAACAAAGGGAAAATAAGATAACAATATTAATGAGGGGAGGAGAGTTATATAGGTAATTTAGATAAATCCAATATACCTTCACCAATATCTTCTTTGTTAAAGTCTTTAGGAGTAGAAGCAAGTTTTAATAATGATTGTATATCTTTAAAGGTTAAATCATTATTGCTTTCATATAGAAGTGCACATACACCACAAATAAATGCGGTGGATAGAGAAGTTCCAGAGAACGTTTTATAGTTAGCACCTAATTTATTAGGATATACTTTTTTCCCATCCTTTTCTGAGATGTATCCAGTGTCTGAATTTAAAGAAGTTATATTTGTTGCAGCAGCGCTTAAGTCTGGTTTGAAAATTTTTTTATAGTATCCACAAGATGAAAATTCATAGGGTTTAGATGAATTTAATGAATCAATACCTCCGACAGTTATACATGAGGATAATGATGAAATGCCATTTATGAAATTAGATTTATTAGCAATGCTTCCACTTGATATTATAGGAGTTATATTCTTTTCTATAGCTTTTAAGAATGTTTGATTAAAGGCTTCTGTAATAAATACATTGTGAGATAATAATTCAAAAGGAAGACAGAGTAGTTTTATATTTAAGTTTTCTGCATTTGAAATTAAGTTTTCTAATGAAAATAGTACACTAGAAGCAAATCCCTTTCCATGAGCATCAAAAGCTTTATAACAATAAAGCTTAGAGTGAGGGGCAATCCCGCTGTATAAAGAGTTTGATGTTTGTCCATTACTGCAAATTATGCCTGCAATACAAGTTCCGTGACCATTGTCATCATATGGATATGCAAGATTGTTGATTAAATCAGTAAATGAGTAAATTCTATTTGAAGGTGTGGTTAAATCAGGGTGAGGATAAACGCCACTATCTATTAATCCTATTCCAATATTGTTACCAGATAAAGAAAAAGTATTTTTAAAGTTAATATTATTAGCTGTGCCAACGCTCATTCCACATAGAAATAAATATTCATCAAATGTAATATACCGTACCTCTGGATACTCTAATAAACGCAAAATTAATTTACTACTTAAGTTAGCACATATTATACTGGAATATAGTAAGTGATAAATCATTCCTCCACTAGACGTAATTTTCTTTATAATAGAAATAGATGTATGTTCATACTTAATTAAAACTCTATATTTTTTATAACAGTTATTGTCTAAAAAATACTCAAGATTTTTATCAAGTTTATTTTTCCCAAAAAGCATAATTATCTCCTGTAAAAATGTTTCTTAATAATATTATATGAATATATCAAGTATTGTTCATAATAAAAAAACTAGTTATGAACTAGTTTTTATAATTTATAAGTTTCTCCTATATTAATTAATTTTACAGATGAATCTTCTAAGTTTTTTAATTCAGAATATGTATCATCAAAGTTTTCTAAGGATATCTTAAATGTCTTATAATGAATAGGAATCATTGCTTGAGAAGACATCATTTTAAACATATCATAACTTTGCTTTGGAGTACAATGCATGTAAGAAAATCTATCAGGTTTATAGCATCCAACAGGCATTATAGCTACATCACATTCTATATCTTTAAAATTTGTAGTATAAGCAGTGTCACCAGCAAAGAATATTTTTTTATCATTTTTCTCTATAAGATAAGAGTTACTTTCATCATCAATGCCTAAGTAATAACGTCTCCCATCATGGTTTGCTTGATAAGAAGAAATTTTAATGTTACCATCATCATAAACTTGGTTGTGTCTAAGAGTTATAACTTTTTTAAAACCTAGTAAGCTCATAATCTTCTTATAACCTTTAGGTACTATTAAAGTTGCATCTTTATTTAATTTTATTAGAGAAGGAAAGTTCAGGTGATCCATGTGACCATGGGACAATAAAATATAATCAAACTTAATTTTAGATGCATTGTAAGGTTTATCTGCAACTCTTTTAAAAAATCCTATTTTATTTCCAAGGACAGGATCAGTTATTATTAATGTATTTGATATATTTATAATAACAGTAGCATGACCATACCAGTTTAAAGAATTGTTTACAATATCATCATTATAAACTGGAACTCTATCGTGAAAATATTCTAATACGTTATTTGAAATTAAATGTGACAGAAAGTTTATATTTTTAAAAAAATTCATCTTAAACAATTACTCCTTAAATTATTTTTTCCATTTAAATACTATAATACCAAGAAGCATAATTGCAACACCTATAAATTCTTTTAAGGTAAAATTAATTTTTTCACTGCCAAAAAGTCCAAATGCATCTATTAATGCAGCAGATACAAGCTGGGCTATTAATATTATACCAATAGCATATGTAGGACCTAAATTTCCTATACTAACCATTACGGTATAAGTAATTATTACTCCAAGTATTCCACCTAAGAGATAAAGTTTATTAACATTTTTTAATTCATGATAATTACCATTTCCCCATATGAAGGATACTAATAAAGTTAAAATTAGACCTGTTGCCTGAACAATAACATTTGTTTCCCAGGTCCCTATTTTTTCTCCAAGTCTTGTATTAAAGACTCCCTGGATACTCATAGATATTCCAGAGATTATAGCTATAATTATAGAAATCATAAGTTTTCACCTCATAAGTATTATTCCCAGGAAATAATAAATATATAAAAAAAGCTCTCTATATAATTTTAGAGAGCTACTTGTTCATGTATTTTAGTAAAACGATCATTAATTAACTTTTCAGTGAAGCCTAAGCTAATACCCAAACTTAAGAAGTCTTCAGTTAAAGTGATGTAATGATCTTTAGATGGTGATATAACTAAGTCATTTATATCTATGTATAAGTTTAAAAATTGGTCACTTAAACAATATTCACTAGGTTCAACATCTATAGATTCAATATCGTTATAAGAATTATAGATACCTAAAGAAATTATTTGTTTTAAGCAATTAATATATTTATCTAGTATTGCTTCATCGTTAAGAGTAACCTTATCGTTAATCCAATACTGATAACATTTAGTTTCGTTTGCAAGATCGCTTACAGCTATATGAAGTTGTACATGCTTTCTAGCTATGATTTTGTATTCACTTAAGTTGCTATCAATAATTAAGTTGTTAGTTGATTTACTTTCAATTTCAAATAAATTTGCAATATGCATAAACTTTTCCCCCTCAATTAAGGCAATCATCTTTATATATTTTACAAAATCTTAAAAATAAATTAAAGGGGAGTAAACGAATACAAAAAAATAAAAATTTAAAAAAACAGAAAAATAAGAAATTTCAATTGTTTATATGAAATATAAATAAAGAAATTTCTTAGAAATTATATATTAAATAAAAATTAATTAAAATGTTTTTAATGGATATGATTTCAAGCAAGTTTCACGCTTATTACTTGAAATTTTCCAAATTTCAAATCTGCTTACCTTTAAAGTTATACTCTTTTCGGATCTTTTTACTAAATCGCAAGCAATATCATTTCTGTATTTCTTGTTGTCTTTGTTAAAGTAAGTTAAATTTGCTAAAGATATAGTTAATGGATTGTCTTGTGAAAATTTAGAATGTATACCGTAGAGACTTAATGTATCTCTTACTGAACGTGATATTTTTTTTATGTATCCTTCATTAAGAATTTTTAAGGTTATTGTTTTCATGTTTTCATTTATTATAACATCATCACACAATTCAACTTTAAATTTCTTATAAGGTTTAATTACTTTTTCAACAGCCATACAAAGTTTATCTATGTTAGGATTGTCTAAAACATCTAAGGCTATATAAGGTTGGGGAGAATGTCTATTTCCTTTAAATCTTTTGGATAAATTCTTTTGTATTGGAGCTATTACTTCATAAGAATCTTCATCAAATAGAGCAACAATATAATATTTCATAAAAAACCTCTCAATTTTAAAATTTATTATAATAAAAAGTATGTAAACTTTGTTATAAATTATAACATATTACCATATATAAAAAAATAGAATTATTATCAAAAAGATATTTATAATAATGCTAAATACTAAAGAGTATGGAAGTTGAAAATAAATGTAATTATAAGTTTGTACATATAGAAATTGGATTAAAAAATATATTTAAATTATTAGAGTTTATGATATAATGAGTAAGATAGGCTTAGGATATACTGAGTTTTAGGGTTAGTATAAATATTTTGGATATAAATATGAAAATTGGGAATTTTAATATATATAATCTGCGAATAAGGGTGAAATTGGATGGAAAGATTGGTAATTAACGGAGGTAAGGCTCTTCGAGGCTCTGTTGAAATAAATGGAGCTAAAAATGCAGCGGTAGCGATTTTGCCAGCTACAGTTGTTGCAAGTAAAGGAAAATGTATAATTGATAACATACCAGATATAGAAGATGTTCATTGTTTAGAACGTATTCTAAGAAGTCTAGGGTGTATAGTTAATAAAATAGATAATAACACATTAGAAATAGATAGTAGTAAAGTGAATAATTTTGAAGCATGTACAGATGATGTTAGAAGAATGAGAGCATCATATTATTTTATTGGAGCATTATTAACAAGATTTAAACAAGCAAAAGTTCAACTGCCAGGTGGATGTCCAATTGGAGTGAGACCAATAGATCAACATATTAAAGGATTTGAAGCATTAGGTGCAGATGTTGTAATAGAACATGGAGCTGTTATATTAAAAGCTGATAAATTAGTTGGAACTAATATATTTTTTGATGTAGTATCTGTAGGTGCGACAATAAATGTAATGATAGCAGCTACTTTAGCTGAGGGTATGACTACTCTTGAAAATGTAGCTAAAGAACCCCATGTAGTAGACGTAGCTAACTTCTTAAATTCTATGGGTGCTGATATAAAAGGTGCTGGTACAGACGTGATAAGAATAAAAGGTGTTAAAGAACTAAAAGGATGTTCTTATAGCGTAATACCTGATCAAATAGAAGCAGGAACATTTATGATTGCAGCAGCTGCAACAAAAGGTGATGTTACAATAAAAAATGTAATTCCTAAACACTTGGAATCAATTACAGCTAAACTAAAAGAAATGGGCGCTGTTGTGGAAGAAGCTGATGATGCTGTTAGGGTAAGTGTTAATGGAGAATTAAAAGGCGTTAATATAAAAACTGCCCCATATCCAGGGTTTCCAACAGATGTGCAGCAGCCAATGTCTGCATTATTAAGTAATGTTAATGGAAGAAGTTTAATAACTGAATCTATTTGGGAAAATAGACATAAACACATAGATGAATTGAAGAAGATGGGTGCTAATATTAAGGTAGAAGGCAGAGTAGCTATAATTGATGGTGTCAATAAGCTAACTGGAGCAATTGTTAATGCAACAGACCTTAGAGCTGGTGCGGCTATGGTTATAGCTGGACTTATGGCTGAAGGTGAAACTCAAATAACAAGTATTGAGCATATTGATAGAGGATACCCACATATAGAAGATAAGTTCAAATCAATAGGAGCAGATATAAGAAGAGTTACTGTTGAGGAATAATATGGGAGATTTATAGAATGATATTTAGTTCATTATATAGCGGTAGTAGTGGAAACAGTATTTTTGTGTCTGGAGAAAAATCAAAGATACTAGTGGATGTAGGGATGCCAGGAAAAAAGATTGATGAAGCATTGATAAAGATAGGAGAAAATCCTTCTGATATAAACGGCATATTTATAACTCATGAACATAGCGATCATATTAAAGGCGTTGGTATATTATCAAGAAAGTATGATATTCCTATATATGCAAACGACAAAACATGGTCTGCAATGGAAAAATCTTTAGGAAAGATTAAAGAACATAATATAAAGATTATGGATAGAAGAAGTACTGTAGATATAGGTGATTTATCCATAAAGTCTTTTGTAATACCACATGACGCTATTAGTCCTGTGGGATATACAATTTTTAATAAAGGGAAAAAGGTAAGTATTGCAACTGATTTTGGTGTGTTTACAGAAGAAATATTCGATAACATAAAAGATTCTGAAGCTATTTTGTTAGAATGTAATCATGATGTAAGTATGCTTAAGTATGGCCCATATCCTTATAATTTAAAAAGGAGAATTTTAAGTGAAGTAGGACATTTATCTAATGATGATTGTGGTGAGGCTTTAGTAAGCCTAGCTAAGCATGGAGTCGGAAAAAACATATTATTAGGACACTTAAGTAAAACTAATAATCAGCCAGATTTAGCATTACAAACAGTCTTAAATATAATTAGAGAAAATGGGTTAAAAGAAGGTCAGGATATAAATATAGCAATGGCAGATAGAAGTAATCCGAGTGGATATATTAAGCTGTAAAAACTAGACATTTATATACAAAACTAGAGTAAATTAGTTGAAAATAATAACTTATGTTAGTATAATTTTTAATAAGAAGATATCATTGAATGAAAGAGGAGAGAAATATGAGTTTATATAAGAGCTGGACAGATATGGTTGTCGATTATGTAAAAACAAAGGGAGAAAATGCGTTTTGGCAAGAATATAGCAACCTAGAGACAAAAATTTATAAGGATTTATTATCAAAACATAAGGAAGCTTTAAAGGCTACAATTGCTGAATTAAGCAAAAAATACAATACAACAGATGAATTCATAATGGGATTTGTTGATGGAATTAATGATAGTTTAAATAATCCTTATGATTTAGAAACTGTAGATAATGGAACAGAATTAGTTTTTGATATAGATTTAGAAAAACTATATTTTAATATGATTGATGCAAAAGCTCAATATCTTTATAATCTACCACAGTGGGATGGAATATTCTCAGAAGAAAAGAGAAAAGATATAAGAAAACAATATAATGAAACTAAAATTGTTAGAAATGAGCAAAAAATAGGAAGAAATGATCCATGTCCATGTGGAAGTGGAAAGAAATATAAAAAATGCTGTGGTAAAAACGCATAGTTATTTCTTTAAGAACCCTTATTTAATAGGGGTTCTTTTTTGACGTATAGGAAGTTATTTTGCTTTTAGAACCTTTTTTATGTGTCAAAACTAATTGAAATTAATACATATATAGTATAATGCTTAATATATAAGGAGAATTCTATGTATGTTTGGAATGTTTCCGTTTATGTATAACAACAATAATTATAATAATAACTATAATAGAAATGGATTGAGTACTAATGACTCGTTCTTTAGCCTTATAAATAGCGACTTTATAAATGAAGTTGTAGATCAGCTTTTATCTAGCGATATGATAAATGATGTTTTTAATGATATATTTCAAGAAGAGCAATATGATGTAAGTATAAATGATTATGGAAGCTATTATTTGATAAAAGGATATCTTCCAGGTATAGGACCTAGAGATGTTAATATTGATTTTGAAAAGAATAAAGCTATATTAACAATTCATAGGGGTAGAAAGCAGAATTATAGTAATGGAAGTAATATCAATATAACTATAATACAAGGAGCTATGGATGTAGTTAAGACATTTTATATAGAAGAAATAGATGTTACAAAACTTAGTGCCACATTTGATAATGATTTATTATTACTTACTCTTCCTAAATTGAATAAGCAAATATTTAAAGCTGAAGAGAATGATGAGCCAACTATTATTGATGTTGAAAATTATAAAGTGGAATAGAGTAAAAATAAACCTCTTTTGTGATAATATATTATTATCAATATAGGAGGTTTATTTTTATGAATATAAGTTTAATTACTGTAGGAAAATTAAAAGAGAAATATTTAAAACTAGCTATAGATGAATATTCAAAGAGATTAGGAAGGTATTGCAAGCTTGACATTATAGAGCTGCCAGATGAAAAGACTCCTGATAATGCATCTGATAAGGAAGAGGTTATGATAAAGGAAAAGGAAGGTAAAGCAATATTAAGCAGGATAAAAGAAAATGCTTTTGTAGTTGCAATGGATCTAAAAGGTAAACAGTTAACATCTGAAGAATTGGCTGACTTTATATCTGATTGTGGATTAAGAGGTAACTCTAATATTGTATTTGTTATTGGAGGAAGTTTAGGGCTTTCTGATGAGGTTATAAAGAGAGCTAATTACAAGTTATGCTTTTCCAAGATGACTTTTCCACATCAGTTATTTAGAGTTATGCTGCTTGAACAGATATATAGAGGGTTTAGAATAATAAATAATGAACCGTACCATAAGTAAATGCGGTTTATAGCCTTAGGCGTTGAATTAACTTGCCTAAGGCTATTTTTATAAGCAAAAATAACGTATCATAA
>CAKVFO010000116.1 GCA_934746785.1 uncultured Clostridium sp. | reverse complement strand
CTCCTGGAAATACTATAAGGTCATAGTCATATATTGTTTCATCTAAAATCTTATCAGTTGAAACTTTAATATTATGAGCTCCTATTACTTCTATATTATTAATAGAAATCATATCGCACAAAACATTTCCTCTTCTCATAATGTCAACTACTGTCAATGCCTCAATTTCTTCAAAACCATCTGCTAATAAAACTGCAGTTTTTTTCATATTAAATTCCTCCTTAAAGTTTATATCAGATTTATATTTTTTATTTCATCATCAATTTGAACTGTAATTAAAGAACTTCCTCTTCCTGCTCTATTTTGCAGCTTAATTGTATTAACGCATATTTTTGTTATATCTTTATTCTTAGTAGATACTTGTAATTGATACTTATCTAAAGATGTAACTGCAATTTCGCCATTTTCTTTTTGTTCCATATTAACAAAACACTTAGCAAAGAAGACTTCATCATCTTTAATACTCATACCAGTAACTCCTGAAGCTACCTTCCCCATTGGATTTACATTATTAACTGGGAATCTTATTGCCATACCTTTCTTTGTTATCATAACCATAAACCCAATATTTACACTAGATATGTCAGCACATATAACCTCATCATCTGAAACCTTGAACTTATACGCCTGTTGAATTAAGAAATCTCCTTCAAATTCACTTAAAATAGTTTTCTTTACAAATCCATTTTTAGTAACAATATAAAGTGCTAATCCTTCTTTATATTCCTTTATAGAATATATTGCAATTACTTTTTCATTCTTTTCTAATCCATCTACTAGATTATCTATCTTAATTTCTTCTTCTGAAATTTTTTCTGCTATTAAAAATGATTTTATTTTAATCACATTTCCCTTATTTGTAAACATTAATAATTCACTTAAAGAATCTGTATTTGTTTTCGATACGTCATTATTTTTAGCCTTAGCAAAAGCTTTTAAAGTTCCTTTTGATGTAACACCAACAGTAAACTCTATAAAATTCATAGTCTCTACATATTCAACAGATACTACTTCATCTTTATTAGATAGATTAAATAATTGTTTTCCCAATATATTTCTAGGCAAGTTTTCAAGATCTGGCTTTTCCATAGTAAATACTAATCCAAGCCTAGTTTCTACTTTTAAGAAATCTTTTTCTTCCTTTTTAATCTCTGCCTTTATTACAAACTCTCCATCTCTCAGCTTTGTAGCTTGAAGTTTAGAGTAATTTGTAGCAAAGTTATCTAATGAAGTTTCTTTAATGCTTCCTCTATTAGTAACTATTGTTACAAATTTATTTGAATCTAGATTATCTACTGATTCAACACCTATTATGCTTTCATCATTAAGATTTAATGCTTTTATTAAGGTATCAATTCTTTCACCTTTTTCTTTCCACTTTCCTTCCGGAATATTAATACCTTTAATCTGATACATATTCCCTTTATCAGTAAACATGAATAAATTATCTTTAGTATTAGATTGTACAAGGTACTTTAATTCATCACCTTCTCTATATTCAATTTCTGAAGGATCTGAGTTAGAACGTATATAGTTCTTATTAGGAATTCTCTTAATGAAACCATCCCTAGATAAAGTAATCATGACATCTTCAACTACAACAAGTTCATTTAAGTCAATCTTAGCTTTACTTTCGTCTTCTATAATTTCAGTTCTTCTAGGGTTTGCATATTTATCACTTATTTCTTTAAGTTCTTTTTTAACAACCTTGAATAACTCTTTCTCACTTGATAAAATTTTTCTTAATTTATTTATTTTTTTCTCCAATTCTTTATATTCTTTTTCAAATATAGTTATTTCTAATCCTGTCAATCTATAAAGCATAAGTTCTAGGATAGCAGTTGCTTGTTCTTCTGTAAATCCAAATTTATTTATTAAATTTACACCTGCATCCTTCTTTGAATTCGATTCTCTTATAGTTTCAATAACTTCATCTAAAATGTTTATTGCCTTAATAAAACCTTCTACCACATGGAATCTTTTCTCTGCTATTTCAAGTTCTCTTTTACTTCTTCTTGTTATTATGTCTTTTTGATGTTCAACATAATACTTAATTATAGTTTTTAATCCCATTGTTTGAGGCTTACCATGCGCTAAAGCTACCATATTAAAACTTAAATTGCATTGTAAATCTGTCTTTTTATAAAGATATTTAAGAACCTTTTCAGCTCCTTCTTCATCTACAGACTTTTTAAATTCAATTACAGCTCTTATACCTGTTCTATCTGATTCATCTCTTATATCTGTAATACCTTCTAAGACTTTAGCATGTTTCTTGTCACCAGTCATTTCAGATATAGTTTGTAAAAGCCTTGCCTTATTTCTCCTATATGGAAATTCCGTAATTACTATTCCTTGCCTTCCATTCTCTAATTTTTCTACAGAAGCTTTTGCTCTATAACTAACCTTTCCTTCTCCTGTTTTATAAGCAGAAAGTAAAGATTTTTTACCTATTAAAACACCTCCTGTTGGAAGATCTGGTCCTTTTATATAGCTCATCAACTCTTCTGTAGTTATATCATGATTATCTATATAAGCTAAAACACCATTTGTAACTTCACCTAGATTATGTGGAGGTATATTAGTAGCAAGACCTACCGCTATACCAAAAGTACCATTTACTAAAAGATTTGGATATCTACTTGGCAAAACTTTTGGTTCCATTAAACTATCTGAATAGTTAGGAATCATATCTACTATTTCCTTATCTATATCTCTTACCATTTCCATTGCTATTTCAGACATTCTTGCTTCTGTATACCTCATAGCTGCTGCACTATCACCATCTATAGACCCCCAGTTACCATGTCCATCTATAAGAGGTTCTCTTGTTGAGAAATCTTGTGCTAATATTGCCATTGCATCATAAACAGATGAATCTCCATGAGGGTGAAACTTACCTAAAATATCCCCAACAATTCTAGCAGACTTATAATATGGTCTGTCTGGAAAAGCTTTTAAAAGATATGCACCATACAAAATTCTTCTATGAACAGGCTTAAGTCCATCTCTTACATCAGGAAGTGCTCTTTCTTTAGCTACCTCTATCGCATATGGTAAATAGTTATCTGGCATCGCCTCTTCCAATGCTATTCTAATTATATTATGATCCTTAGGAAGTACATTAACTTTCTTTGCCATAGTTTACTCCTTTCTCTCTAGAATTCACCATACTTATACATATAGTTCTTTCTAGGTTCAACAACATCACCCATAAGAAGTGATACCATTTTTTCAGCTTTTGATGCATCTTCTATAGTAACTTGTAAAAGTGTTCTAGTTTCTGGATTTAATGTAGTATCCCATAATTGATCTGGATTCATTTCTCCCAGTCCCTTATACCTTTGAATTAATGCACCTTTGCCTATTTCTTTTTTTACTTTTTCAAGTTCATCATCACTATAGGCATATTTATGAACTTCTCCATTTTTAGTATTTCTATATACCTTATATAATGGTGGCTGAGCTAAATATAAGTGTCCATTTGTAATCAAAGGTCTCATATATCTATATATATATGTCATCCACAATGTTCTGATATGATATCCATCAACATCTGCATCACTCATAATTATTATCTTATCATATTTTAAATCTTCTTCATTGTAATTATCTAATGTACCAGTTCCTACAGCAGCATTAAATATCTTTAATTCTTCAGAAGCTAAAACATTTTCCAACTTTTGTTTTTCAGTATTCATTATCTTACCTCTAGAAGGCATTATAGTTTGAAATCTTCTATCTCTAGCTTGTTTTACAGACCCTCCGGCAGAATCTCCCTCAACTACGATAAATTCATTAACTGTATTATCTTTATTAGTACATACAGCTACCTTACCTGCTAAAGGCGCTGTTCCCTTTCCAACTTTTTTCTTTTCAGCATCATTTATTTTCTTAATTTTTTCTCTTCTCTGAGCTGCTTGAAGAGCATTATTAATCAAATTAGTTGCTAATTCTTTATTATCTTCTATCCATTCAGATAATTTAACATAAGCTAATTCATTCATCATTGTATAAGCTTCGTTATTTCCAAGTTTAGTTTTAGTTTGGCCTTCAAAAACTGGATTAGTAATTTTGATTCTTACTATAGCTGTCATACCTTCTCTTAAGTCATCACCTTCGAATTCTTTGTCCTTTTCTTTTACAAGTCCAAGTTTCCTAGCTCCTTCTTTAAAAGCTCTTGTCATACCTGTTTTAAATCCAGTTTCATGCGTTCCTGCTTCTGTTGTAGGAATATTATTAACAAAACTTGCAATATAATCTGTAGTTGAATCAGTAAACTGCATACATACTTCTCCATACATTTGAAGATTATTAATACTCTTTTCTCCTTCAAATAAGATTGGATTAGGATGAATTGGTGTTTTGCTTTCATTTAAATATTCAATAAAGTCTAGAAGTCCCTTTTCTGAATAGTATTCCTTCTCTACTACTTCTTCTTTTCTCTTATCAGTAAGTTTAAGTTTTATCCCTTTGTTTTGGAAGGCTAATTCTTGCAATCTCTCATCAATAACATCAAACTTAAAATCTACCGTTGAAAATATATTTTTATCAGGCATAAAAGTAATCTTTGAACCTGTATCTTTAGCTTTACCTATAATTTCTAATCTAGTAACAGGAGTACCTGGCATATCTTTCTTTAGTTCTTTATCAAAAGCATATTCAAATCTTTGTCTATATATATTACCATTTTGATGAACTTCAACTTCTACCCATTTCGAAAGAGCATTAACTACTGCTGCACCAACTCCATGAAGCCCTCCAGAAGTTTTATAGTTTTTATTATCAAATTTACCTCCTGTATGAAGTTCCGTAAAGACCATTTCTACACCACTCTTTTTCTTTATTGGGTGTATACCTGTTGGTATTCCTCTACCATTATCTATAACAGTGACGCTTTTATCTTTATTTAAAATAATTTGTGCTGTATCTCCATAACCATTAGCTATTTCGTCAATAGCGTTATCTAAAATCTCCCATATGCAATGATGTAACCCTTTGGTTCCTGTAGAGCCTATGTACATACCCGGTCTAACTCTTACAGGTTCTAACTTTTCTAAAGACGTTAAGTCTGTAACATCATATGAAGAGTTTATCTTTTTATTCATATACGTCCTCCATTTCCTATAATGTTAGGATTATCTTAATGCTTATATAATCTCTAACTTAAAATATACTTTTTTTTATGACTCCTGTCAAAAGCGAAGGCGAAGTAACTGAAGAAATCAGTACTCCGCCTTTTTATTTATTATTTATTATACATCATAAATTTCAACATTTCTAACATGTTTTGTTGGATTCCACTCTTTATTATTTTTTCTTAAAATACCTTGGATAGTTATTGGTATCCATGTTAAAGTATAAATACTATATAATAAGAATCTTATAAAGAATACTAAACCTTTTTTTCCTAAGAAAATCAATGTTAAAACAAAGAACATCAAATAGAATCCTACATTTGCAATTAATAGTGTTACTGCATCATTTTGTATAGATGCTATTATAGGGAATATAAATATATTGCTTGAGAATAATACCATCATTGCTAAGAAGCCTTTAGATATCTTCTTATCACATATAAGTACTAGCGGGGTAATTATAAATTGAACAAATGCTAATACCTGAAACCCTATATTACTAAATAAATCATTTATTACAAATATATGTGTTCCGCTAAAATACCCTCTAAAGAAAGTCAATACAGTAGCAATACCAATTAACAAAGTAGCAAATGGCTGCAATACATATAATGCAGCATCAAATATATACCATTTTCTTTCTTTTATTGATTTCTTAATAAGTTTTAAACAATATCTAGATGCAACATCTGTAAATCCCTGCATCCATCTTCTTCTTTGAACCCATGAAGCTTTTAATCCTAATGGCTTTTCATCATATATTTTGGCATCATGCGCCCATCCTACCTTCTCACCATTTAAGATAAGTTTACATGTAAACTCTAAGTCCTCTGTAAGACAAGTTGATCCCCATCCTAGTTCCTTTAGAGTATCTGTTGATACAACAAATCCGGTACCACCTATTTGATTTGATAATCCTATATTATTTCTTGCAAGCTGGAACATTCTATTTTGTGACCAAAATGCAATAGAATACGAAGTTGCAATCCATGAATCGTTTGGATTCTTACTATCTATGTAACCTTGTACAACTTTATATCCTTCACTCATCTTTGAATTCATTTCTTTTAAAAAATCTGGATGAACTAAGTTATCTGCATCGAAAATAGATACAGCATCATACTTCTTTTCCATCTTAAACAACTTTTTAAACATCCATTCTAAGGCAAAACCTTTACCTCTTTTTTCTTTATTAAATCTTTCACAGACAATAACATTTTCATAACTTTTAGCAATTTCTGCTGTTTTGTCTGTACAATTATCAGCAATTATAAAAATATCATATAACTCTCTTGGATAATTTTGTTTCTGCATACTTTCAATAAGCTGACCAATTACAACTTCTTCATTATGAGCAGCTACAATCATAGCAAAAGTATTCTTAGGTTCATAATTCTTCTTTTCCTTTTTTCTAAATAAACCAAATAAACCTAAAATTGCATAATATCCAGTAAGTATAAATACGAAGATTTGAAATACTGCTGTAACCGTATATATAATATCTCCCATTCTATTCACTCCTAATTTTATTAGATTAGAATTCATCTGTATTATCTTTATGTAATTATATACTTATATTAATATAGTGCAAATGCCTTTAAAAATCAAGTACATAAATCTTAATTTTAAATTAAGCTTTATTACTATTTTAATTTTATATCATTTTAATTATTAATACAAAAAATATTAATGGTATAATTCCTATTTTTAAACTTTGAAAATCATTCTAAACAATAATCAGTATTTGCTATTAAAAAAGCTTTAAATTTCCTATACATAAATAAAAATAGGAGAATTTTCATCCTCCTATTTTTATAATATTCATCACACTATTTCAAGTAACTTCCACATTCTCCAATTTTCCCTGGAGCTGCATTTACTCCACCGAGATCTAAAACATAAACTCTCATATTTCCTTTTCCTAATGAAGAAATATTTAATGTTCCATTTGTTACATTCTTAACATCTCCAGTTACTGCATCTACATATCTTCCGTTAGGTATTCCTGTAAAAGTTGCTCCTCCACTTATTGATACTGCTACGAAACTGTCAATTCCACCTTCAGTATAACGTCTCTTAAATGCCATACTTCCACTTACTCCTTCAGTAGAATACTCACCTTTTCTTAATGCTGGAACTGCTCTTCTAATTCTATTTAATTTTTGTATATGCTTAGCTAATGGATAGTTTAAAGTATCTGCCATTGCTCCTGTCGCTGAGTTGTATACACCATAATCAGATACATTAACACTTCCTTCAATCTTATCTCCAAAATATGCTCTTCCTGTTTCACTTAAAGGTTTATTAGGACCAACATCAATAGGTGCACCCTTCATAAATTCAATTTCACTTCCATAATAAATTGTTGGAATTCCTCTGAAAGTAAACATTAAATCTAAGTTTTCAGCCCAAGTATCCTGACTTCCATTAAATCTAACATTTTCAGGTGCTCCATCTGGGGCATAATCGTGTGAATCTACATAAGTTACATTCCAAGTTGCATCATTATACCATTTGTCTCCATCTAAGGCAACTCCAAAGGCATCATGAGCATTATTAAAGTTCCAATGCATTGGGAAATCTATAACATCTAATCCTGATTTATTACTATAATCTGGTTTGTGGTATTCATTTCCATTTAATTTATAGTTATTACTTGTAGGTTGTAATGAAGGATTTTGATTATCATTCCAATTTTGTAAAACACTATTTTCTCTTTCTTCAGTTGTTGCCCAAGGATAAGATTTATTTTCTTTCCATGTATAGAATGGTGTAGAAATTGCAGGATTGCCATTATTCCATACTTGTCTGTATCTTGAACATACTTCACCAAAGATATAGAAGTTATCTCCACCTCGTTGCTTAAATGCTGGAATAAATTCATTATTAAAGGTTAATCTTGATATATGCTTTACAGTATCTACTCTAAAGCCATCAACACCCATATCAATATACTTATTGTAAGCATTAATTAAATAATCAGTTACCTTCTTATTTTCTGTATTTAAATCAACACAATCTCCAGCTATCTGACCTGTTTGAACTGTATATCCTTCCCAGCTTAAACTCTTTTCATGATGATAAATTTTATTAAAGTCCTTACTATCTTCCTTCATGGCATTTATTCTTGCTGCATATTGATTGTTTGGTTGAAGAGTATCATAATCACTTCCTAATAGATTATTAGGATCATTCTTCTTTAAGCAATCAATAGTATCTAAATTGCTGCTTGATTTTTGGAATAGAGGGAATAAGTTTTCTTCCCCAAAGTTACCAGTATGGTTTAAAACTATATCTTGAATTACTTTAATCCCCTTAGAGTGCGCTGCATTTATTAAATCTTGATAGCTAGTATCTATTGATTCATACCTTGGATCTACTTCACTAAAGTTAATTGCATGATATCCATGGTAATCATAACCACTAGCATTTTCTACAACTGGTGTTATCCATATTGCAGAGAATCCTAAAGCTTTAATGTAATCAAGTTTTTCTATTAATCCTTTAAAATCTCCTCTCCAAGCTGGATCTGAATCTGGATTTTTTGCCTGCTTATCATCCCAGCAGTGTACGTTGTTACTCTTATCACCATCATAGAACCTTGAAGTCATAACAAAATAAATACTTTCATCTCTGAAGTCAGTTCTCTTATGGTCTATTTCCGGATTAAATGCTGTCCATTCTCCATCCTTATACCACCATTCTCCATAATTTCTTGTCACTTCGTTAGTAAACCTATTATTTATTGATAATCTAATTTTTGCACTATCAACATTTTTTATAGTATAAGAATACCAATCATTATTATCTTTATTCATTCTTATATCATTATTAGACTTATTTTCTGGCACAGTATCTTTATAAGATAAATAGGGTATTCCAACACTACTCTTGCAGTGAACTATAATATTATTATTACTTTCTGGACATGATTTATTCCATGTATTATTTTTATACCACCAATCTCCATAATTTCGAGTAGTTTCACAAACCTTTTCTCCATTAACATAAAATATTAAATCTGCTTTATCAACACTTTTAACTTCATAATAGTACCATCCATTGCCTTCTGAAGTCATAAGTTCTCCATCTGATTCATTGGACTTATTTGCTGGAAGTGTATTTTTATAATGAATTGATGGAACTCCTGTTTCGCTCTTAAAATGTACTTTTATTGAATTTTCTGTAAAGCTATCAGGTTTTCCTTCTATCCATTGTCCATCTTTATAGCACCAATCTCCTGATACTTGTTTTAAATCTGCTGTTTGATTTGAACCATTAAAATTAAAAATCAAGTTTGTACTTTGTGTATTATTAATATTAAATTCATACCAATTATCTTTTCCTGAATACGGTGTCATTTTATCTCCAGGCCATGAATTTTTCTTTTCTCCTGGATTTGTATTCCAATAGTATAGATTAGGAACTCCATTCTCAGAATAATAATATAAATGTACACTATCTTCAACTACTGGTTCATCTGGTTTTGATGGACTCATTGGATTATTTTTATACCATTGACCTTGATAATACCACCATTCACCTGATGTTCTACTTAAATCAAGAGTTTTGTTTCCTCCATAATTATTAAATAATAAACTTGTACTATCTGTGTTCTTTAATTCATAGTAATACCATCCATTACCTTCTTCTACCATTTTATTTCCTGGCCATGTACATGACTTATCACCTGGCACTGCATTCCAATAATAAATATTTGCTTGTCCATTAGTACTATAATAATGAACCTTTACTGAATTTTCAGTAACTACTTCCTGTTGCTCAGGATCATTATAAGATATCTTTCCATCTTTCTTTATCCATACATCTTTATCTGTTTTAAAATCGGTACCAAAGTTAGTTAACTTTTTCCCCCAACTTCCATCATTAAATAGAAATTGTACCTCATTACTATTTACAGTTTTCTTATACCATCCATGTCTATACTCTTGCATATCTCCTGGTGATGAAGCAAGCTGTGTTGTATCCCATACACTTGTGTATAAATCTGAATCATAGCATATCCATATATTTTTCCAATCATCTGGTTTCTCAACATAGATATTTATTTCTTTGTTGTTTAAAATATTACTTTTTAATGTCGCTGCATCCACAAAAGTTGTTGTAATTAATGATAACAAACTTACAGTAGCACAAACCTTAATTGACCATTTTTTCATTAAAACCCCTCCTTTAACTTTAATTATAAATACATTTTTTTGTATGGCAATCGTTTTCATGGTTTTTTGTATATTCCTACAAAGAATTTCTTGACAATCATAACTACCCGTTAAACGGGTAGTTTGCTCTGCGCCTATAAGGCTTTGTTGCTGGCCGTGCTATTCGCACG
>CAKVFO010000115.1 GCA_934746785.1 uncultured Clostridium sp. | reverse complement strand
TAATTTAAAAAAAATAACTATTGGATCTTAAAAAAACACTTGATTTTTATTAGCAGGTTTTAACGTATAGGAAATTCTAAAAGCCTGCGACTTAGAATTTCATTCCTTCATTCTAAAAAATCTTGAATCTGAAATATACCACCAAGGAAGATACCCCCACATCCCCAAGTGCACTCCCATCTACATTCTCCTAAGCTCCTAGTAAGCTTCCTAAAATAATCCCAAAATAAGTTCCAATAACATACCCCAAAGTCCCAATCAACATAATAGGCCCTACAAGCTTGTTCCATCCTTTAGAAATAGCCAAAGCCACAGCCGTAGTTGGTCCTCCAATATTAGCATTAGAAGCTAAAACAATATCCTCTAAATCAAACTTTAACAGCTTACCAAATGCAAAACAGAAAATCATATTAGTTAAAGCAATAATTAAAGTAAATACAAATAAAAGAGGTGCATTCTTAATTATCATAGGAATAGATGCTGGTACCCCTATTACAAAGAAGAAAAGGTAAATTAAATAAGTACCTATTTCATTGTAACCTGAAAGACCTTCTATCTGCTTTTCAAAAATCATAGAAACAATAATTGATAAAGTAGTTATCCATACATACTGGCTTCCAAAGAAAGTATTAAACATATTTAATAACACATTTCCAGTTGGTATTACATTTGAAAGCATTTCTGCTATTAATCTTGAAACTGTAACTACTATTGAAGCATAAGCAAAATTTATTGCTATATCCTTTAATGAAATTTCCTTCTTGCTCCAGTAAGCTGCTGCTGCATTTTCTGTACTATTCTTATCAATGTTCTTTTCTACTTCATCAATATGTGGATGTCTAAAGTGTTTTCTAAAGAATCCTACTGATGGTATTGTTAATAATAAAAACATTGAAGTTGCTGTTACTAAGTTATCTGCAACTGTTGTAGCTGAAATCATAGTTCCTGATACATTAAATGCATCTGCAAGGGCTGTAAAATTAATTCCCCCTCCTATATATGATCCAGTCATCATGGCTGCTAATCCACTAAGTTCACTTATATTGTTTCTTAATAGATAATACGAAATAACTGCTCCTACAAAAGATCCAACTGCTCCAATTAAAAATATAATTAAAAGTCTTCCTGTCTCTTTCCATATTCTCTTTATGTTACATTGTAAAAGTAATAATGGTATAGCAAGAGGTACTGCAAATCCCCATATTACATCATCATATAATGCACAGCTTGTCGGTATTATATTTAAATTTGTTAATGTTACTGCAATAATAAGAGCTATAATTGCACCAGATATTTTAGATGCCCATGTGTATTTTTGTTCAAGCCAAATAGACAAGGCTACTGCACAACACATAATTGATAATAGCGCCCAGGTATTATCTGCACTAATTAAAGTATTCATTATACTCCTCCTTTGTTTTTGTGTAATTCTCATAAGTCCCTATTTATTTTATACTTTAATTCATCTTATGTAAATTCAAACTTTATTTTGGGAATGTAGAAGTTAGATTTTCTTTTAAGGATAGTGTATTTTCCTTGGGAGTTTTTCTGTATTGGAAGTGGATTTAGAATTTGTTCCTTCATTCCTGCATTCTGGAAAGTCTTTAATTTGAAATAGTCTCCCAAGAAAAATACCCTTCCTTCCCCAAGTCACTCCCTTCTACATTACCTCAAACTTTATTTAATCAAGTAACATCTTATGGTACAATATTCATATGTAAAAAATTATACGAGGTAATTATAATGGCAACACAAGAAATCATTGCAAAAATGATAGACTTTTCAGAGGGTAACCTTCATGACATCAATCACTTTATGAAGGTTTACGCCTTTGCTAAAACTATTGGAAAAGGTGAAAAATTAGATGATGAAACTCAAAAAATATTAGAAGCTGCTGCTGTTGTTCATGACATTGCCTGCCCACTTTGCAGAGTTAAGTATGGAAACACTAATGGAAAATATCAAGAAGAGGAAGGTATTCCTTTAACTTATGAATTCTTTAAAGATAGCGGTCTTTCAAAAAATTTCATAGATAGAGTTGCTTACTTAGTTGGGCATCATCATACATTAAGTAATATTGACGGCATAGATTATCAAATCTTAATAGAAGCTGATTATATAGTAAATGCAGACGAAAGTAATTATAGCAGAGAAAATATTATGAATACAATTGAGAAATTGTTTAAAACTAATACTGGTATTCACTTAATAAAATCTATATATAAATTAGAATAACCTGCCATTTAATATGACAGGTTATTTTTTCTTAAATAAATACTACCTAATTAAAGTACTCACTCTCAAAGAAAATATTAAGTTATTTACCCTTTACTATCTTAATTGATATCTTTCCCTCATCATAAAGAGCTGTAGAATAATTTAATCCTCCTTCAGCTAAAAAAGCAACTGCTTGATCTATGGTTCTAAACTTTCCACCAATTATATTGCTAATTATTGTATTATCAATTCTCATTGTCACAACAATTTTATAATCTCCATCAAAAATTGATTTTTCTTCTTTCATTGATAATCCTAACATATTCTCATATCCCTTCTTAAATTTATATCCCTATCAAGTAAACCTTTACAATAAAATATTTATTCTATGTATAGTAAAAATATTACTTGTAAAACTTTTTACCATAAATTAATTCTATCATTTAAATCTTTCGCAAACATTAATTTAATATTAAAATGAATAATTACTTAAGATTTTAAACATTCATCCCCTTAATCTTCTGATAAAGGTCAGCTGCATAGGAATCTGTCCTTCCACATATAAAATCTGTTACTAGTAAAAGCCTTAAATACTCTTCACTGCAACCATCTTTATCAACATTATTTTCATAAACAAATCTATAATTTTTTGATAAATAGAAAGATAAACTCTCTTCTAAAGTTTTTTCTTTAAATTCTTTTCTTTAACAAATTCCTCATACTTTATCCTGAACCTCCCACGACTAAACTCGCAGGGTTCTTGGTCGATAGTGCCAATGCACTAAGCATAACCAAGCTATGTGAAAGTTTTGAATTTCCTATACGTGTACAAAGTGGCTTTTTCCACACTTTTCAGCGCAGAAAAAGCCACTTTGTCGCCATGCAAAAGGTTCTAAAAGCAAAATAATTTCCTATAGAATACAAGTTAATGTCCAATCCTCACAGTTCCAGAATATTAAGCATTAATTATACTCTCTAATTTCTTAGCAACATCAATTGACCATCTTTTAAGCTCTGTGTTTTTCTGTACACGTTCTTTTATTACTTGTTCATCACTTGTACTTTTATCTAATTCCTCTATAATATTTCCCATAACCCTATGAAGTTTTTCAAGTTCACTATTAAAGTACTTTTTAAGTCTTATAACTTCACTTTTAGCAAGCTCAAAGGAAGCAAAAATATTATAATCTATATTCTTATAAATCTTTTCCGTACAATCTTTGACTAAACTTCTTATATCTATATAATCAATTTCTCCAACCTTTACCTCTTCTGTATAATAACTTTCTTCTCCCCATGTCCAAGGTTTATACCACTTCTTACTTGAATTTTTATAAGCTTTTTCTGTATACTGTTCTTCTACATCTTGATAATTTTCCATAAGATCATATATATCATTAATTTGAATACTTTGAATACTTGTCATTTTACTAAAGGTAAAGCCTTCAATTTGAATATTGCTTTCCATTACCCTTAAATAATTTTCATATTCATGAATAAGCTTTTCACCTTCATCTATTACAGAATTCTTTATTGTCATATTAAGCTTAGCTTCTAATTCTTCATTTATTCTAGATATGTCACTAGTAAATTGTTGTAATGTAAAATAAGCTTTTGACCTTTCAATCTTCTCAAGATTCATATATCTTTCTATAATTTCTTTAACAGAGTCTTCAATTTCAGTTACTGCCTCTTTAAACTTATTTCTATCTACATCATAACTATCTATTCTTTCTTTAAGCTGGTCAGCCTTTTTACTCTCTCTCATCTTCTTTTTCGATTCAAGTATCTGATTTCTTACACTATCATATACCTTAATATCTTTAGATATCTCACAGTCTAACTTTTGTTTCATTATATTTTCTTCAATAATTGATTTTAAACCGCCTATTGCATCATTTATCTTTATAGGGTATGCATATTTATCAAGATATTCACTAATTGATTCTTCAATAGCTGGTATTCCTGTATGAATAAGGGCTTCCTCTAAATAATCTTCCTCTTTTTTAGCTTCATTCAATCTATTATTAACCTTCATTCTACAGCTTTCAGAAAGTGATGCCATCTTTTCAAAATGATATTCTGGTATTTCTATAAAATCATCACATATATTTTCTAAGTTTCTCTTTTCCTTTTTAGTAAGCTCTAAACCATTTTTATTCATTCTTATAAGCTTTGCAACTTGTGCTGATATAGGGAATATATTTGGCTCCTCAATGCCTTTATCTAAAAGATACTTCTCTACATTTTTAAGAAGTTTTTCTATACTTTCTCCCTTTTCAATATCAAATTCATCACATTTATTTACTGCAAATATGAATCTATCCTTTGACTGCTTGCCCCCTCTTTTCATTTCATTAGCTATCATTTCTAATAAAATCTTATCATCATTAATTCCAAACTGAGTTGCATTAATTACATAAAGAACTACACCTTTTTCCTTATCATTAATTATGTTTTCAGTTAAATTTGAATGATACTCACTTATTGAATTATTAGGTCCTGGAGTATCTACTAATAATAAATTCATTTTTTCTGAAGATATATACGGAATAGTACCTTCTATATCAATGTAAGTAACACTTGGATCTTCATTATACATTTGCATATCTTCTAGTGTTATTATTCTTCTTTCATAGACTATCTTCTCATTTTCATCTTTACATTCTGCTGTAAAATTGCTGTTATCATTATTAGTTATTCTTCCAATAGTAGCTGTACATGCTTCATTTTTAGAAGGCATAATTTCCTTACCTAAAAGTGCATTAATTAATGTAGATTTACCACTACTCATAGTAGCTATAACATTAACTTTGAACTTTGAGGATTTAGCATTATTATATGTATCTCTAATATATTTTGATTTTAATTCTTCAATAGGACCTTTTTCAAATAAATTTATTAACTCTCCTATTTCTTTTAATATATCAGAATCATCTTTCATTTCTATATGTATAAATTTAACCTCTGCCTTAGTTTTACTTTTCTCAAAAGTAAGCTTTAAATCTTCAAAATCTATTTTTCTTCCTTCAAATGTAACTTCTAATTTATCATCATTACATGCTTTAACTAATTCAACAACTATTCCATTCCAGCCGCTATTATTTTTCTCAAGCCAATACTGAAGCCTTTTATTTGACTTTGCACCTAGTGCACTATTTTTATCTACAACTTTATCATTTATCTTAAATACAGTTTCTACTGTATATGGGTTGTGCTTAATATATACCCTTTGCATTTGTATCCGTCTCCTTAATTCACCTTATGTTCATATATAAATAATTATATACTATATATATTATATTAATTTGAATTAGAACTTTGAACAAGCACTTTACTAATAATTAATCCTATTTTTTCTCTACAAATGCACTTATTTTATCTATACTGTTTTCTAATTCTCTATCTACTTTACCAGCCTCTTCAATATGACCTAAGATTGCAGTATTATTTGTAGAAATAATATTATCCACTTCATTTATAGTTTTAATTGTATTTTCAACATTTTCCTTTTGAGCACTTATTATGTCTATTAACTTTCCAGTTTCACCACCAACAGTACTAAATGAATTAAATATATTTTCTATCTTAATAAGAGCATCTTTTGAAGTATTTACACCTTCTGAAACAGCTAATGTATTCTTTTCAACACAATTTAAAACATTCTTAGTTTCTATATTTATATTCGCTATTAACTTACTTATATTGCTGCTGCTTTCTCCAGTCATTTCTGCTAATTTCTTAACTTCCGTTGCAACAATTGAGAAACCTTTTCCATGTTCTCCTGCTCTAGCTGCTTCTATTGCTGCATTAAGGGCCAGCATATCTGTCTGAGAAGCTATACCATTAATAAGTTTAGCTATTTCTTCTATCTCTATAAGCTTTGACCCTAATGAATTAATACTTTCTTGAATATCTCTAGTTTCAACATTAACTTTCTCAATTACTTTAATTACATCCTCAACAGATTCTTTACCTTTAGCAGATTCTTTTATAGTATTGTTAGTTATATTTAGTACAGTCTCTCCCTGAGTATATAATTTACTTGTTGATTCATTTGTTTCCTTACTTAACTGTAAAACCTTATTCATTTGACTCTCCATCTTACGAGTTAACTCATTAAGTACTTCATGCCCGCCATTAACTACATGATGCTGATCTATTATTTCTTCAATCTGAGCATTTATTTGCTTTAAAAATGCTATGGTTTCATCATTTACAGCATCACTATTTCTTTTATCAACAACCTTTTGTACTAGGTCCATTTCATATTCTTCATTATTATTATCTTTTTCTTTTGTAAAAAACTTTAACATTTATGTCACTCCAAAACTTAATATATACATTAAGTTTTCGTACAAAATATAATTTACTTTAATAGATTTAATTAAAGTGCTGCACTTAATGCAGATAAGATATTCATTATAGAATGAAGTATCCAGCCTGGCACTATTGATCCTTCTGAACATTTTTCATTTAGCAATCCTTCAGACCATCCCAAAGCTCCTGGCAAAAGTGTAAGCAGAATTGTTACTAAAACATTACCTGTTATTATGCCAAATAGAATAAAATTAAAAGAAGGGCACTTAACCCCCTTTTATTTATAAATATTTTCATTATCATTCTATTGCAAGTATTTTATTTCTAAAAGAACTAAGTAATTTTGTAATACACTTTAATTCTGTTCCTACTAATACAGCTGCAATAATTGTTCCAACTCCAACACTTCCAAAACTATGTATTAAAAATAAACATGTAACTAATGAAATTACAACCATAGAAACATCAAATATAAGCTTAATATTTGCAAATGGTTTCTTAGTAACCTCTGAAATCGCAAGCATAGCTCCTTCACCTGCTAGCGGCATAATATCAGTTGGTACATACATAAAAATTCCAAATGCAACTAAAAGTGTACTAATAAGTATCATTAAAACTCTTATAACTATACTTTCAGGTGTTTCTATAAAGCTCATTAAATAATTGCAAAATGTTGTGAAATATCCAAAAACAACTCCAACTGGTATTTGTAATAAATTTTTTATTTTAAAATTCTTACGCAAAAGCAATATCTGCATAACTACCAATGCTGTATGAAATATAATTGTAGCCTTTCCCATCTCAACTCCCCAAACACAAGTCATTGTATATGGAATAGAACTGACTGGTGAAACACCAAGATTTGATTTCACAGAAATTGCAATTCCTAAAGTCATAATTAAAAAACCACCAAAATAACTAATAAGCCTTACCATTAACTTATTATCTTTACTCATTATTAACATCTCCCCTAAACTAAATAAGTCTTTTCTTCATTTCTTAAACCACAAAATTCATAACCTAAATCCTGCATATGATAATTTCCATCTATAACAGTATATTTTATTCCTGCTTTATCATAGATTTCTTTTATTTTATCACTATATTTTTGTCGCTCATCTCTTATTTCCTCATTACGAGTACCATCTTGTACAAATTCCACATCTGGCTCTAAAAATAAAACAAGATCATAATCATTAATCTTAGCTATTGCATCAGCAAGAGCAGCATTATTTTATCTGTACCAGATAAAATAATGCTTTCTTTACAAAATAAGGCTTAACAATGCTAGGCAGCCAGTCAAAATGTCCATAAATATCATTTCTAATAGCTGTTGAACTTATTTGTCCATCTATCCTTAACCTTGATATTGACATTTTCATATTTAGGTGCATGAGTAATAACTATATATAACTCTTTACATAAAGTTGCAGCCTGAATAATACAATTGACATGTTTTATATGAAGGGATCAAATGAGCCTCCATGCATCTTTTCATTAATAATATCTGTGCAGTTATTGATAATACTGTACTCATACTATCAGTATAAGGAAGTGCATCATTAGTAAAATGGCTTAATATATATCCATAATTGATATTTTTCTTCCACATAAACCAGCCAATAATATTAATCCTCTCCATTTTTCCTCCTGTTTTCAAACTAAGTATCTTGTTCTTATGCTTTCAAATACTCTATAATAGGTTCTATAAACTTCTTATCAGAAATATCATAAGATTTAGCAATCATTTCAGCTTGTTCTTTTTCAAATTCAGAGGCATCCTTTTTCTTAGCTAAAGAGGCTACAAACATCTTCATCATTGTCTTCATTAGAAAGCTCATTTTGTCATAATCAAGGCCGCCTTGACAATAAACTACCTTCACCTTTTTCCTTACTTCCTCACTAAAATTATTATCTAAAGTTTTTGACACTTCAGGACTTTCTATAGGACTTGCTCCAACACAAAAAACAGCTAACTTTTTATTCTTCCAAGCTGACATTTTCTCTTTGAACCATTCCACTTTACTAACCTTTCCACCCATCAACCATCCGCCATAAACTATACTGTCATATCCTTGAAAAAATTCATTACCCTTCTTCTTAGCTTCTATTAATGTTCTCATATATTTCTTACATTCCTTTCCATTTCAATAATAGTTTTAATTGTTATCATAAGATTCTCTTCTGGAATTCCCTTAAAAAGATTTCCTATAATTTGTTTACTTTCCTCCTCGTGATATTAACAAAATCCTTTTTCTCTAAAACACCTAGAATTCTTTTCACATTTTGATGTGAACTTCCCATAACTTCTGAAAGTTCTCCAATAGTAGGACTTTCCTTACAAAGGTTAATACAAATAATTGCAAAAAACTGTTTCCAGCTGATCTCCTGAAAAAATTTATCTGCCTTTGCCTGAAATCTATTATCAAATGCACTTATTAATCCTAAAAGATATTGACCTGAAAACATCTCTCCAAAGTCAACACCCTCTACCGGATACATACTATTAAAATTCATATCGCCCTCCCCAATGTAATATATAACAATATTCCTTGCAATTTTCAGTTTAAAACTAACCACCAACATTTATTTAAAACAGATACTCATATATGAAAAGAGGACTTACATAAACCCATGTAAATCCTATTAATACATATTATCTCTTTCTTACATTTTTAGAATTCATCATCCATTACTATCATTCCTAATGTTTTTACATATATTTTGCCCTTTTATTATTCTTCTATAAAGATTCTTTTTCTAATTATTAAATAACTTGCAATAACTGCAGTACCAGTAAGTACCCAGGAAATTGGATATACATTCATTAATGTTTCAAAGCCTGTATATATTTTACAAACTGTTGCAATCCAGATTAATCTCAAAACACATGTTCCAAAAACAGTTATAATTGTTGGAGTCATAGAATATCCCATTCCTCTCAAAGCTCCTCCTGTTACTTCATATGTGCTGACTAAACAATAAAAAGTTAAAAGATGAGTCATACGTATTGATGCATATCTTGCAACTTCTGGTTCAGATGTAAATATAGAAATGAAAAAATCCCTTCCAAAAACAAAACATAAAGCCATTCCCCAGCTTATTAAAATGCTTATGGTTATAGTTTCAATAAATATTTTCTTACATCTATCATACTTTTTAGCTCCAAAATTCTGACTTGTAAAAGTTACTGCTGTCTGAGCAAATGCTGATACAATAAAATAACTATAACATTCAAAATTTAAAGTAACCGCAGAACCTGCTACTGCATCAGATCCATATCCATTAAGACTTGCTTGTATAAAGACATTAGCAAAAGAAAATACTACAGACTGTAACCCAGCTGGAATTCCCATTCTAAGTATTCCTTTAAGCTCATGACTTGATATTTTTAAATCCTTTAAAGATAATTTAATATCCCCTTCTTCATGCATTAACAAATATATAATAATAGTTGAAGAAATCATGTTAGAAACAACTGTTCCTATTGCTACTCCTGCAACTCCAAGGTGAAATATAATTACTAAAATTAAATTTAAAACCGTATTAATAATACCTGCAAAAGCAAGACAGTAAAGAGGCCTTTTGGTATCTCCAACACTTCTAAGTATAGCTGCACCAAAGTTATAAATCATCATAAATGGTACACCTAAAAAATATATTCTTAAATAAAGTACAGCTTGTTCTAAAACATCTTCTGGTGTATTCATCCATTCTAGAATTCCTCTTGAAACTAAAAGTCCTACAATTAATACAATAAAACCACTTATAACTGCTACAACCATAGAAGTATGTACAGCATTTTTTATTCTATTCTTTCTATTTTCACCTATGTATCTTGCTATTACAACATTAGCCCCTACTGAAATCCCTATAAAAAGAGTTAAAATCAAATTAATTACTGATCCATTACATCCAACTGCCGCCTGACCCTGACTTGTTGCAAACTTCCCTACAACTGCCATATCAACAGAATTAAATAACTGCTGTAGTACAC
>CAKVFO010000114.1 GCA_934746785.1 uncultured Clostridium sp. | reverse complement strand
TAGTTACTCATTCTGAGATAGTAGCTTCTTATTGCAGCAGAATTATAAAATTAGAAGATGGAAGAATTACAGAAGATATAAAAAGTAATAAAGTTTTTTTATTAAACTCGAATGAAAGTCATCAAAAAAGAAAAAGTGGAAATTTAACTTTTTTCTCTGCTATAAAGATTTCTAAGAAAAATATTAATGAAAAACTTAGCAGAAATATTCTTATGCTCTTTGGAGTGAGCATTGGAATTATAAGTATTATACTTATGCTTGGCCTTGGAAATGGATTGAAAACATATTTTAGCAGTATAATTTATGAATATAATAATCCACTTGTTGTTGAAGTAAATATGAAAACAGATGAAGATTTAACTGAAATGGTTATGTCTGTTATGGGGGGAGGAAAAACTTTTCAGGATGAAGATATAGAACTTCTTTCAGAAGTGAAGAATGTGGTAGGATTAGAAAAGGGATTTAGTATGTTATCAATTGGTTCGGCTTCTTTAAAATATAATGAAGAAGAAAGCATGATATTAATGATAAATAGTATGTCTAAAAGCGTTACTGATGAAAATATAATTGAGGGAAGAAGGCCAGAAAAAAATGAAATATTAATAAGTGAAAAAGTTCTAGAAGATTTATCTTTAGAAAGTTATGAAATACTTGATGAAAATGTTTATGCCGAACTAATCCTAGGAACAACTTTAGTTAAATCTAATTTTAAAGTTAGTGGTATCTATTATTCAGAAGGTGGAGCACCAAGTGAAGATACTGCTATAATGTATGTTAATTATGATGATTTAAAAAATATTGCAGAAGAATATGATTATGATTTAGAACCTACAAAAATGTATTTAGAAAGCAGAAGTGAAAAGGATGCACCTGCAATAAAGCAGGCAATTAAAGAACTTGGTTATGAAGGTGGAACTCAAGAAGTAATGGGAGAAAAGCTTTTTATTATGTTAAGGCTTTTGACTTATGTTTTATTAGGGATTGCAGCTATTTCTTTAATAGTATCAGCTATTATGATTATAGTTGTTTTAAGAATAAGTGTTAGTGAAAGAACAAAGGAAATAGGGCTATTAAGAGCTATAGGTGCTAGAAGTCGTGATATACGAAGAATCTTTATTTCAGAATCATTTTTAATAGGAGCAGGCAGTGGAGTTTTAGCTATTTCAGCATCAATTTTACTTGCTTTAATAATTAATCCAATAGTTTATAGATATTTTTATATAGATATTGTAGATATAAAAGTATCCTATCTTATTTTGGGAATTACAGTGAGTACTTTTATTTGTATGGCAGCAGGATTTGTTCCAGCTGAAAAAGCAGCAAGACTTGATCCGGTAGATTCTTTGAGGAGAGAATGAAATATATTGAAAATTTTCTTTGAAAAAATCATAATATATATTGGGTTAATAAAGATTTGAGGAGTGTGTGATGGTAGAAATATCTAAGAAAATATTGAATATACTATGCAAACCCTATGGAATTGATGAATCACAGCTTAATTTTTTAGGAGGAGGACGAGAAGAATCAGAAGGTATTGTTTATACTTATGATACAACATATGGTGAACGAGTTCTTAAAGTTTTAGCTGTGCCTTACAATAAAAGAGAAAGTTATACAGCTTTTAAAGAGAGATTTGAGTATGCAAAGTTTTTAGTTGAAAAGGGGGTAAATATAACTTATCCCCTTTTAAATAGAAAAGGAAAGTTATATGAATTTTACTGTGAAGATGAATATACATATATAGCTTATTCAATGATGTTTGTGAAAGGCAAGTCACCTGTTAATATGGAGGATTTAAATGATGAGTTAATATTTGAATGGGGTAGAAATACGGGCAAAATTCATAGGATATCAAAGAAGTTTAGACTTTGGAAAAATATAAGCAGCTTTAGATATGAATATGGATTTATAGATGAAGTGAATAATTTTTATAATAAGTGTAGAAATAAATTAGTTAGAGAGAAGTTTATTGAAATATTCAAAGAAATTTCCAAGATGCCTATAAATAGAGATACCTATGGATTTATTCATAATGATAATCATGAAAATAACATTTTGGTTGATAATAAAGAACTAACAATAATTGATTTTGAATGTGCTACAGGTCAATTTTTTATTAACGATATAGTTTCTGTATTACAGAGGCTTATGTTTAAGGAATGTGGCGGTATGTATAAGCCTGTAAGTAATAAAAAATTTATAGAACATTTTCTGCAGGTTTTTATTGATGGTTATAGCAAAGAAAATCATATAGATAAGATATTTATAGAAAATATAAATACTTTTATTAATTATAGAAGATTAATAGTTTATGTATCTATGGAAAGTTATCTTGATAGGAATGTTAAGATAAAAAATTCATTTCTTAAAATGATAGAAAAATCTCCAGAGGTGAAATTTGATATAATAATGTAAAGTATAGTGATAAATACTTTTAAGATATAACCTAGGAGGAATTTAAAGTGGATTTAGAATTAATTATGCTTGGAACTGGACATGCTATGGTAACAAAGTGTTATAACACTTGTTTTGCAATTAGATGTGATGAAGAATATTTTTTAGTTGATGCAGGAGGCGGCAATGGTATAATGCAGCAGTTGGAAAAGGCAGAAATTCCTTATAACAATATAAGAAATATGTTTGTTACACATGGACATACAGATCATGTACTAGGAGTTGTATGGATAATAAGAAAAATAGCTGCTTTAATGAATGCAGGTAAATATGATGGAGAGTTTAATATTTATTGTCATGATGAAGTAAAAGAAATACTTAAGGTATTTTGTGGTATGACCTTAACTAAAAAGCTATTAAAAACTATGGAAGAAAGAATACATATTATAGAAGTAAAGGATGGAGATAAGGCTGAAGTTTCAGGGATTAACTTTGACTTTTTTGATATACATTCAAGTAAGACTAAACAGTTTGGATTTGCAGGGATTATGCCAAATGGTAAAAAGGTTGTTTGTCTTGGAGACGAGCCTTTTAATGAGTCTAATAGAAAGTATATGGATAATTGTGACTTGCTTTTATCAGAAGCTTATTGTCTTTATGAAGAAAAAGAAAAATTTAAACCTTATGAAAAACATCATAGTACAGCATTAGATGCCGGAAAGCTGGCAGAAGATTTAAAGGTTAAAGCCTTACTTTTATATCATACTGAAGATACAAATTTAAAAGAGAGAAAAGAACATTATACTAAAGAAGCAGCTATGAACTTTAATGGGAAAATATTTGTTCCTGAAGATTTAGAACGTATAGAATTAAATTTATAAATTTTTTAAAGAGAATCTTGTTATATGCATTAATTTATTTTATTATCAGGAAATAACTGGAGGAAACTACGAGAGAAATGTATAATTAAGATAAAAGTATATTAAGGGAGATGAATTAAATATGAAAAAGATACTTTTATTAGTTGGAGATTTTACAGAGGACTATGAAGCAATAGTTCCATTTCAGTTATTACAGACTGTAGGATATGAAGTAGATGCTGTATGCCCAGGGAAAAAAGAAGGAGATGTAGTGAAGACTGCTATACATGATTTTTTAGGGGATCAAACATATTGTGAGAAACAGGGACATAACTTTATAATCAATAAAACTTTTGATGAAGTAAATATAGAGGAATATGATGGATTATATATTTCAGGAGGAAGATCTCCAGAATATTTGAGACTTAATGATAAAGTTATTGAAATAGTTAAATACTTTCTAAAAGAAAATAAACCTTTAGGAGCTGTATGCCATGGACCACAAATTTTAGTAGCTACAGGAATGCTTAAAGGAAGAAAATTAACAGCATATCCAACTGTTAAGCCAGAAATTATTGCGGCAGGAGGAGAGTTTGTAGATGTAGAAGGAGATAAAGCAATTGTAGATAAAAATTTAGTTACATCACAATCTTGGGCTGCACATATTTCGATAATGAAGGAATTTTTAAGAGTTCTTGGTTTAAAAATTAAAATATAATATTTACATAGAAGAAATAAGGTGATAATCTTCTTTTTATAAAAAATTTACTAAAAAGCCATAAAATAAATGCGAAAATAGGAGAAAAGTGGTAGGCAAGAGGGATTTTTACAAAAGAAAAGATTAATTGTGGCAGACAAAGAGAACTAGATATAGCTAAGGGGTTAGCTGTAATATTTATGGTCTTAGTTCATGTTTGTGAAGAATTTGGGGAAGGTGTTGAAGGAACTCAAGAAAAAATACACCTGAAATGTTATTCTTAAGAGGAATTAAAATATTTATTTTAGGCTATGTATTAAATTTTATAAGAGATTTTATACCTTATATGATTTTGGCAAGGATGGAAGATAATCAAAATTATGTAACACAAGCCTGGGATTATTTATTTGGAATTGATATTTTAGCTTTTGCAGGATTAGCATTAATGTTTTTTGCTATAGTTAAGAAATATAAGATAAAAAATAAACATTTAATAGTTATGTGGTGTGTATTATCATCTGTAGGACTATTATTAAAGAATGTATCCTTAGAAAGCGAAATATTGATGCCTGTCTTTGGAGTTATTTGGGGAACGTATGAAAATTCTTGGTTTTCATTTCTAAGCTGGATTTTTTATCCTATACTTGGATATATATTTGCTCAAGCTTTACAAAGGTGTAATAATAAAGATAAGTTATACAAAGAAATATTTATAGTGACTTTGGGATTATCAATAGCATTATGGATTTCTACTTATGTAAATAAGATAGATTTTGGGACATTTGACTTATATCAAACTTCGTTTCGAAGTTATTGCCAGACAAGGTATATAAATATTTTGCAAGGTGGAGTAAAAACTGTAATGGTATTTACTGTTCACATTGTATTATTTTTGGGGTTTTAATTATATTTTTAGAAGATGCTTATAGCGTATCAATGCTATGTATTCTAGCAGTTATTATATATATATATTAAGTGATATATCATCAAGTTTATTAGATAAAAAAGGAATTAGAGTATAAGAATATACTGCTTTTTAGTAAATTTTAATTAGATAGGTATCTAGTTTTTAGAACTAGATACCTTTTTTGGCGTATAGGAAATTTAAAACTTCTTTTGAAAGGGAACACTGTTTAGTTTTGTTAAATTTATTTTTGATTCAAACAATATTTTGCTGAATTCGACTTAATATACCTGTTAGACTAAATCAGACTATTACTAAACTAAAAAATTCTGAAATAATTAAAGCTATCTAAGAAAAATACGGAAAAGAATAAAAAACAATAAATTAGGAGAGTATTTTAAATGAAAAATTATATTTTAATTCTTATTACAGTTTGATTATGGATATGATAACTAAATATGAAAAAGGGGAAACTGTAACTGAAGAAGCCATGGATTTGCTAAATAAAAATGAGGAAGTACTAGTAAGTAATTCTACTTCATTAATAGAATATTTAAATTATTGGGCTGCTGAAGATATAGGTGAAGCTATTTCTAAGAGTAATAAAGCTAAGATTATGTATATTATATTTGTAATATCAAGTATTATAATATTTACTTTGATATCCATAGTAATCATCAAAAGATTTACAAAAGAAATGAAGGAAATAAATGATACATTAAAACAAGTTTCAGAAGGAAATTTAGATGTGGAATTATTATGTGAAGGTGATACAGAGTTTGATGAAATGAAGTCATCTATTAATACTACACTAGGAAATATAGAGAATATAATTAAGGGGATAAAAAATAGAAGTTCAGATGTAGATAATAGGGCAGAAGTTTTAAGTACAGTATCAGTTGAATTATCAAATGCAGTTGGAAATTCACATGATTCTATTGAGAATATAACTAATAGTGTTGAGGAACAAGCTAAAAACTTAAAAGATGTCAATGATATATTGGCACTATTTTCAGATAGTATTCAAAGATTTGTTGAGAATGTAAGTTTCTTAGATAGTAATGCAACTATTATTACTACTAAAGCTAATAATAGTAGTGAAAAAATGGATGAATTATCTTCATCATTTAAGCAGGTAGATGTGTTAATTAAGTCATTTACAAATAAAATATCAACTTTAAACAAAACTGTAGGTGAAATAAGTGGTATAACTAACTTTATTAATGATATAGCTGAGCAGACTAATCTCTTAGCATTAAATGCAGCAATAGAAGCTGCTAATAATATAACTGAATTAATTGATCATGTATCTAACGGTGCAGGAGAAATTGCTAAAGATAGTGAAAAGGTAAATGATAGGTTAAATGATTCTATGGTGATAATAAATCAATCTTTAAATGCATTTAATGAAATAATTGATGTAATTGCTGATGTAACAGTAAAAATAGGAAATTTAAGTTCATCATCAACAGAAGTTAATAAGGAAAAGGATGTTATTCAAAGTAAAGTTAAAAGATTATCAAGTATAGCTGATGAAATAGTTTTATCTTCTGAAGAAGTTTTAACATCTATTTCAGATATAAGTGATAGTACAAAAGAGGTTGAAAAAACAGCAATTAATCTATTAGAGGTTACTACTGGATTAAAAGAAGAAACTCAAGTATTTAGAACAAAATAATATTGTGATATCTAGAAAGATGGCTGTATTCTTAAATTAAGTAATAAATTAAACAATCTATCTGTTATCAATGTACTTCCAGGGGTAATAGTTTTTAAAACACTTCTTATAAGGTCATTTGAGTACGGTTTTCCAATAGCTATATGGCTATGAAAAGGGCTTTAGAATTTTCTATTATGGCATCAAGTATTTTATGACGCCACAAAAAAGCTGTACTAACAGATATTTTTAAATGTAGGCTGCAAAAGAAGCGAAAAGAAAATTAAAGTCAAAGATATAGATTTTCTTAGTTATTGCTTCGAATTAAAAAGAAATGTATTGTACAATAAAGAAAAAAATGCTAAAATTAACATTAAATGAGAGGGGGAGCGGTTGTGGATTGTACATTAAAAAATGATATAGAGATGCTTGTTTTTAATAAAGAGTATGAAATAGCAGAAAAAAGAATAGATCAATATAAGAAAATTTATGGAGATAATGATGAAATAGCTGGTATAGAAGCAATTATTTATATATTAAAAGGTAATTATATTAAAGCGTTAGAAAGTATAAAAAGTGGATTAAAATTTAATATATTTAATGGTAATTTATACTGTCTTATGGGAAATATATATGAAGGTTGTGGAAGTTACGATAGAGCCTATTTATGTTATGAAAATGCATTATACAATGAAAATAATGAGGAAGATATTAAGGTTATTCAAGAAAATTTAGAAAGATTAGAAAAATCAAATTTAATTTCTGTAAAATCATATTCAATTATATTATTAACTTATAATAAGTTAGAATATACAAAGATATGTATAGAAAGCATAAGAAAATATAATAGAGGTAAAAACTATGAAATAATAGTAGTAGATAATAATTCAACTGATGGAACTAGAGAATGGCTTAGAGAACAAAAGGATATAAAGAGTATATTAAATGATGAGAATAAAGGATTTCCAGCTGGATGCAATCAAGGAATTAAAATCGCAGAAAAGGATAATGATATATTGTTATTAAACAATGATACTGTTATTATGCCTAATTCTATTTTTAACTTAAGAATGGGATTATATTCAGATAAAAAGGTAGGAGCAGCAGGTCCTGTTTCTAATAATGTATCTTACTATCAACAAATTACAAAATCTTTTGATAGTTTTGATGGATATATGAATTTTGCTTTAGAAAATAATATCCCTGATTTTACAAGAGAAAGTAAAAGAATTAAAATTATAGGATTTGCTTTCTTTGTAAAGAGAGAAGTTTTAGATAAGATTGGATTGTTAGATGAAAGATTTACTCCAGGAAATTTTGAAGATGATGATTTAAGTTTTAGAATTATAGAAGCAGGATATGAAATTAAACTATGTAAAGATAGTTATATTCATCATTTTGGCAGTGTATCATTCGGATCAGAACCTAATAAGTTTAGAAAGGTTTTTGGTATAAATAGGCAGAAGTTTATAGATAAATGGGGATTTGATACTCATTATTCATGCAATATAAGATATGATATAATAAATATGTTTGATAAAAATTTTAATGATCATATAAAGGTCTTAGAAATAGGATGTGCATGTGGTGCCACATTGTTAGAAATAAAAAATTTCTATCCTAATGCAGAACTTTATGGTATAGAGTTTGATGAAAATTCTGCAGCTGTAGCTAAGAATTTTGCAAATGTACAAGCTCAGGATATTGAAAAGGAAAATTTAGATTATGAAGAAAAGTCTTTTGATTATATTATTCTTGCGGATGTTTTAGAACATCTAATTAATCCAAATAAAGCGGTAAAAAATTTAAAGAAATATCTTAAAGATGAAGGATATATATTAGCTAGCATACATAATGTTATGCATCATTCAGTAATAAAAGGTTTATTATCAGGCAAATGGACTTATGAAGATGCAGGAATTCTAGATAGAACACATTTAAGGTTCTTTACTAGAGATGAAATTATAAAACTTTTCGAGGAATCAGGCTACATGAACATGAGTATTGGTAGTAATTATGTATACTCTAATGGAGATGAGGAATTTGTTAAGAAATTAAATGAAATTTCAGGTCAAGATAGAACTACTGAGTTTGCAACTTATCAATATCTTGTAAAGGTAGGAAAATAAAGTTTCTAACTAATGGTTAATTATGTTGATATTAAGTGAAATAAATAAATTATAAATAATAAAATGCTGAAAACGTTTGACTATTTGGTTGAAATATGATATATTAAATTCAGTGATATAGTATGTAACTGGTAAGCAGGCATTAACTATACATAAGTATGTGGGATATTTGTGTTAGTTGATGTCTTTTTAGCGCGCAAAAAGAAATCAACACCTTATTCCCAAAAAAGTATAGTAAAAGAAGAGGAGATAGTAAAATGAAAGATAAGATTTTTGGAATTTTACAGCGTGTAGGAAGATCATTCATGCTTCCAATAGCTATTTTACCAGTAGCTGGACTTTTCCTTGGGATAGGAAGTTCATTTACAAATTTAACAACTTTAGAAGCTTATGGTTTAACAGGAATTATGGGTCCTGGAACTGTATTATATGCAATACTTACAGTATTAAGTGAAGCAGGAAACATAGTATTCGCTAACCTTCCAGTACTATTTGCAATGGGGGTTGCAATTGGTATGGCGAAGAAGGAAAAGGATGTTGCGGCATTATCAGCAGTAATAGCTTTCTTTATTATGCATGCTTCAATAGGAGCTATGATTAATATTAATGGTGGTGTTGAAGCTTTACTTGAAGGTGCTTCAACTCAAGTTTTAGGTATTACTTCATTACAAATGGGTGTTTTTGGTGGTATTATTGTTGGTCTTGGAGTTGCAGCTCTTCATAACAGATTCTATAAGATAGAACTTCCTGCAGTTTTAGGATTCTTTGGAGGAACAAGATTTGTTCCAATTATAAGTGCAGTTGTTTACTTAATAGTTGGTATAGCAATGTTCTATGTTTGGCCTATAGTACAGTCAGGTATATATAAAGTTGGAGATATAGTATTAAGTTCAGGATATGCAGGAACTTGGGTTTATGGATTTATGGAACGTTTATTAATTCCATTTGGTCTTCACCATGTATTCTATTTACCATTCTGGCAAACAGCAGTTGGTGGTACAGCAGTAGTTGGAGGACAATTAATTGAAGGTGCACAAAATATATTCTTTGCAGAACTTGCTACACCAGGTATTGAGCATTTTAGTGTTTCGGCTACAAGATTTATGTCAGGTAAATTCCCATTAATGATATTTGGTCTTCCTGGAGCAGCTCTTGCAATGTATAGATGTGCTAAGCCAGAAAAGAGAAAAGTAGTTGGTGGACTTTTATTATCAGCAGCTTTAACTTCAATGATAACAGGTATTACAGAACCAATTGAATTTACTTTCTTATTCGTAGCACCAGTATTATATGGAATTCACTGTGTATTTGCAGGTTTAGCATATATGTTAATGCACATATTTAATGTTGGTGTAGGTATGACTTTCTCAGGTGGATTTATTGATTTATTCTTATTTGGTATACTACAAGGAAATGCAAAAACTAGCTGGATTTGGATTATAGTTGTTGGTATAGCATATTTTATAGTATACTATTTATTATTCAGTCTATTAATTAAGAAGCTAGACTTAAAAACTCCTGGTCGTGATGATTCAGAAGAAGTTAAGCTTTATAAGAGAAGTGATGTAGAAGCTAAGAAAAATGCTTCAAATAATAATGATGAATTATCTGAAATGATTACTAGAGGTCTTGGTGGAAAGAAAAACATATCAGATGTTGACTGTTGTGCAACAAGACTTAGATGTACAGTATATAAATCAGAATTAGTTAATGATTCTATTTTAAAGCAAACAGGTGCTTCAGGAGTTGTTCATAAAGGGCAAGGTGTTCAAATAATTTATGGACCAAAAGTTACAGTTATTAAATCTAATCTTGAAGATTATTTAGTAACAGCTCCAGATGAAGAAGTAAAAGCAGAAGTAGAAGATGTTAAAGAAGATAAGGTAGAAAAAACTGAATCTAAAAATGAAAAGGTAAAGAAAACTATAGTGTTAGGAAGTCCATTATCAGGAGAAGTTAAAAGTATAACAGAAATTCCAGATGATGCATTTGCACAAAAAATGATGGGTGATGGAGTAATGATAATGCCAAATGATGGTATAGTAACAGCTCCAATGGATGCAGAAGTATGTTTTGTA
>CAKVFO010000113.1 GCA_934746785.1 uncultured Clostridium sp. | reverse complement strand
AGATATAGTCTGTGCTTAATAGAAATATTAAGAAGTTCATAAGAGAACTGCATAAAAAGTAGCGTTTTTATGTGAACGACAACCTCAAAAGACGATTAAAGTTAAAAAACTATGTTTTATATATATATTATAAAAAGAATTAAATTCACTATACGTTAAAAATAGTATTAATCTTTCAAAACTTTCACAAAATATCTTATGATAATAATTTTAAGATATTATATACATAAGATAAACAATGCAGCTATATCTAAAGAACCTAGCGGAAAGTATTATGTTTCACTATGTTGTACAGATATAGAAATTAATAAACTTGTTAAGTTACAAAGAGAGCTGTCTCGAAAATCAAAAGGCATTTCAAATAGAAATAAGGCAAGATTAAAAGAATGATCAAAAATGACGAAGTAAGATGAAGGATTAAGAGAAATTATTATATAGATTATATATAAGAACAGTAGGAACTACGGGGATAGCTTGGTTATGCTTAGTGCATTGGTACTATCGGTCAAGAATCCTGTGACTTTAGTCATGAGAGGTTCAGTTTAAATTATCTAAGGATAATGGGGAAGAGTATTATTTAGAAGTTAAAGGTGTCACATTGGAGGAAAATGGGAAATGTAGATTTCCAGATGCACCAACAGAAAGAGGGAAAAAGCATTTGTTAGAATTAATAGATGTTAAGAGCAGTGGAAGAGGTGCAGGTGTATTATTTCTTATTCAAATAGAGGATGTAAATGAGTTTAGTCCTAATAATGAAACGGATCCTGAATTTGCAGAAGCATTAAGAAAAGCAAGCCAAAAAGGTGTGGATATATTCGCATATTCTTGTGTAGTTACGAAAACAGGAATTACTTTGAATAAACCTATTCTAGTAAACTTATAGAAGTATAAATAAAAAAATATAAAAAATATAAAAAATATCTTTGAAAATTCTAAGAAAATAGTATAATATCTTTTATGATTAAGTTCTCGAGTTAGGAGGAGTATTAATGGCAAAAGAATCTAAGTTTGTACCTGAAATAAAAGGAATATTAAGAAAGAATGTAGTAGAAGTTCCAACAGTAATAAGAGATTGTAGTGGTATAAAGATATTTGGGAAGAGGATAAAGTCTTTATTGTTTACCACTGATGTAGCTGTTATAAGGAATACAAATGCAGATGCTATAATTGCTGTTTATCCATTTACTCCACAACCATTAATTACAGAGGCTTTAGTTATGGCAGCTGATGTACCTGTATTCTGTGGTGTAGGCGGAAGTATTACTCAAGGTAAAAGAGTTGTTAATTTAGCCTTAGATGCAGAATTTAAAGGAGCCATGGGAGTTGTTGTTAATGCAGCAACATCAAATGAAGTTATACGTAAGATGAGAGATACAATTGATATTCCTGTAATAGTAACTATAGTATCAGAAAGTGATAATATAGGAGATAGGATTGAAGCAGGAGCTACAATATTAAATGTATCAGGAGGAAAAGATACGGCTAAAATAGTTAGAAAAATAAAAGAAAGCTATCCACAAATGCCCGTTATAGCTACTGGAGGCTCAACTTCAGAAACTATTAGAGAAACTATAGAAGCAGGTGCAAATGCAATAACATTTACACCAAGACCGACATCAGAAATTATGAGAGATATAATGGATGGCTATAGATAATAATCATAAAAGTATACAAGAAAACTACAGCGTGGCTGTAGTTTTCTTTGTAGCATATAAATTTACAAAAAAATATTTTAATTTTAAATTAATAGATAATTATGTTATACTAAATCTGTATATCTATAAGGAAGGGAGCCCTAGATAGATGGACAAATTATATATAGTTGACAGATTTGAAGGAGACTACATTATACTTGAAACTCCAGATGGAAATATGATTAATGTTGAAAAGGATAATGTTATAGGAAAAGTAAGTGAAGGAGATTGTTTAATATACAAGAACAATTATTTCTTATTAGATGAGGAAAAAACAAATATTAGAAATCAGGAGATAGCTGATAAAATGAAAGGGATGTGGAGTGATTAATGGATTATAATGAATCTAAAGAGAAAAGTGAATATTCAGAGCCTATTGCTGTTAAAGGTAGTGTGAAGGAAGTTAATAAAGAAAAGAAAGGAAATTTCTTTTTTGAATGGGTAATACCAATAGCTATTGCACTGGTTCTAGCTCTTTTAATAAAACAGTTCCTAATATTTAAAGTTTATATTCCTTCTGGGTCAATGATACCAACATTGAATGAAGGGGACCAACTTTTTGTAACAAGGGTATATAATTTGGATAATCTTAAAAGAGGAGACATATTAGTTTTTGATTCTGATGAACTTAATGATGTATTAATAAAGAGACTTATAGGTCTTCCAGGAGATAAGATAAAAATAGTAAAAGGTACTGTATATGTAAATGGAGAAAAATTAGAAGAAGATTATGTTAAGAATTCTGATGATATTAGCGGGGAGTTTGAAGTTCCAGAAGGAAAATACTTCTTTTTAGGAGATAATAGAGCAATATCTTATGATGCAAGAAGATGGAAAAATCCATACATAGATGGTAGCGATATAAAAGCTAAAGCACAAATAAGAGTATATCCATTTAGTGATTTTGGTTTTGTTAGATAATAGTTTGGTAATAATAATATATAAGATGATTTTTTTAACTAAGGAAAGAGGTGGATGTATTATGAATAATAATGAACCTAGAAGAGGTCAGAAGAAGACGAGAAATACATTAGTAATGTATATGGTGATAATAACACTTATGGTACTTGCTGCAACATATTCAAGAGAAATATATACAAATAAAGAAATTTCATATAATAAGTTTTTAGAAATGGTAGATGATAAAGAAATTTCGGATATAGTTATTTCAACTGATAATTTAATAATTACACCAAAGAGTGGAACTGAATATGCAGGTAAAACTCTATATACTCCAAATCTTAATGATCAACAATTAATTCAAAAATTAGTTGATGATGGAGAAATAAACTTTATAGGTAAGAATCCTAAAGAGTCAGTTTGGCTTAATATGTTATTTTCTTTAGTTGGGCCAATAATATTTTTATTTATAATTTATAAGTTATTTGCTAGTAAGCTTTCAGGAAAAATGAGTGGTGGATTAGGAAATATAGGTAAAAACAATGCTAAAGTATATGTGGAAAATGAAATAAAGGTAACTTTTGATGATGTAGCAGGACAAGAAGAAGCTAAGGAGTCGTTAGAAGAAGTTATTAGTTTTTTAAATAATCCATCAAAGTATACAGAAATAGGAGCTAAACTTCCTAAAGGTGTTCTTTTAGTAGGACCTCCAGGTACAGGAAAAACACTTATAGCTAAAGCAGTTGCTGGAGAAGCAAAGGTACCATTCTTCTCACTATCTGGTTCAAGCTTTGTTGAAATGTTTGTAGGGGTTGGAGCTTCAAGAGTTAGAGAGTTATTTAAGGATGCTGTACAAAAGGCACCATGTATAATTTTCATAGATGAAATTGATGCTATAGGTAAGAGCAGAGATAACCAAATGCAAAGTAATGATGAAAGAGAACAGACTCTTAATCAGCTATTATCAGAAATGGATGGATTTGATTCATCAAAAGGTATAGTAATATTAGCCGCTACTAATAGACCAGAAATATTAGATAAAGCATTACTTAGACCAGGAAGATTTGATAGAAGAGTTATTGTTGATAGACCTGATTTTAAAGGTAGAGAAGCAATATTAAAAGTACATGCTAAAGATGTAAATTTAGATCCAGAAGTTAACCTTACTGAGGTTGCTAAAGGTACTCCAGGTGCTGTAGGAGCAGATTTAGCTAACATAGTTAATGAAGCAGCATTAAGAGCTGTTAAACATGGAAGAAAGAAAGTGCTGCAAGAAGATTTAAGAGATGCGGTTGAAGTTATAATTGCAGGTAAGGAAAAGAAAGATAGAATTCTTTCTGAAAAAGAAAAGAAGACAGTTGCATTCCATGAAGTAGGGCATGCACTTGTAGCTGCACTATTAAAGGGAACTGACCCAGTACACAAGATAACTATAGTTCCGAGAACTATGGGAGCGTTAGGCTATACAATGCAGCTTCCAGAAGAAGAAAAGTACTTAAGTACTAAGGAAGAATTATATAATCAGATTACAACACTTTTAGGAGGAAGAGCTGCTGAAGAAGTTGTATTTGGTGAAATTACAACAGGTGCATCAAATGATATTGAAAGAGCTACTCAAACTGCTAGAGGAATAGTAACTGTATATGGAATGAGTGATAGATTTGATATGGTAGCATTAGAATCTATTCAAAATAGATATCTTGATGGAAGAGCAGTGAGAAATTGTAGTGAAGAAACATCTACAATAATAGATGAAGAAGTATTAAAGATAGTCAAAGAATGTCATGAAAAGGCTAAAGAAATACTTGTAAGTAATAGGGGATTACTAGATAAAGTTGCTGGAGTTCTTCTTGAAAAAGAAACTATTTTTGGAGATGAATTTATGGAAATAGTTTATGAAGTTTATCCAGAATTAAAGAAAGAAGAACCTAAGGAAGAAGCAGCTATCGAAGGTGAAAAAGAAAGTTCAGAAGAAACACAAGAAGTTGTTTCAACTGATATAAAAGAAGAAGATAAATCTCAAGTGATAGATGAGATTATTGAATAGTTTAAAGATTTTATAAAGTAAGGACTGTCTCAAAGTTTTGATAATTATTTTGAGGCAGCCTTTTTAATCTTTAAAATTACTTTTGAGAGGAGTTAATTCTATAATGAATAGAGATATGGAATTTTTAATTGAACAAGAGAAATTACAAGATACAGTTAATCTTTTAAATATAGAAACATTAAGTTATATAGCAAAGAGAAAATATATAACTGAATATATTGTTAAATCGAGAAAAGAGTATTTAGAGGAGTATAAGGATGATGAGGATAAAGTTACTGAATACTTTGATCATGAGAGATATGTAAAAGAAGAAGCTTATAGAACAATAGATAAGAGATTAAAAGAATTTAACATATTAAAGGATAGTCCTTACTTTGGAAAAATTACCTTTACTGAGGAAGATGAAGGTGCAGAAGATATATACATTGGAAGGTTTGGTATGACTACTGAAGAAAATTACGAACCAGTAATTATAGACTGGAGAGCACCTGTAGCATCTTTATTTTATAAAGGAACTTTAGGAAAGAGCAGCTATATGTCACCTGAGGGGGAAATAGAAGCTAATCTTTTAGGAAGAAGACAAATAGTTGTTAAGAAAGGTGAACTTAAGGGAATATTTGATTCAGCGCTAGATGTTAAGGATGATATTCTTCAAATGGTTTTAACTAAGAATTCAGAGGATAAGCTTAAGGATATTGTTATGACAATACAAGAAGAACAGGATAATATAATTAGAGCTCCTAAGAATAAGGTTGTTGTTGTTAATGGTGTTGCTGGTTCAGGAAAAACAACTATAGCTCTCCATAGAGTATCATATCTTTTGTATAATAATAGAAAGCAGTTTGGAGATAAGGTACTTGTTTTAGGTCCTAATGATATATTTATGGATTATATAGCACAAGTTTTACCTTCATTAGGTGAAGAAGGTGGAATAACTCAAACTACATTCCAAAACTTTGCTATAGATGAAATAGGATTGAATGAACCTATTAAAGGATTTTCGGAATATATTGAAGAAGCAATGATAGGCAAGGAAGAGGCTTTAGAAGAATATAAATATAAGGCATCTAAGTCATTTATTGATCTTTTAGATAATACAATTGAAGATATGAATGAAAATTATTTTAATATAAAGCCAGTTACTTTCTTTGGTGAAGAAATTGTTTCAGTTGAAGAAATTAAGGAACTGTTTACTAAGTATTATGCACACATGCCTTTATTCAGAAGGTCTGCTAAGATAAAGAGAATACTTATATCTAAGATAAAGGATAAGAGGGATGAGCTGGTAAGAGAACTTAATAATGAAATTAAAGCTAAGATGGCTGAAATAACAAAGGAAGAATTTGAAATTCAAAAGAATGATTTAGACTTTAGAAGAAGGATTAGAATAAGAGAAATAGTAAGAGGGCTAATGAATTCCAAAGAAGAACTTAATGCTTGGATAGATAATGAAGATTGTATAAGTTTATATAAGAGAATAAGCAATACTGAACATTTAGGATATATGGATCTTGCAGGTATACTTTATTTAATGGTTAAACTCGAAGGTAAGAAGTGTAGTAAGGAATATAAGCATGTTGTTATTGATGAAGCTCAAGATTATAATATGACACAATTTAAGCTTATTAAAGAGCTTACAGGATGCAGAAGTTATACTATAGTTGGAGATTCTAATCAGAGGTTAATTAAGACAGAGGAAAATCCATCAATGTTAAACTTAAGTGAATTATTTGGAAACAATGTAGAAGAGTTTAGTTTAAATAAGAGTTATAGATCAACTCAAGAAATCATGGAATATGCTAATAGATTCCTTGATGAAAATAAGATTGTTCCTCTTGTAAGACATGGTCATGAAGTTATGGAAGAAAAGATTGAATCTTTAGATGAAAAGATAGAGACTATATTAGCTATAATTGAAGACTTTCAAGATGAAGGATTAGAAAGTATAGCTATAATAACTAAGGATAAAGAACAGCTTAAAGAAATATCAGATCAATTAAAACCTAAGATAAAGATGGTGACGTTTGATAAAGAAGATATGATATACAAAGGTGGTCTTGTGTTACTTCCAGCTTATTACGCAAAAGGACTTGAATTTGATGGAGTAGTATTACTTGATGATTTAAAAGATACTCCTAATTTAGTTAAATATATTATGTGTACAAGAGCACTTCATAGATTAGCAGTTATAAAATAGTTATAAAAAATAATTGTAGGCGCAAAAGAACCGAAAAGCAAAATTTCCGTTAGTATTTAAGGAGGTAGAAGTAATATTTTTAAGCGACTGGTTGTGATTTGGAGCATAAAAATATTACTTCTATCCTCCCATTTTGCTTTTAGAACCTTTTGACAGGCTGTAACAAAGTGGCTTCCTGCACTGAAAAGCGTGGCATCAGCCACTTTGTATTTAGGAGTACAGGATGTCTTCCAACCACATCCGACATTAATAGAAGTAAGTTACGTTCTATTTAATTCTTTCATCAAAAACATTTAGATATAGGTTTCAATTTTCTTTACTGTTTCATCAAAGAACTTATCAACTATAGAAAAATCCATAGCTTGTATATAGAAGCTTTCAAGTTTGTCATGAAGAGCTTTTGAATTTTTAATACATGATAATCCTTTTGCTACTAATGCATCAAATTGTTTTTGATCATATAAAACTTCATCAACTCTATCTAGTAATGAAGAGTTGTTGCAGAAGTCAGACATACTATAAGTTACTGATGGATAATTAATATTGCTTATTTCATTTGAAGTGAAAATTCCAATTGAAGCTTCAGGAATAAGTATATTTTCAATTCTTTCTGGAATAAATGGATCATGAAGATATTCTACAAAGTAGCCAGACTTTTGAAGACGAGATCCAACCTTTCTTAATATTTCAGATTTTCCTAGTCCAGGACCACCTTTTATTACGATTAAATTTTCAACTTCTTTTGATAATTCCTCATTAAAGCTTACAATTCCATTTGGAGTAAAGGCTGTAGAGAAGATATGACGATCATTACCATGGCCAGGTTTTGAGTCATCAATAGGTAGTGAACTGAAGATAGTATCTATTAAATCAGAAACAGCAAAAGGTTTTAATGATTCAGAATTTAATATACTCCAATCTTCATGAATAGATTTAGCAGCTCCTAAGAACCTATATGCACGTTTGAAGCTTTTTCCTATTTCTTTATTTATTTTTATTATATCTTTCTTATTTTTAGCTAAGAATTTAGAGTCAAGAGCAACTCCAACATTTAAGATTTCATCAACAGCTCCAGGGTTGATTGGATCAACAATATGAGGGGAAGTTCCATCTAAAAGTGCAACTTTTAATTCTTGAATTACAACTCCATCAAGAGAAGTATTATCTGATGAGCAATGATGATATTCAATTGAATAACCCATTTCGCCGAAATGTTTACCTATTTTTTTCATAAAAGAAGATTTTCCTGTTCCAGGGCCGCCTTTTATGCAGATGATTCTATTAGAATCTTCTTGAGATAATATATATCTGTAGAATGAGTAGAATCCTTTTGATGTATTTCCACCAGGGAATAAGTGTCTTTGTTTGTAATCAGTCATTTTTAAACCTCTATATTCATATTTATAATTACTATATTTTATGATAATGCATATTTAATGTTCCTTGTGAATAAAAAATGAATACAAAATATACATTAATTTATGCATAAATAATGCATAAATACTGAGCTCAGCAAAGAAAAATATGCAAAAATGAGGATTTGAATGTTTGGAGATATTATATTTATAAGAAAAAAATAAAAAATATCAGAAAAGTATTGCATAAATATAAAGTAGTAGTGTATAATCATACCTACAGATAAAAGGAAAAGTGGAGGAGCTAAAATGAAGAAGAAATTTTTAAAAGTTGTATTAAGTGTTTTAATGGCAGGTGTTATGACAGTTTCATTAGTTGGATGTGGTAATTCAACTAAATCAAATAAAGATAAATTAGAAGTTATTAAAGAAAATGGAAAGATAGTAGTTGGAATGTCAGCAGACTATGCACCTTATGAATTTCATGCAGTAATTGATGGGAAAGATAAGGTAGTCGGATTTGATGTTGATCTTGCAAATGAAATTGCTAAAGACTTAGGCGTTGAGTTAGAGATTAAGGAAATGGATTTTGATGCTTTAATATCAGCTCTTAAGGCTGATCAAGTTGATGCAGTTATTTCAGGTATGAATCCAACAGATTCAAGAAAGGAACAGGTAGATTTCTCAGATATCTATTATGAAGCAAATCATGCAGTTTTAGCTAAAAAGGATAATGTAGATAAATTAAAAGTAATATCAGATTTAGATGGAAAAGCTATTGGAGCACAATTAGGATCTACTCAGCAACAAATTGCTGAAGAAGAAGTTAAGGGTGGTAATTTATCATTATTACAAGATGTTAATTCATTAATATTAACATTAAAAACTGGAAAAGTAGATGCAATTATAACTGAAAAGCCAGTAGCAGCAATGGCAGTAGAAAATAATTCTGAACTTGCAGTATCTGAAATTGCTTTTGAAGCTGAGGGTGGCGGAAATGCAGTTGGTGTTAAAAAGGGTTCAACTAAATTAGTGGAATCAATAAATAAAACAATTGCAAGATTAAAGGATTCAGGAGACTTAGATAAGTATATTCTTGAAGCAAATGATTTAGCTGCTAAAAATCAGGTTGCAAATAAGTAGACGCAGCACAGGGGGAAATTATTATGTTTAGTTTTGGATTTTTAGAAAATTATTTTCCTAAATATTTAACTGGAGTTGGGCTTACTTTAGTTATATCACTTATCACTGTATGTATTGGAACTATTCTTGGGGCAATATTATTTTTAATGAAGGATTCTAATATATCAATTTGGAGAATCAAACCTTTAAAAGTTATTGCAGGTATATATGTAGAAGTTATTAGAGGAACACCAATATTGTTACAAATATTGATGGTGTATTCTGGTACAAAGTTAATATTTAATATTGATGTTGATGCATTAACTGCAGCAATAGTTGCTATTGCTTTAAATTCTGCTGCTTATGTTGCTGAAATTATCAGAGCTGGAATTGAAGGCGTAGATAAGGGACAAGCAGAAGCAGCAAGAAGCTTGGGAATGTCGAAAGCTATGACTATGAGGCTTATAATTTTCCCACAAGCTATTAAAAATATTTTACCTGCAATCGGGAATGAATTTGTAGCTGTTATTAAAGAATCGTCAATGGCTTCTGTTTTAGGAGTTGGAGAGTTGACTTTTTCAGCTAAGATAGTTCAAGGAGCTACATATCTTTCTTTGGAACCATTAATGGTTGCAGCTGTGTTTTACTTTATATTAACTTTCTCATTAGGAAGACTTATGAATTATCTTGAAAGGAGAATGAAGACTAGTGATTAAGATTACAAATTTACATAAAAGTTTTGGCAAAAATGAAGTTTTAAAGGGTATAGATACTCATATAAAAAAGGGTGAAGTTGTAGTTGTAATAGGCCCTTCAGGATCAGGAAAGTCTACATTCTTAAGATGCTTAAATCTCTTGGAAATTCCAACAGATGGAAAGATAGTGTTTGAAGGTAATGATATTACAGATAAAAAGGTGAATATTGATAAGTTAAGAGAAAACATGGGAATGGTTTTCCAAGGATTTAATTTATTCCCTCATAAAAAGGTTATAGATAATATAACATTGGCTCCTATTAAGGTTAAAAAAATGGAACCAAAAGCAGCTAGGGAGAAGGCAGAAGGCTTACTGGATATGGTAGGATTAAAAGATAAAGCTGAGACTTATCCATCTTCCTTATCTGGAGGTCAAAAGCAGAGAATTGCAATTGCAAGAGCTTTAGCTATGGAACCAGATGTTATGTTATTTGATGAGCCTACTTCAGCTTTAGATCCTGAGATGGTTGGTGAAGTTTTAAATGTAATGAAAAAGCTTGCTAATGAAGGAATGACAATGGTTGTTGTTACTCATGAAATGGGATTTGCCAGAGAAGTAGGAGATAGAATTTTCTTTATGGATGGAGGAAATATATTAGAAGAAGGGACACCTGATGAAATTTTCAATCATCCTAAAAATGAAAGAACTAAGGATTTCTTATCAAAGGTACTTTAAGGCTGCAAAAGAACCGAAAGGCAAAATAATTAAATTGTATTCTATAGGAAATTATTTTGCTTTTAGAACCTTTTGCATGGCTGAAAAAAGTGTTTGCTGCGCTGAAAAAGCAGTGCACTTAATAAAGCTCTCATTATAAATAAAAAAATTAAATCAATTTTATGCTGCGAGCATTTCACGTTTTACTTT
>CAKVFO010000112.1 GCA_934746785.1 uncultured Clostridium sp. | reverse complement strand
GAATAAGTGTTTCATGGTAATGACAGATTCAGGTGGATTACAAGAAGAAGCTCCTCACTTAGGAAAGCCAGTTCTTGTATTAAGAGATGTTACTGAAAGACCAGAAGCAGTTAAGTATGGAACTGTTAAACTTGTAGGAACTAATGTTGAAAAAATAGTTCAAGAAGCTAATAAGTTAATTAATGATGAAAAAGCATATGAATCTATGAGTAAGGCTGTAAATCCATATGGGGATGGTAAGGCGTCTGAAAGAATAACGGATGCAATACTAAAGTATTTTGATCTTTCTGATAAAGAAGTAGATGAATTTGAAAGATAATAATAGTTAATTATAGTAGTGAATTACTTGCGAAAACTTTATCAAAAGTATCATAAAAGTAATTTACTGCTATTTTTATTTGTTTAAAAGTTAGTATATATAATATGTAAAGTAGAGAATTATATATATATAATTATAATAGGTATGTAGTTTAAAAGTTTTAGTTAATATAATATGAATTTTATGAATAAGTAATATAAACTTATTTCAATTGCATAAAGACCATTAAAAGTAATAAAAAGATATAAATTTAATTAAAGTATTAAATTTGAAAAAAATAAATTGAAATTTAAATATAAATTAATATAGAAAAAAATGATAACATTTTCAAAAGAGGTTAATAAAAAAACAAAAAGTCTGAAAATTCTTTCAAATGAATAAGGTAGATAAGATTTATGCATGTCGTATTAATAGTTATCTTGGTTGAGATATTTGGAATAAATCTCATTAATATTCTGTAAAATGAGGAAATTTAACAGAATTTGAACGTATATAAAGGTTACTTTAAATTTAAGCAGGATATATAATAACAGGGTCGAAAGAATGAAGGAGTTAAATGAGTAAAGAGATGAATAAACTTCAAAAAAGAATTACCAAATACAATATAATTTGTGGATTATTTATGTCTTTAATTATTGGACTAATTTTCAATCTGCAGATAGCAGTTACCTTTTGTATAGGAATGTTAGTAGGATTAATAGGCTATATTTCAAGATCTATTGTTGTTGAGAAATGGATAGGTAGGGGTACTTTTCAAATCTTAATTACAACTTTTATACGAATTTGTTTAATAGTATCATTGATATTTCCTATTATGCACGACTTTAAGCTTGTTATATCATATTTAATTGGTTTTATGCTTAACTTCCTGATAGAAGGATTCTGTATAAAAATTTAAGAAGGGAGTGCTTAGAAATGGGAATAATGGAGCTAAAGCCTATATTTGAATTTAATATTGGCGGTTTTCAAGTTCTTATTACTATGGAAATTCTATGGCAATGGATTGTTATAGCAATTTTAGGCGTAAGTGCCTTTCTTTTAACTAGAAACCTTAACAGTAAAAAGCCATCAAAAAAGCAAGTCGTATTAGAAATGCTTTATGAATTTATTGAAGATTTAGTTAAGGGAAATATGGGGGAAGACTTCTTGAATTTTGTTCCTTATATAGGAACACTTATGGTTTATCTGTGTGTTCTTAATTTAAGCGGATTAATAGGAATAGCCCCACCAACTAAATGTTTAGGAGTAACTTTTGGCTTAGGCTTATCAACATTTTTAGTTCTTAATGCAACAGCATTAAAAAGAAATGGAGTTAAGGGATACTTCAAAGCATATTTAAAACCATTCTCATTATTTTTACCGATAAATATAATGGAAAGAATAGTTTTACCGTGTTCTCTAGCATTACGACTTTTTGGAAATATGCTAGCAGGAACAATCTTGATTGACCTTGTTTATGAAGCATTAGAGGGATTCTTCTGGGCAAGTGGTATAGGATTTCCAATAATATTACATGGATATTTCGATGTATTTGATGGGTTAATTCAAGTATTGGTATTTGGATATTTAACAATGGCAAATATCAAAGCAACAGCTGAACATTAATGAAGATTTTTAAGGAGGAAGAACAATGGATTTAACAGCTATCGCAGCAGGTTTAGCTGCATTATCAGGAATTGGAGCAGGAGTAGGTATAGGTATAGCAACAGGAAAGGCAACAGAAGCAATTGCTAGACAGCCAGAAGCATCAGGAAAAATTCAAAGTTTATTCGTTTTAGGAGCAGGTCTTGCAGAAGCAACTGCAATATATGGACTAGTTGTAGCTATAATTCTAATATTTGTTGGTGTAAAATAATTTTTTAGAGTTGATTAAATTGACTCCGAAGGGAGGCTATAAGTATGGAAGCTTTAGGATTAAATCCGTCTATTATTTTATTAACTTTAATTAACTTTGTCATATTAGTATTAATATTAAAGCACTTTTTATGGGATAAGGTAAAGGCTTCAATAGATGAAAGACAAAACTACATAGAAGATAAAATATCTAAGGCTGATGAAGCAGAAGAAAAAGCAAGAATCTATTTAGTTGAGAACAAGAGAATACTTAATTCAGCAAAAGATGAAGGTAATAAGATAATAGAAGGCAAGAAAAATGATGCTAATAAGATTTATGATGAAATAGTTAAAGATGCAAACAAAGAAGCTAAGGCGGTTATGGAAAGAGCCAAGGTTGAAATTGATCGTCAAAAAGAAAAGGCTGAGGCAGAACTTAAAAAGCAAGTTGTAGATTTAGCAATTGAGTTATCAGCAAAAGCATTAGATGAAAAAGTTGAAGATTCAACTCAAAGAAACCTTATAAATGATTTTATTAATAAGGTAGGTAATTAAAATGTATGAATATTTGGATAAAAGATATGCCTTAGCATTGTATGAGATTGCAGAAGAAAAAGGCAAAGTAGAAGAATTTCTAGAAGATCTTAGAAAAATATGTGACTTGATAGATAATAATAAAGATTTTCAAGAAGTAATAAAACATCCTCAAATAAGTACAAGAAAGAAGAAACAAACATTTATTAATATTTTTAAGGGAAAAATTGATAATGAATTACTTTCATTTTTAATAATACTTATTGAGAAGGATAGAATATCATATATTAGAGAGAAGTTAAATGAGATGGAAAAAATCCATCTTGAAAGAATGAATACTTTGAAAGCAGTAGTAAAAACTGCAGTTCCTATGCTCGATAGTGAACGAGATGCGTTAAAACAAAAGTTGGAACAAAAGTATGATAAAAATATTATTATAACCACAGAAGTGGACAAGAGCATTTTAGGTGGAGTCTTCGTTAGAGTTGGAAATGATGTTATAGATGGAACAGTAAAATCTAAGTTAGACGAGATGAAAGAAATAATGCTTAAACGAGAATAGAGGTGAGTCCATGAATATTAAACCAGAAGAAATAACTTCTATTATAAAAAAAGAAATAGAAAAGTATGAAAAAGAAATTCAAACAGTAGATTCTGGTACAATAATCCAAGTTGGTGATGGTATTGCTAGAGTTTATGGATTAGATGATTGTATGGAAGGTGAACTTTTAATATTCCCTAATAATATATACGGAATGGCTCTTAACTTAGAACAAGATAATGTAGGATGCGTTTTACTTGGATCTGAAGAAGGAATCAAAGAAGGAGATATTGTTAAGAGAACTAATAAAATAGTTCAAGTTCCAGTTGGTGAAGCTTTAATTGGAAGAGTTGTTAATTCATTAGGTGAAGAAATAGATGGAAAAGGACCTATAAATACAACTGAAACTAGAGCAATTGAAATACCAGCACCTTCAATTATTGAGAGAAGTTCTGTAAATGAACCTTTACAAACTGGTATCAAAGCTATTGATTCAATGATTCCAATTGGTAGAGGACAAAGAGAACTTATTATAGGAGATAGACAAACAGGTAAGACTGCAATAGGTATTGATACTATAATAAATCAAAAAGGTAAAGATGTAATTTGTATATATGTTGCTATTGGACAAAAACAATCAACAGTTGCAAATATAGTTAATACTCTTACTGAAATGGGAGCTATGGATTATACAATAGTTGTTAGTTCAACAGCATCTGATTCAGCACCATTACAATACTTAGCACCTTATGCAGGTTGTAGTATGGGTGAGCATTTTATGCACCAAGGTAAAGATGTATTAATAATTTATGATGATTTATCAAAGCATGCAGTTGCTTATAGAGCGATGTCATTATTATTAAAGAGACCACCAGGAAGAGAAGCATATCCAGGAGATGTTTTCTACATTCATTCAAGATTGCTTGAAAGAGCAGCAAAACTTGCACCTGAATATGGTGGAGGATCTTTAACTGCATTACCTATAATTGAAACATTAGCAGGAGATGTTACTGCATATATACCAACAAATGTTATATCAATAACAGATGGTCAAATATTCCTAGAAACAGATTTATTCTATTCAGGTCAAAGACCAGCAGTTAATGCGGGTATATCAGTTTCTAGAGTTGGTGGTAGTGCACAAATTAAAGCAATGAAACAAGTTTCAGGGACATTAAGACTTGAATTAGCTCAATATAGAGAACTTGCTGCTTTTGCTCAATTTGGTTCAGACCTTGATAAGGATTCAACAAGAAGACTAGAAAAAGGAAAGAGATTAACAGAAATCTTAAAGCAAGATCAATATCAACCAATGGATGTTGAAAAGCAAATAATGATTCTTTATGCAGCAGTTAATGATTTCCTTTCAGATATAAAAGTAAGTGATGTAAGAAAGTTTGAAAAAGGATTTTTAGAATATGTGGATACACATGAAAGAGATCTTGGAAGAAAGATTCTTACAGAAAAAGTATTAACTGATGAAATAAAATCTAAGTTAGATGAAGTCATAGTTAATTATAAAAAGATATTTTTACAAGAAGCATAGCTTATTTAAGCTATGCAATTCTTTAGGAGGTGGAAATATTGGGTGCAGCGGGACTGATAGAAATTAAAAGAAGAATAAAATCAGTACAAAGTACTAGAAAAATAACAAATGCCATGGGGCTTGTTGCCACTTCTAAGCTTAGAAGATGTAGAAGAGAATTATCTGCTAACGAAGAATATATGAAAGCTGCTGAAAAGATAGTTAAACAATTAGCTGGAGTTGAAGTTGAGGATTATGAAAATCCATATTTTGTAGGTAATAATATCAGTAAGAAATTATATATATTAATTACATCTGATCAAGGTCTATGTGGTGGATATAATAATGCTGTTATTTCATATTTATCTGAATTAGTTAAAGATAATCAGGAAGATATTTGTGTAATTACGGTAGGTTCAAAAGGAATTAGCTATGTTAAAAAAGCAGGTTTTGAATCAATAGCTGAATATGTTGATATTCCTGATATTCCGACTACAAAAGAGGTAAAGGTTATTTGTGAAAAAGCATTAAGCCTTTTTAAAGCGGAAGAAGTTTCTGAAGTTAATATAGTTTATACTGATTTTATATCACCAGTTAAACAAGTTGTTAAGTCAGAAAGACTTTTACCTATTGAGAAAATTGAAGGAGAATCAGGAGAAGTTATTATAGAACCTGATTATAAATCGGTTTTAACAGATTCTTTAGAAATTTATATAAAAGGTAAACTAAGAAGACTTATGCTTAGTGCAAAATGCAGTGAACAAAGTTCAAGAATGAACGCAATGGATGGCGCAACAAGTAATGCAAATGATATCTTAAATGATTTAAATATTAAGTTTAATAGAATAAGACAAGCGATGATAACACAAGAAATAACTGAAATTGTTAGTGGAGCAGATGCTCAAAAATAGTAAGGAGGTACATTAGATGCCTGGGAAGATAGGAAAAGTTGTTCAAGTAATTGGACCAGTAATTGATATAAAATTTGATTCTGATTCTCTTCCTAACCTATATAATGCTATACACATTAATTTAGGCGAAGAGACTTTAGTAGCAGAAGTAGAACAACACGTAGGTGATGATATAGTTAGAGCTATAGCTATGGAAGCAACAGAAGGATTAAGAAGAGGTATGGACGCAGTTGATACTGGAAAACCTATAGCTGTACCAGTTGGAGAAGAAGTGTTAGGAAGATTATTCAATGTTTTAGGTAATCCTATGGATAACAAAGAAGCTGTTGAAAGTAAAGAAAAATATCCTATACATAGACCAGCTCCAAGCTTTAAAGAACAGTCAGTTGAGCCTATAATGTTTGAAACAGGAATTAAGGTTATAGATTTACTTGCACCATATCAAAAAGGTGGTAAGATAGGTTTATTTGGTGGTGCAGGTGTTGGAAAGACTGTATTAATTCAAGAGTTAATTAATAATATAGCTAAAGAACATGGTGGTTTATCTGTATTTACAGGTGTTGGTGAAAGATCAAGAGAAGGTAATGATCTTTATCATGAAATGATGGATTCAGGAGTTATTAATAAGACTGCCTTAGTATTTGGTCAAATGAATGAGCCACCTGGAGCAAGAATGAGAGTTGCATTAACTGGACTTACAATGGCTGAGTATTTTAGAGATCAAGGACAAGACGTACTTCTATTTATAGATAATATATTTAGATTTACACAAGCAGGTTCAGAAGTTTCAGCTTTATTAGGAAGAATACCATCAGCAGTTGGATATCAGCCAACTTTAGCAACTGAAATGGGTGCTCTTCAAGAAAGAATTACATCAACAAAGAGTGGATCTATAACATCGGTTCAAGCTGTATATGTTCCAGCGGATGACCTTACAGATCCAGCTCCAGCAACGACATTTACACACTTAGATGCAACAACAGTTTTATCAAGAAGTATCGTAGAACTTGGTATATATCCAGCAGTTGATCCTTTAGAATCAACTTCAAGAATATTAGATCCAAGAGTTGTTGGTCAAGAACACTATGAAGTAGCTACACAAGTTAAGAATATTCTAGAAAAATATAGAGAGTTACAAGATATAATTGCAATCTTAGGTGTTGATGAATTATCTGAAGAAGATAAGGCAGTAGTAAATAGAGCTAGAAAGATTCAAAGATTCTTATCTCAACCATTTACAGTAGGGGAACAATTTACAGGCCTTAAAGGTAAGTATGTCCCAGTAAAAGAAACTGTGAGAGGATTTAAAGAAATTCTAGAAGGAAAGTATGATGATCTGCCAGAATCAGCATTCTTATTTGTAGGTACTATTGAGGAAGCTGTAGAAAAGGCAAAGACTTTAGTATAAGGGGCTGATAAAAATGTCCAAAACTTTAAAGGTGAAGATAATAACACTTAATAATATAATTGTAAAAGAAAATATATTTAAAATATTTATTAAGTCTAAGGATGGAAAATTAGAAGTTATGGCTGGTCATGCACCTATGATAACTAGTATAGTGCCAAATATCACTATATTAGAAGATTTAGATGGAAATAAAACGGAATTATTTACATCTAAAGGTGTGGTTAATATATCTGATGATGAAGCTGTTTTTTGCTGTGATGCTGCTGAAACTAAAGATGAAATAGATTTAGAAAGAGCTAAAAAGGCAAAAGATAGGGCTATTGAAAGGCTTAAAGAACAATCAATATACGATGTTGAACGTGCTAAGTCATCTTTAGAAAGAGCAGAATTAAGAATTAATTTTAAAGGTAATTCTAAATAGCTATAACAAATTATATTAAAGAGCTTATTGTTAAAATGGTTAATTTTAGCAATAAGCTCTTTTCTTTTAAAGACTATATTAATAATATTACTCACAAAAATATTATTAGTTTATATATTATAGTATAGATAAAATTGAATAAAAAAAGGAGATGTGAGAATAATTAAGAAGAAAGGTGGAATGAAATATGAAGTTTAAGATATGCCTTATTCTAATATTCTTATTTCCTTTTTATTACAATTCTGTGAGGACTTGTTCCTTATTAAATAACTTAAATTTAGAAGATATAAAAGAGCAAGTAAAGGAAGATTTTATATTTCAAGAAAATGGTGTTAGATCTGTTTATAGGGTTAATGCAAAGAAAAAAGATGTAATTGAAGATGTTAAAAAGGTATTAAAGTCAAATTTAAATAAAGAAGTACAAGAAGATAATGATGAAATAAATATTAGGACTAGCTCGGAAGAATTGAATTTAAAGTTTATTTCTAACAATAATGATACTATGGTATATTTTACAATAATAAATTATAACGAAGAAATAGCAATATCAAATTTAATGAAAGAATTAACTAAATTACAAGGTAAAAATATATTTGATATAAGATATTTTCAATATATTAAGGGAAAGATAAATAATATAGATGAGAAGTTAGATAAAATAAAAAGTTTACATCAGATAAATAAGATAGATACCCTAAATATTCATAATGGTTATGTTGGAATGGCTTATTTAAAGGGTGCACAGAGGGTTAATATTGCATTAAATAGCTATGATACAGGTAATTACTTAATTATTGGGACACCAGTAATATTTACAACATACTAACAATTCATTGTGGAGGAAAATATGGAAAAAATAACAATTATAGGTGGGAAAAAACTAAGTGGTGAAGTAAATATAAGTTTAGCGAAAAATTCAGTTTTACCTATTATAGTAGCATCTATTTTATGTCCAGAAAAAGTTATTATAGATAAAGCACCTTTATTAGAAGATGTGCTTGTATTATGTGATTTATTAAAGGAATTAAATTGTGAAGTAGAATTATCAAAAGATAATCTTGCGATTAATACTGAGAAGTTATCGCCAGCTAGTTCTAATAGTAATTTGATAAAAAAGATGAGAGCATCATTTTTAATTATGGGACCAATGTTGGCTAGGTTTGGATATTGTGAATTGTCATCTCCAGGAGGATGTAATATAGGAAGTAGACCTATTGATTTACATTTGAAAGGATTTAAGTCTTTAGGAGCAGACATAAGAATTGAGCATGGTTTAATAGTAGCAGAAGCAAAAAAATTAAAAGGTAATAGAATATATTTAGACTTTCCTTCAGTAGGAGCAACAGAAAATATAATGATGGCTTCAATTTTTGCAGAAGGAGAGACAATAATTGAAAATGCAGCAGAAGAACCTGAAATCTGGGATTTAGCTAATTTTTTAAATAAAATGGGAGCAGATATAGAAGGTGCTGGAACAGGAACTGTACTTATACATGGAGTAAAATCTTTAAAAGGAGTAACCTATACACCTATATATGATAGGATAGAGGCTGGTACTTTTATGGTGGCAGCAGCAATTACTAATAGCTGTATTGTAGTTAATGGAGTTAATGAAGATCATGTAAGACCATTAATTGAAAAGTTAAAGGAATGTGGAGTGAAATTTAATAAGATAGGTAATAGCGTAGTAGTTGATGGAAGAGATACTAAAAAACCTATAGATATAAAAACAATGCCTTATCCTGGATTCCCCACTGACATGCAACCACAGATGATGAGTTTGTTAAGTGTTGTAAAAGGTTCAAGTATGATTACAGAAACTGTTTTTGAAAATAGATTTATGCATGTTTCAGAATTATCACGAATGGGTGCTAATTTAAAAATTGATGGAAGAAGTGTATTCATAGAAGGGGTTGACAAGTTAACAGGATGTGAGGTTAGAGCAACAGATTTAAGAGCAGGAGCAGCAATGATTTTAGCAGGACTTGTAGCTGATGGACAAACAGACATTAAAGATATATATCATATAGACAGAGGTTATGTAGATATAGAAAAGAAATTCAGTCTATTGGGAGCTGATATATATAGAAAAGAATATTAGTATATGCTAGGGCCAGATAAACTAAAGTTAGTTTTATCTGGCTTTTTAAATTTTTAGATTAAAGGTTAATTTTTATATGTAATATATATAAAAATTACGCATATAATTTCAATATAATCGTAGGAGGATAATAGGGTGAATAGAGATGAATAGAGATGAGATAATAAAAAAAGTTAAGCTATTAGCTATTATGACAATGTTTATATTGATTTTTCTTTTTGGATTTTCATTCATATATATGGGAATGCCTGCTATTGTTAAAGAAAATTATAAAGATAAGAATAAATTCACTTTAAATGAGGAAAATATAAGTTATAACAATAACAATGACTTAATTGTATCTGGAGAAGATCTAGTAAAACTTTATGATCAAAAGAATAATAAAGTTATAGAATTATCTACTGAAGAGTATATTATAGGAGTTTTAGCAGGTGAGATGCCAGCAAATTTTGATGAAGAGGCATTAAAAGCACAGGCGGTTGCAGCAAGAACTTATTGCTTTTCTATGAGAAAAAGTCCTTGTAAATATGCGAAAGAACATGGGGCATATATTTGTAATACAACACATTGTCAAGTTTATATGGAAAAGGAAGAGAGAATGTCTAAATGGGCAGCATCCTCTGCAGAAGCTAATTGGAATAAAATAAAAAGTGCGGTTGAAGCTACAGCAGGACAGGTTCTTGTGTATGAAGGAGAGTTGGTTGAAAATCCTAAGTATTTTGCAGTTAGTGCGGGAAAAACAGAAAGCTCAATAGATGTTTTTTCGGAAGATGTGCCTTATTTAAAGTCAATAGATAGTCCTGGAGAAGAAAGTGCACCTAAATTTGAAAGTCAGATAGATATTAAGAAAAGTCAATTTATAAAAGTTATCAATAGTTATGATAAAGAAGCAAAATTAGATAATAACAATGTTAGCAACATAAATATAATTTCAAGAACAGAAGGAGAGGGTGTTAAAGAAATACAACTAGGAAATATAACTATAGATGGAGTGCAATTTAGAAAATTATTCAATTTGAATTCAACAGATTTTAATATAGAGATTACCTCAGATTTAATAAAGATTAAATGTAAAGGATATGGTCATAGAGTTGGAATGAGCCAATGGGGAGCAAATGCTATGGCTAAAGACGGAAAAAATTATAAAGAAATTTTGAAACATTATTATTTAGGAGTAGATATAGAAAAAATAAAGTTTAAAGGTGAATAATATATTTTTAAATGGGTAAATTGTTTAAATAAGTACTATTTAAACAATTTACCTGTTTTTTATGTGAATAAAATTATGGAAAGAATGTATTAATTTAATTTAATTTGGAAATAATAAAAAAGGAGGTGTTTATATGGACAAAAACTATAAACAAGTAGTAAAAGACTTTTTTAGGAAGGAGGGCTTTTACATTGTGTTATTTGCTTGCTTA
>CAKVFO010000111.1 GCA_934746785.1 uncultured Clostridium sp. | reverse complement strand
ACCACGGACTTCCGCTCATCATTAAATCTTTTAATGTATGTCCTATAAATCCAATAGATGCTCCAGCTAATGGTCCAAATATTACTGACATTAATGCTAAGAACGCATAACTTGTTTCTAAGTTTGTATTTGGTATCCCAGTTGGTATAGAACCAAACCTACCAAGTATCATAAATACAGCGGATCCAATACCAATTGCAACTATTGTCTTAATAGCTAATTTATTTTTAGCCATCTTTGTTCTCCTCCTAACTTTTATCTTTGTGTATTTATTAAAAAAAGTTTTTAATTTCCTATACGTAAAAAAAGCGCTAAGACTTTACCTCTAGCGCTTGAAAAAACAAAATCTCGTTTCTCATCTACTAGCTTTAAAGCTACAGGAATTAGCACCACACTTTATAGTTTAAACAAATTTGCTTAATTTATAAAAATAGGTTGCCGGGTATCATCGGGCCAGTCCCTCTACCACTCTTGATAAGAATTAATAATATTAAATTACTGATTAATAATACATTGTAAATGCAAATGTGTCAACGGTATAATTTTACACTTACTATATAAATGTTTTCAAAATAGTCAAATTACCTTTTACATCATATTTTCCTAAATATGCAGGTATCAATATACTATCTCCTTTTAAAATATCTATTTTTTCACCATCTTCTGTTTCAATTATTCCTTTTCCCTCTGTACAAGTCAAAATAAAGAATTCATCTTCATCGCTTTTACTCTTAACCTCATTTTCTATAATATATTTCTCTATTGTAAAATACTCTCCCTTACATAACACACATTTATCATATCCTTCATGTTTTTCAATGAAAGTGTCATCTTGGCCTTCAGCTTTCAAGCCAAAATTTATAACATCTAAAGCTTTATCAATGTGAAGTTCTCTTCCTCTATCATAATCATAGATTCTGTATGTAATATCACTATTCTGCTGAATTTCTGCAATTATTATGCCTTCGCATATTGCGTGAACAAGCCCACTATTAATTAAAAAGTAATCTCCTTTTTTAACAGGAATTCTATTTAAATACCTTTCTGTTTCACCATTTTCTACAGCCTTTTTAAAAGTCTCTTTATCACAGTCCTTTGTTCCAACTATTAGTGCAGCTCCATCTTTAGCATCAACTACATACCAAGCTTCTGTTTTTCCTAATGAATTTTCATTTTTCTTTGCATACTCATCATCAGGATGAACTTGAACTGATAACTTTTCTCTTGAATTAATTAACTTTACTAAAAGAGGAAACTTCATTCCCTTAAGTTTATTTCCAATTACTTTCTCCTTTTGTTTATCAATAATCTCTTCTAATGTTTTTCCTTTAAATTCTCCATTTAATACTATACTCATGCCATTTTCATGACATGCTACATCCCAGCTTTCTCCTATATTTCCTTCTGGGAGATTATTTCTAAAATCCTCTAAATCTCTTCCTCCCCAAATCTTTTTATAGTATAAATTTTCAAACTTTATTGGATACATTATTTTACCTCTCTTAACCTATTATAAAATCTCACTTTTCTTTTTACATTAATCATTATAATATTTATATGATTAATTATAAACCACTTTATTACACTTTTAAACAAAAATTATATATATGTTAATTTTATGATATTTTTTTCTTCTTTACTATTATTATTTATAAATGTTATAGTAGTATCAAAAACTTAAACGAGGTAATAACTAATGAAAATACGAATGCCTTATTATTATAAAGATTTTAAATGCATAGCATCTAAATGCACTGATACTTGCTGTGCTGGATGGCAGATTGTAATTGATGAAGATACTTACAGTAAATATAAGAATGTAAAATCTGATTTTGGGAAAAGACTTAATTCAGAAATTATAAGATATGAGGATGATGAACCTGGATTTAAATTAAAGAATAATAATTGTGCCTTTTTAAATAAAGATCTTTTATGTGATATTTATTCAAACCTTGGAGAAGAATATCTTTGCCATACATGCAAAACCTTCCCTCGTATAATTGAGGAATATGGTAGTCTTAGAGAAATAACTTTATCTTTAAGCTGTCCAGAATCTGCTAGATTAATTCTTAAAGATTCAAAGAAATTAACTTTTGAAGTTACTGAAAATGATGAATTTGTTACAAGTTATAACACTATTTCTGCTGATCTTTATATTCAAATTTTAGGTGCACGAGAAGTTGCTTTTTATATTATTCAAAACACAACATTTGATTTAAATATGAAACTTTCAATATTACTACTATTTGCAGAAGATATTCAAAAAAAAATTGATGAATGTGAAATTTCTAAAATAGCCCACATACGAAAAAAATATTTAGATCAAGAGTTTTTAAATAATTTAGCTTTATCTTTACTAGAAAAGAAAAGTAATATTGAAGAAAAACATCTCCTTCTAAAGCAATTTTTCAATATATTTAGTGAATTGGAAGAATTAAATATAAAGTGGACTGAAACTCTAAATAATTCTTCTAACATCTTATTTAACAATAACGATTTTAGCTTCTATGAAACTAACTATAAAAAATTTAATGAATATTATAAAAATAATTTATATGAATTTGAAAATATTTTTACATACTTTCTTTTTAGATATTTTATGAAATCTCTTCATGATGCTGATTTATTATCTAAAATAAAATTATGTATAATAAGTACTATTATAATAGAAAATCTTGAGGTTACTTGCTTTATCAATAATGACTTTAACTTTAGTTTTGAGGATTCAATAGAAATAAGTCACTTGTATTCAAAAAACATTGAACATTGTGATGATAATATAGAAAAACTTTATAATATGTTTAATGAACTAGAAATATTCAACACAGCTAATTTTCTAACTATTCTAAATTAACTTTTAAGGGATATCATACTATGTAATATGATATCCCTTAATTAACATTATTAAATCTTAAACTTATTCATTTCTTTACGCATGCTATTAGCCCTTTCTTCAAGCTTCTTTGCTTCATTAGAAACCTCTTTTGCCAAATTATTTATTTCAGTAGATGATGCAAATATCTCCTCCGAAGCTGCAGATGTCTCTTCTGCTATTGATGTTGTAGATTCTACTCTTTCAACTATTGTTTCTTTATCTTTTTTGATTATTTCATTTTTATCTGCTACTTGTCTAATTCTTGGTATTATTTTATCTACTGAATCTGATATATTATTAAAAGACAATATAGAAATTTCTATAGCTTCTCTCTGTTTATTAAAATTTTCATTTACACTTTCACTTGTATGAACCATAGATTCATTATCACTAGAAATCTTTTTTATTAACTCAGTTATATTACTAGCTGAATTTTTACTTTGCTCTGAAAGCTCTCTTATTTCCTCTGCAACTATTGCAAAGCCCTTTCCTGCCTCACCTGCTCTAGCTGCCTCTATTGCAGCATTTAAAGCCAAAAGATTAGTCTGTTCTGAAATAGAATTAATAAGTGTTAAAATTTCATTTATCTTAAGGATATTTTTAGTTGATACATTAATCTTATCTCTAAAACTTTGAAAAGCATCTTCTGTATTAGTAATAATTATAGATAATCTTTTAAATATATCCTTACTACTTTCTGTTAATTTAATAATTTCCTTTGATTCATAATCTATACCTTTAATAGAAACTGTTACCAAATCCAAATTATTTGAAAATGTTTCTAAAACTTGTGATATGTTAACCAAATCCTCTGCCTGAGATGTGGTTCCTGCCGCAACTTCCTTAATTGCACTAGAAACAGATGACGACGATAAATTCATATTTTGAGAACTCTCCATCAATTCTTCTGAAGCTTGATGAATATTTAAAGAGCTCTCCATAACTACCCCTATAACCTCTTTAATGGATTCCTTCATTTTATTAATAGTTTTAATCATTGTGCCTGTTTCATCTCTTATATTTAGATATTTATCTTCTATCTCACCAGAAAAATCTCCTTCTGCAATAGGTAATATATATTCTGTAGCAGTCGTTATATTCTTGCTAATCTTTCTTACTACAAAAGATAAAATTGTAATTGACAAAACTAAAGCTAATCCTGATATTATATTAATTGAATTCTTAAATGAAGATAATTCTGAAATAACCTCATCCTTTTCTATAACAATGGCTAATGACCACTTTGTTCCTTCTACAGGTAAAAATGAAATACACTTTTCCACTTTACCTTCCTTATACTTTCCACTTCCCTTTTCTCCGTTAATCATTTTTTTCTCTAACTCAACTAGTTCAGCTAATGAGGAGTCATTTTCCAAATTATTTATATCATTATCTTCTTTATATACTAATTCTCTATTATGATCCGCTATTTTAGTTCCATCATTCTTTAACATAAATACATTTCCTGTATCTCCCACTTTTATATCCTCTACTATAGAACTTATATGGTTTCCATCCTTAGTTGCAGCAAGATATGAAACTATTTGCCCATTTACTTTTATGGGAGACATGTACACTACCACTAATTTATTTTCAGCTTCACTTATTAATGGTTCCGACACTGATACCTCTCCCTTACTGGCCTCTTTAAAATAATCTCTATCTACTATATTTAATTCATTTCCATTACTATACTTTATATTTCCTTGTAAATCAGAAATTCCAACCTTAATGTATCCATACTTCTCAACATAAGATTTTAATATTTCTAACTTCTCATCTATTGATTTATTTTCATCTTTAATATCTTGTCTTTCAGCTAAAGCTTCAACAATATTTTTTTCTTTCTCTATTCTACTCGCAACCACCTTAGCTCCTTGAAAAGCTATTTCATTCATATTTACATCTGTAGTTCTTTCTAACGCTCTACTCGCTATTGTCATTGAAACAATATATAAAGTTATTATTACTGTTACTAGTAAGATAATCATTGGTAGTAAAATTTTCCCTCTTATACTCTTCATAATCAAACCTCTCATTCACAATATATTATATTTTCGGCTAATTATTTCTTTTTTTTAGTATTTATTTTATTTTTTTCTATTTATATTGTTATTTGTTTATTTTGGAATGCACTAATTTGAATAAAATAGTGTACTTAAGTACTATACATACTTTCAACAATTAATATATGCATCATCTAATGCACAAAAAAATAGGTTCTGTTCAATAACTTTTGATACAGACCCATACTCAAAAACATAAATATACTTTATCTTATTATTCTAACAACATTTTCTACCGTTCTTTCTAAATTGGAAGCTCCATTTTTCAAAGCATCATCAAGATTTTCTACTCCCCTCATAATGCTGCATATAGACTTTATTCCTTCACTATAAAGATTTGATGATTTAGGTTCCACCTTTCCTGCAAAGGCTATAACTGGTATATTATATTTTTTACCCAACTTAGATACCCCTACTGGAGTCTTTCCCAAAATAGTTTGACCATCTATGGAACCTTCTCCTGTAAATATATAATCACATGCCTTTATTTTTTCTTCTAAATTAGTATATTTAATTACTAAATCTATACCACTTCTAAGTTCTGCATTTAAAAATCCTAGTAAAGCTCCACCAAGACCTCCTGCTGCTCCGCTTCCTGGAACCTCAGCTATATCAATTCCAAAGCTTTCTTTTACCTTTAAAGCAAAGTGCCTTAAATTATTATCTAAAACTTTTACCATTTCAGGTGTTGCACCCTTTTGAGGTCCAAATATATAAGATGCTCCATTTTCACCTACTAAGGGATTTGTAACATCACAGGCTACTTCAATAGTTACATCTTTTAAGAATTCATCTAAATTACCTTTATCTATATACTCTATTTTTTCAAGCTCAGCTCCTCCAAATGCTATTTCTTGTTTATTAGCATCAAGAAGTTTTACCCCTAAAGCTTGAAGCATACCTGTACCTGCATCATTAGTTGCACTTCCACCTATTCCGATTAATATATGTTTTATTCCTTTATTAACAGCATCTTTAATAATTTCTCCAGTTCCATAAGTTGTTGTTACATAAGGATTTCTTTCCGCTCTATCTATAAGTTCTATTCCACTTGCCTTAGCCATTTCAATTACTGCAGTCTTTCCATCTCCTAAGATTCCATAATTAGCTTTAATTTTTTTCCCTAAAGGATTAGTTACTTCAACCCAGGCAACTTTTCCTTCTGTGGCATTTACTAAAGCATCTACAGTTCCTTCTCCTCCATCTGCCATAGGTACCTTAATACATTCTGCATCATTAAATACTTTTTTAATTCCTTTTTCCATCGCTAAACATGCTTCCATAGAAGTCATACTTTCTTTAAATGAATCAGGTGCTAATACAAATTTCATAGATTTTACTCTCCTTTTTATTACATAATTATTCCAAATATTATTATTGAAACTATTGTCATAGTTAAACCTACAATAGCTTCATATGGTATTAATTTAAGTCTTTCATTCATTCCCATATTAATACTTCCTCCTGTAGAATGAAAGAAACTACCATGTGGAAGTTGATCTAAAACTGTACATCCTACATGTATCATTGCTGCCGTTGCTAGTGAAGACACCCCAAGACTTACTATAGTTTCACCAAATACTGAACTTGCTACTGCCGCTCCCGAAGTTGTTGATGCAGTTGTTGCTGCCATAAGTATCCCTGAAACAGGTGCTAATGCAAAACTTGGAAGTCCTAAAGTATTTATGCCACTTATTATTACATCTTTAAGTGTTGATGATGAAATTATTCCTGCTGACATTACACTTGTTAGTGATAAATTTAAATTTTCTGATATAGCAATTGTATTAGGATTTAGCGATATTATATTACCTGCCTTTCCTCCACCTACCATTGCTAGTAATATAGCACTTTTTGTTATATTTGACTTCTTAGCTATTTCTAAAGCTATTGGTGCTACTGTTATTACTGAAACTCTCACCAATCTTAGAAATTATACTTTCTGCTATTTTAGTTGCTGCTCCTGATTTTATTAATACGCCTGCCAAAACACCTGCTGTTAATATTCTTAATATAGCTGTCATCATACCTTTAGAACCGTTCATCATAATTGTTACGGTTTCAGTAAGACTTGCACCACCTGTAAGTCCATCATATTCACCTCTAACTTTAATACAATTAGAACAGCTCTAAAGAGCTGTTCTAAGCATCTATATTTTTTTAACTGCTTCTAAGGCTGCCTCATAGTTAGGATCACTAGACACTTCTTCACAATACTCTGAATATACTACATTATCCTTTTCATCTATAACAAAAACAGCTCTTGCAAGAAGCCCTAATTCTTGTATATAAACTCCATAATTAGGTCCAAATTCTTTTTCTCTAAAATCAGACAGCATTTTAACGTTTTCTATTCCTTCAGCCCCACACCATCTACTCTGTGCAAATGGAAGATCCATAGAAATAACATATACTGTAACATCCTTTAATGACGAAGCTTCTTCATTAAACTCTCTCACTTCTCTATCACATACTGGAGTATCAATTGATGGTACAACTACAAATATACGTTTTCCATGAGTATCTTTAATAGTTACCCTTTGTAAATTAGCATCTGTCAGAACAAAATCTGGAGCACTATCTCCCACTTTCACATCATTACCTACTAATGTAACTGGATTTCCTTTAAAAGTTATTTTCATATTTTTAATACCTCCAAAAAAATATATCAAATATATCTTGCCCATATATAATTTACTTACACACAATGTTATATTAGAAAAAAGTTTTAAAATTTCCTATACGTAAAAAAACACTTCATAAAATGAAGTGTTGATTTCTCTTAATATAATCCCCAACATGCCGTCTACTTATATATTCAAGACCTGCCTCTCGCAGGTGGGTTTCACGCAAACTAATTCTATTATCTTCTGCTGATGTCAAATCAAATTTCTGAAGTCCAATATTCATAGTTATATTGCAAATCCCGATTATGTTATGTAGGTTGAATATGATAAGCTACGCGAACATCTCAGGTAATTTATGATTTTATTATATCACAGAATTTTTTAGTTGCAATAACTGATTTTATTCCATGTAAGGAATAAAATAACTATCGATTTATATATAGCAAAACACTTCTGCAATACTTTAAAAATATAAAGGTATAATAATTATTAAATCACTGGAACAAAAAACATCCTATTATCTATATAATGAATTGAAAAATCCATATCATAGACTTTTTTTAAATTATCTTTAGTTAATACATCTGCTGATTTTCCTTCTGCAAAAACTTTACCATCTTTCATTAAAAGTATCTTATCACAGTAAGCTGCACTTAGATTTAAGTCATGCAAAATAGCTATAATTGTTTTATTTTCTTCCTTGTTTAATTTTTTTAATGTTTCCATAACTTCAACTTGATATCTTATATCAAGATGTGAAATAGGTTCATCTAAAACTAAATATTTAGTATCTTGTGCTATTGCTCTTGCTATTAAAACTCTTTGTGCCTCTCCACCGCTTAAATATGAAAAACTTTTATCTTTCAGATCTAAAGTATTTGTAATTTTCATAGCATGATAAATCTTCTCCTCATCTTCTTTAGATATATCTTGGAATCTCTTTAGATAAGGAGTTCTTCCCATTAGAACCATATCATAAGCAGTAAAGTCAACTTCTACGTTAACATTTTGAGGGACAAAAGATATCTTAGATGCCATAACCTTTCTTGATATACTATTTATATCTTTTTTCTCAAGATAAATACTTCCTTTTTGTATATTTAAAAATTTAAATATATGACGTATTAATGAAGTTTTTCCTGAACCATTCGGTCCTAAAATTCCATGGAATCCCCCTTCAGAAAATCTTGCTGATACATTATTTAATATGTACATTTTGGAATTTTCCGCCTGCCAGTTTAAATCCTTTATATCTAAAGAATATTCCTTCATCTTAAGATACCCTTCCTTTCTTTGAATTTCTATAAAGAAGAAATATAAAATATGGTGCTCCAAATACTGCTGTTATAACTCCTACTGGTATTTCTGTCGGCTCTGCTATAGTTCTTGAAAAAGTATCACATATAACTAGAAATGCAGATCCTCCTAAATAAGAAAAAGGAATAAGATATCTATGATCCGATCCTACTATAAGTTTCATACAATGTGGAATAATAAGTCCTACAAACCCTATTGTTCCACTTACAGAGACACTTGAAGCCACAAGAATAGATGATACAAGTATTAATATTTTTTTTAATTTAACAATATCAATTCCTAAGCTTTGAGCTGAATCATCACCTGTTAAGAGTACATTTAAATCTCTAGCAAATATAAATAATACACTTACACATACTAACGATATTATAGCTAAAAAAGAAACCTTATTCCAATTAGCTGAACTAAAACTTCCTAATGTCCACAAATATACTTTTTCTATAGCATCTCTGTTATAAATCATAAGAAGAGATATTATTGAACTTAACATAGTTCCTATAGCTGTTCCAGTTAATAATAAATTTCCTGCTGAAAACTTTCCTCCTAAAGTACCTACACGATAAACTAATATAACTGCTAATATAGCACCTATAAATGCAAATATACTTGTTACTCCAAGTCCAAAAAAGTTTAATGTTACTCCACATAAAATTGATATTGTAGCTCCAAGAGCAGCTCCTGATGATATTCCTAGTATATGTGGATCTGCTAAAGAATTTCGAAAAACAGCCTGGAAGGTGCATCCTACCACAGCTAAAGCTCCTCCAACTAGGGAAGACAATAGTATTCTTGGCAGACGCACCTTCCATATAATTATTTTATGAGATTCTTTTATTGATTCTGTATCTATAATTGAATTAAATCCTGGTATTTTTGACAGTAATAATTTAAAACTATCTGAAATACTTATAGAAGCAGAACCAACTGATTCAGAAACCAATATACAAAGAAGCAGGAAAAGAGCTAATATGCCAATATAAAGATAGTATTTTCTATTCTTTCCTTTCAAAGTATACTTTCCTCCTAAATTTATTTAAATGCTTCTGGGTGGAATATTTCTGCTAATTTTTTAACACCTTCTGCATTTCTATATCCTTGTCTATCTAATAAATTATTATCAATTTCATAAACTTTATCATTTTTTACAGCTGTTAAATTATCATAAGTTGGAGTTGATTTAAATGTTTCCTTTAATCCTTTTCCAACAACAATTATTTCAGGATCAGCTTCTATTAATGCTTCTAATGAATATGACCAGCTGTCTGATGCAGGTACTATATTATTTCCACCTGCTAATTTAATTAACTGTCCTACAAAAGTATTTTCAGGTGCTGTATAGTTTCCACCATCACCAAAACCTACTACATAATAAACAGTTGGTGCTTCAAGTTTAGAAACTTTCTCTGTCACTTCATTAATTGTAGATTTCATTTCTTCTATAGTTTTATCAGCTTCAGGTTGCTTATCTAAAGCTTTTCCTAATGTATCAATCATAGTATAAACGCCATCTACATTATTCTTTTCATATAAGGCAAGAACTTTTATTCCTGCATTCTCAAGCTTTTGTGCATTTTCTTCACTAAAATGAGTTGATGCAAGTACTAAGTCTGGTTCTAAACTTATAATTTTTTCAATATCTGGAGTTTTTAATGTTCCAATAGACTCAACATTTAATGCTTCTTCTGGATAATCACAATACTTTGTTCTTCCTACTAAATTATCACCTGCTCCTAACTTATAAACAAGTTCTGTCATATTAGGTGCTATAGATATTATTCTTTCAGGAGCCTTATCTAATCTAACTTCTCCTCCATAAGAATCTGTTAAAGTTAATGGGTATACTGAAGATTCATTTTTAGATGAATTCATATTTGAATTTCCACATGAAATAAGTCCCATTGCAAATACGGCAATCATCATTAATACTAAAGTTGCCTTTTTTAATATTTTATTCATTTCTTACCTCTTTTCTTATCTTCCTTCCATCCAAAGAAAAATACGATTAAAATTATGGCAGGTCTTCTGGCTTAAAGATCATATTACTCACTAAATACCTTCTCAAGTTTTTAACTCAATGGCTTACTTATTAGTTTTCATCCCTTATTACAGCAGTGGTGGCTGCTATGGTTTTTCACCATATTCCCTATTATATATAAAATCACCATACTAATTCTTAGATATTATATCTTATATATAGTACTTTTATCAATCTATAATTTTATGCCAATGATACTTCAAATATAACTAACTTAAAATTACAATCATAACTACCCGTTAAACGGGTAGTTTGCTCTGCGCCTATAAGGCTTTGTTGCTGGCCGTGCTATTCGCACG
>CAKVFO010000110.1 GCA_934746785.1 uncultured Clostridium sp. | reverse complement strand
GTTTACTAGCTCAGTCGGTAGAGCACTTGACTTTTAATCAAGGTGTCCGGGGTTCGATTCCCCGGTAAGCCACCATAAGTAAAGAGAAAAAGCTGTGAAGAAATTTTTCTTCACAGCTTTTTGCTTATATAAAGAAATATTAGAAACATTAGAAATATACTAATTAAAAAAGGGGGTATCAAAAACATTTATCGCCGATATGTTCTCATAAAAAAGATAAAATAATTTGTGGAGTATAGCATTTTGATAAGGGTTAGAAATTCATTTCATAAATTCTTCCTGAAATCAAACTAGTCTATACGGAACATATTATTTTATCTTTTTTGATATCAGAACATCTTTAGAATAAAGTATCTATTTTTTGACACAACCCTTTTTATTCTTCAAATGGTCTAACTCTTAGCTTAATTCCTAATTCATCACAGATTTTCTGAGATTGTTTGATTTTTTCGTCTCCGATGCAATCAACAACTGTAAATACAACGTTAGGTACATACTTTTTACAGTCAACAGCAAACTTTTTCATAGCTTCATAGGACTCTATGCCAAAAATGTTTTGAGTTATCTCTAAAAATTCTTCAGCAGTAGGTGCATTAAGGCTTATAGAAACTGTATCAATAAGTCCTTCTAAAAGAGGAGCTGTAGGTTTTTTATTTACTAAATCTGAAAGTCCGTTAGTATTTATTCTTGTTGGCATTTCAGGACATCTCTTCTTAATATATTTTGCAATTTCAACTATATCATCAATTCTTTCAGAAGGCTCACCAAAGCCACAGAATATCACTTCATCATACTTTGGTAGATCTATAGATTCAAATTCAGCAATAACTTCTGAAACAGTTGGTTCTTTCTTTAACCAAAGACTATTAGACTCAGCCATTTCTTTAGTTTTCCTTAAACAAAAAGTACATGCACAAGGACACTTATTAGTTAAGTTTACATAAACATTTTTCTTGATATTTTTAGAATCCATTTCCTCGAGTGTGATATTTTTTAAACTTATATATTTCCCATGATCAGCAGTATATAAAATTACCATATAGACACATCCTTTATAATATTTTATTTCAATTCTGTTAAAAACTCTTCAAAGCATACTCCATGAGTAGTAGGAAGTTTTAATTCATTTGTGAAAGTTAATGATTTACTTATAAAGTTCACTGCCTTTTCAACACAATATGCAAAATCTTCTCCTTTTACAAGAGATGCAGAAACTATTGAAGAAAAAACATCTCCAGTTCCAGATCTGTCTTCCCCTATTTTTTTAACTCTAATAGTTTTAAACTCCTTACCTTTCTCGAATATGAAGTTTTCAATATCTCCATCACGTTTTAATCCTGTTATAACTATTTTTGAAGGACCTTCTTTAGAAAGTTCTTTACAAAGTTCATTAAGTTTTTCAGGGGATGGAGTTTCTTCAGGATAAGGAATATCTAATAGTCTGCAAAGTTCTGTTAGATTAGGAGTTAAACAGTCAGCATATTTTATAAGATGCTGCATTTTTTCGCACATCTTATCTGTATATGTACAATAAAGTTTTCCGTAGTCTCCCATGACAGGATCAACTATAACTATGTTATTTTCTGTTTTAAATTTTTCAAGAAATTCTATTACAATATCAATTTGTTCTTCAGAACCTAAAAAACCTGTGCAGATTCCATCAAATTCAAGATTGATTTTTTTCCATGAATCCATATATTCTCTCATTTTTGATGTATAGTCATCAAAGAAGAAAGTATCAAATCCAGTATGATTTGAAAGTATGGCTGTAGGTAAAAAGCAGCACTGTACTTTTAAGGCTGAAATTATAGGAAGAGCTACAGCTACTGAACATCTTCCAAAACCAGTTACATCATTAACTAGTGCTATTTTCTTTTGAATAAATTCCTTCATTATTTCACATCCTTTAATGATTAATTATAAAAGAAAAAATTGTAAAAGACAAATAAATCGGTACAATTTATTATAGCATGTCCTGAAGGATAAAAAATCATTCAAAAGTTCATAATTAAGAAAAAGGTGGTGTTTAAATGATTATTTTTCAAGATGAATTAGAAAAGTTGACAAAGTTATTAGATGAATTTAAGGTATATGCTATATATTTTTTTGGATCAATGGCAGCTAATAAAATGAGGAATGACAGCAATATAGATATAGCTTTTTTAACAGATGAAGATATAAGTGATTATGAGATCTTTATGAAATCTGGTAAGTTGTATGATGTGTTTAAAAGAGATTGTAATTTAATAAATTTGAAGAAGTCATCCACTATATTAAAAATACAGGTTATAGGAAAAGGAAAGATTGTTTATTGTAATAATGATTTTAAAAAGTCCTCTTTTGAGATGAAGTGTTTTAAGGAATATTCACTTCTAAAGGAAGAAAGCTGTGAGGTGTGGCAAAGTGTTAGTGAAAAAGGAAATCTCTATGGACAAAGATATATTTTATAATAAGGCAGCCAATATAGAAAGGTGCGTAAATAGAGTTATTAAGGTATATGATAATAATCTTCTTAATCTAAGAGATAATACAAAACAGGAGTCTATAATATTAAATATTTTAAGAGCTTCAGAAAGTTCAATTGATTTATCTATGCATATAGTGTCTGAAAATAGACTTGGGATACCTCAAGCTAGTGGTGATGCCTTTGAAATTCTAAAATGTAATAATATATTGCAGGAAGATTTGACAGAAAAAATGAAAGCAATAATTAATTTTAGAAATATGGTTCTGCATGATTATGAAAATATAAGTATAATATTAATACAGGAGATTATAGAGAAAAATTTATATGATTTTTATAAATATATAGATAGTTTAAACAGATATGTTAATGAGATGGGAGAGAATAATTAAATGAGAGTTGAAACAGAAAGGGAATTTAAGTCTCAATTAACTAAAGAAGACTTTTATAAACTTCAAGATTACATAGAAAGTCTTGGATATAAGAAGATTGAGGTGGTTAATCAAGTTAACTACTATATAGATACAGAAAATTTTTCTTTGAGAAATTCAGGTACAACTTTAAGGGTTAGACATTTTATAGATGATGATACTTATGAGTTAACGGCAAAAATTAAAAATAATAATGGAGAAGAAGATAAAGAGTTAAAAGTAAAAGAGGAAGTTACAATTGATATTTCTAAAAATTGTGCTGAAGATATTTTGAATAATAATAACATGAGGGAATATATCTATTTATTTGAAGATAAAGCTGAGTTGTTTAATAATAAAAAATTAGTTGTTTTAGGAAGCTTAAGTACAGAAAGGACCAATTATTTTATAAGAGAAGATGCAATGCTTAGTTTTGATAAGAGTAAATATTTTGATAAAGAAGATTATGAAATAGAATTGGAAACTATTAATGTTGATGAAGATAGGGCGTTTTTAAATAATATTTTTAAAGAAGCTAATATAAAGGTTTTTGAAGAAAATAAATCTAAGGTAAAGAGGTTTATTGAGAAGTTCAATAGTAAGTGAAATTAACAAAAGTTTAATATAGACTTTAGAGAATGGAGATATTCATACTTTAAATTATAACAATATATCTGATTATATAATTCATAGATATAAAAACTAAAGTTGACATTTTTAAATCTTTGGAATACTATAATAAAAAAAGATAGATTTCAAAAAAGAGAGGTATTTTTGTGAGTGTTTAGTATCAAATAGTTAATTGAATATTGATTTCAAAAATTAGGGGTATTTATACCTTTATTTGTTGTGGAATTAATTAAAACTATATGATACAGAACAGCAGGATTACTATATCTTAAAGTCAGGAGAAAATCTGTCTTTATAATGTTTTGAACTTTAAGCTGTGGAGTATCCACGGCTTTTTTTGACTTATTAATAAAAAATATAATTATGAAATTTATCTTTATAAATCTTTGCTGTGCTGTATCTTAAATTATAAAGAAAAGAAGGATTTAAGATATGGATAATAAAACATTAGAAAAATTAAGTTATTATGAATTTAAGGAAGTTATTAAAAGTTATTGTGTAAGCGGATTAGGAAAAAACTTAATAGATAAATTACAACCAAGCAGCAATATTAAAGTTGTTAGAAAAAGACTTCAGGAAACTAGTGAAGGAAGAAGACTTCTAGATGCATCTTATCATATTCCTTTAGAAGGGGTTTTTAATGTAATACCTTACGTTGAAAAGATAGAAAAGGGATTATCTTTAGAAGCAGGAGATTTGACACAGGTTTCAGATTTTTTAAGGGGATGCAGGAAGGTAAAAGCTTTCTTTGAAAATAAAGAAGGCTATGCAGAAAATTTATGTTCCTATGCTTTAAGTATTACAGATTTAGGTCATATTGAAGAAGAGATTAATAGATGTATAAGAGGATCTGTAGTAGATTCAAATGCCAGTAGAACTTTAAAGAAAACAAGAAGATTCATAGATGAATGTGAAGGGAAAATATCAGAAAGATTAAACAAGTTTCTTAAAAATAGTGAAAACAAAAAATATATTCAAGAATCCTTTATAAGCAAGAGAAATGGTAGATTTACTATTCCTATAAAGTCAGCTTATAAAAATCATGTGGATGGAATAATTATAGAAACTTCATCAAAAGGTTCAACTGTCTTTGTAGAACCAACTGTTATTTCAAAATTAACTTCAGAACTTGAAGTTTTAAAGATGGAAGAAAGCATGGAAGAGTATAAGATATTAGGTGAACTTACAGAAATGCTTTTTCAAAATATAAGAGAGTTAAAGCTTAATATAGAGGTTATTGCAGACTTAGACATGATTAATGCTAAGGCTAAATATAGCAAAGAAGTTAATGGGATAGAGCCACAACTAAATGAAAATGGATTTATAAAAATAATAAAAGGAAGATATCCATTGATAAAAAATCCTGTTCCTTTAAATTTTGAAATAGGAAAAGACTATAGAAGTCTTATTATTACAGGACCTAATGCAGGAGGAAAAACTGTAGTTTTAAAGACTATTGGAATTTTAACTTTGTTAGTTCAATCTGGTATTCATATATGTGCTGAAGAAGGAACAGAAATGGCTATATTTGATAAGGTATTTGTTGATATAGGTGATAATCAAAGTGTTGAAAATGCCTTAAGTACTTTCTCTTCTCATGTTAAGAATTTAGCTGAAATATTAAGAGAAAGTAATAAGAAAACTTTACTGTTATTTGATGAAATAGGAAGCGGTACAGAACCTAATGAGGGAGCGGCTTTAGCTATAGCTATATTAGAAGAATTCTATCACAAAGGATGTATAACTGTAGCTACAACTCATTATGGAGAAATTAAAAACTTTTCAAGGCAGCATCCTGATTTTGAAAATGCAGCTATGGAATTTAAGAAGGAGACTTTAGAACCTTTATATAGACTTCATATAGGAAAGTCAGGGGATAGTAATGCTCTTTATATTTCTAAGAAAATGGGGATACCTGATAGAATAATAGAGAGAACTAGAGGTTATTTAGAAGATAAAAATTATAATTTAGAAAAGGTTAAAGACAGTAAAATAAAGAAGTCTGTTAAAAATGATGAAGTTAAGGAAATGGAATATGAGTATTCTGTTGGAGATAGAGTTATTCTTATGGATAAAGGTGAATCTGCTATTGTTTATAAAGAAAGAGATAAGTTTAATAATTTAACTGTATTTTATAATAAAGAATTTATTGAAGTAAATTATAAGAGAGTTAAATTAGAAGTTAAGGCAGAAGAACTTTATCCAGAAGGTTATGATATGAATCAGCTTTTTGTAAGTTTTAAAGAGAGAAAGCTAGAAAGAGATATTGAAAGAGGATCTAAAAAAGCTTTAAAAGAAATAAGAAAGAGTTTTTCAAAATAATAGTATTGTTTTAATAAAGGTACAGATAGAAAGTGATTAATATATCTGTACCTTTTTCCATAACAGAATTTATTTCATTATAATTGAATGCGTGTTAAAATTTAGGTAAAGAAAAACATAGGAGGAATATATATGGTTTTATTAGTAGTAGATACTCAAAAATTAATAACAAATGAAAAGTTATATAATTTCAATAAATTTGTAGAAAATGTACAATCTTTAATTAATACAGCAAGGGAAAATAATATTGAAGTAATATATGTAAGACATGATGATGGAGAAGAATGTGAACTTACTAAGGGTAAGGATGGATTTGAGATATATGAAAAATTCAAACCTATTAATGGAGAAAAAATATTTGATAAAACAGTTAATAGTGCCTTTAAAGAAAGTGGATTATTAGAATACTTAAAGGCTAAAGAAGAGAAGGATATAATAATTACAGGTATTCAGACTGATTACTGCATTGATGCAACTATAAAGTGTGGCTTTGAACATGGATTTAATATAATAGTTCCAGCTTATTGTAATACTACAGTTGATAATTCATTTATGTCTGGAGAAAATTCTTATAGATACTATAATGAGATGATGTGGAATGGAAGATATGCTAAATGCGTTGATATTAAAGAGGTTATAGAAATTATGAAAAATTAGGATCTAGGGAAATTGAATGTTTTCCTACTCTTTGGGATGAGTGGAATCCTTGTCAGATTTATATTAAGACAATTCAATTTAAAAACTAATTAACATAAAATTGAAATAGTGTTATTATTAATATATAGTTATACGACTGACGGAAGTGGAATTAACCACATGAAGTATAACAAGAAATTTTAGCCGACCGTCTGGGCAAGAAAGCTTGGACAGTGGGCTTTTTTTGAGTTAAAATTGGGAGGTAACTATAATGGAAGAAATTAAATTAAAGTATGGATGTAATCCAAATCAAGGTGATGCAAAAATTTATATTGAGGATGGAAATCTACCTATAAAAGTTTTAAATGGCAGGCCAGGATATATAAATTTATTAGATGCATTTAACAGCTGGCAGCTTGTTAAGGAGTTAAAGGAAGCTACAGGCATGGCAGCTGCTGCATCCTTTAAACATGTAAGTCCAGCAGGGGCAGCAGTAGCAGTACCTTTAACTGATACATTAAAGAAAATGTATGGTGTTGAAGGAAAGGAATTATCAGATGTAGCTACAGCTTATATAAGAGCTAGAGGTGCAGATAGAATGTCATCTTATGGTGATTTTGCAGCTCTTTCAGATGAATGTGATGCAGATACAGCAAACTTCTTATTACATGAGGTTTCAGATGGAATTATAGCACCATCATATACTGATGAAGCTATGGAAATCTTAAAGAAAAAACGTAAGGGAAATTACTTAGTAATACAAATAGATAAAGATTATGTACCAGCTGAAATTGAAAGAAAACAGGTATTTGGAATAACCTTTGAACAACAACGTAACAATGCAAAGATAACAACTGATATGTTTAAGGAATTCCCTACTGAAAATAAAACTTTAACTGAAGAAGCAAAGAGAGATTTAGCTATTGCTTTAATAACTTTGAAATATACTCAATCTAATTCGGTATGCTATGTTAAAGATGGTCAGGCAATTGGAATAGGCGCAGGACAACAATCTAGAATCCATTGTACAAGACTTGCAGGTAACAAGGCAGACATATGGTTCTTAAGACAAAGTCCAAAGGTTTTAAATCTTCCTTTTAAAGAAGGTTTGAGAAATGCAGATAGAGATAATGCTATTGATGTTTATATATCAGATGAATATATGGATCTTTTAGCTGATTGAGTATGGGAAAATACTTTTACTGAGAAGCCTGAAGTATTTACTAAGGAAGAACAAAGGGAATGGTTAAGTAAGTGTAGTGGAGTTGCTTTAGGTTCTGATGCTTTCTTCCCATTTGGTGATAATATTGAAAGAGCGAGAAAGAGTGGAGTATCATTTATTGCTCAGCCTGGGGGTTCTATAAGGGATGATAATGTTATTGAGGCTTGTGATAAGTATGGTATTGCTATGGCATTCACAGGAGTACGACTATTCCATCATTAGAATGCAGGCGTGAGTGTACTTGGGGATGAGGGTATATTTCTTTTGGAAGGCTATCTCAAATCATAGATTCTACAGAATGCAGGAATGCAGAAGTAAGTGTATTTGGGAATGGTAGTATATTTCCCTTGGGAGTTTATCTGAAATTAAAGTCTCATCAGAATGCAGGAATGAAGGTGGAAATTCTGAATCGTAAACTCTCAGAATTTCGGAAGGAATATATATTTTAATTACAAATTTTATAGGCTGAACGTGGTGTTCAGCCGATTTTTAAAAAGTGATCTTTCTATTTTGCTTTTAACTTGTTTCTACATAAATACATTAGAAGAATAAATACTATTATCCAAGCAGTAATAACTAATATTGCAAAGTTATATGTTAAGAAACATGCACCTGTAGAAGTTATAATGGATCTATCAATTATACTGACTGAGTCTCCTAAAAATGAGAAGAGGTAGCAAAGTGATTTTTTCATTTCATTAAAAGTACTTGAAAGAGAAATTAGTAAAGTGAGTATAGGAAATAATACGTTTATAGAAATTGCAGTAAGTGTATTTTTAAATAAAAGAGACGTTAAGGTACAGAAACAAATGCAGCATATTGCAAATAAAAGTTGAAGAAGTATTGCTTTAAATATTAAATCACCAGCTGAAATATAAGATGCAGTATTATCGATAGGTGAAATAAATTGATTATATGTTGTATTTAAAGTAGTACTGCTTGTGAATTTTGCAAAAACTAATTGAGGTGTTTTAAGGCTTCCAAATCCCCATAATAATCCTGAAGATATATAAGCTATAAAATCAAAAGAAATAACACAGCTTATAACAGCAATACAATTTGCAATTAACTTTCCAAGTATTAATTTAAATTTTGATACAGGACGAAGTAAAATAAGCTGAATTGTGTTATTTGTATATTCACTTGCTATACAATCTGATAAAGTTAAAGCAATAATTATAAACATGAGAACTTTTCCTAAAACTTTAAGGTATGTTAGAAAAAATGCATTACTATCCATAGATAAGCTTGACAATGGTTTAATATTGTTATCTATTAAGTAATTATTAATTGAGATTTGAGCATCCTTAGTATCGTTATAACTTGATTGTTCTAAATTATCATTTTCATCTTGCAAATATTGTTTCCAATCAAAGTTATCATTTTGTAAATTATCATAGAAATCTAAGCTTTTTTGCATTGTTTCTATTCTTGAATCAATATCATCTTTTTCAGCACCATCAGTTAAGTTAGAACTTTGAGTCTTTAATCTATTTATAAAATCTAAATCCTTATTATACCTATTTTGTCCAGAGTCTAAATTGATGATAAACATAAAGCCAAAGGTTACGATAGCCATAGTTAAGACCATGGAAAGAAGTTTTTTTCTGTGATATAACTTGCTTAGTTCATTTTTTATAATATTAATCATTTTGTACACCTCCAATTATATCTAAATATCTTTCTTCAAGAGTTTTTTCTTCTTTGCATATGTTGGTAACAGTTATTTTATTATTAACTAATTCAGTTAAGATATCATTGAAATGTTCATCTTGATATTCTAATCTGATTCCTGATTCAAATTCTTCTGCTTTTTTTATGTAGTCCAAATTTGAAAATATAGTAAGAGACTTTGATGAATCTTCTGTGAAAATTTTTAATGAACAATTTTTATCATCTTCGTTAATGTCCTCGATTGACTTAATTTCACCAGTATGAATGAAAGCAACCCTGTCGCATATTCTCTGCATTTCATCTAGCTTATGAGAAGATATAAAGATAGTTACGCCTTTTTCCTTTCTTAATTTTTTAATCAGATTTCTAAATTCTATGACACCATTAGCGTCAAGACCATTAGTTGGTTCATCTAAAATCCATAACTTTTTATTACCCATAATTACTTGTGCAATCCCTAATCTTTGTTTCATACCAAGAGAATAATTTTTAACTTTTTCATTTTCTTTACCGTTAAGAGCAACTAGATCAATTGTTTTTTTAATATCATTTAGTGGAATATTATCTAGACGGCATACTTGTTTTAAATTATCTACTGCAGATAGATAAGGGTACATTTTTGGACTTTCTATTAAGGCGGAAAGCTCTGATAATGCATAACTTCTGTCCTTTACAATATCTTTATTATTTACAAGAATAGTACCTTCATCTGGAGTTAATAATCCGCAGATTATTTTCATTGTTGTGCTTTTTCCAGCACCATTTGGCCCTAAGAATCCAAAAATCTCACCTTCTTTAACATCTAGATTGATGTTATTAAGAACTTTTACTCCATGAAAGTATTTGGATACATTTGTTAATGTTAACATATTACATTTCTCCTTATATTTAATTACAATAATCAGCAATATTATAGTAGCAAAGTTATTAAAAATCAAATTTTCAAAAAAATGTCTTTTTCTTTTGTTGTACTATTTTTGCTGTAGAAAGTGAAAGGAGAAATTTAGACATGAGTGATAAACCATATAAATTAGGTGCTGGATTTCCACAGTGGATTGATGGAGGCACACATGAAATAACATTTATAGTTACTGAAGATTGTAATTTGCGTTGTAAATATTGTTATCAAGTCAATAAAAACAACGATAACAGAATGAATTTTGAAGTGGCAAAAAAAGCTATTGATTATATTTTGAATAATAGAGAGATATTTTCAGCTAAGGCGGTTACATGGGATTTTATTGGAGGAGAACCTCTATTAGAAATTGATTTAATAGACAAAATTATGGATTACATAAAAATTCAGACATTTAAGATGGATCATCCATGGTTTTCAATGAATAGAATAAGTTTTTCAACTAATGGAATATTATATGATAATCCCAAAGTTCAAAAATTTATCGCTAAAAATAAAATGAAATGTAGTTTTGGACTTACAATTGATGGAACTAAGACTAAACACGATCTTCAAAGAGTTTACCCTGAAGGAAGAGGATCATATGATGATGTAGTTAAAAACATACCATTATGGTTAAAACAATTTCCATTTGCAAGTACAAAAGTAACATTTGGTAGTGATGATTTAAAGTATTTAAAAGAAAGTATTATTCATTTATGGGAATTAGGAATAAGGATAGTACCAGCAAATGTTGTCTTTGAAAATGCATGGAAAGAAGGAGACGACAAAATATTCGAAGAGCAGCTTAAGGAATTAGCAGATTACATTATTGATAATAAGTTGTGGGATAAATATGAAACAACTTTATTTGAAGATAGAATAGGAACACCCCTTAAAGATGAAACAAAGGAGAAAAATAGATGTGGAGCAGGTACAATGCTTGCTATAGATGCAAAAGGTAACTTTTATCCATGTTTAAGATATGCAGATTATTGTCTTTAATGAATACCACAGGTTTGACCTGTGGTTCTAAAAAGCTTTTAGCTATACGTAGAAAATAAAAAAC
>CAKVFO010000109.1 GCA_934746785.1 uncultured Clostridium sp. | reverse complement strand
TACCTTGAAAAATATCTGCCAAGAGAGGAAGAATAGTCTATGGCTAAGTTAAACGTCAATCCTACTAGAATGGAACTTTCTAGACTAAAGAAGAGATTAGCAACGTCAACTAGAAGTCATAAATTATTAAAGGATAAGCAAGATGAATTAATGAGACAATTCATTAACCTAGTTAAATATAACAACAAGCTTAGAAAAGAAGTTGAAGACCAATTACAAAGTTCACTTAAGGACTTTGTAATGGCTAGAGCTGTTATGAGTTCAGAATTCTTAGAAGAAGCTGTTTCTTATCCAAAAGAACAAATTTCAGTTGAAGTTGGTGAAAAGAATGTAATGAGTGTATCTGTTCCTGTAATGAACTTCAAGAGACAACTTGAAGGGGATGAAGGAAGCATATATCCTTATGGATTCGCCAATACATCTTCAGAACTTGACGATACACTTTCTAAATTATACGGTATATTACCACAGCTTTTAGAACTTGCAGAAGTTGAAAAGTCATGCCAGCTTATGGCTGATGAAATTGAAAGTACAAGAAGAAGAGTTAACGCTCTTGAGTACATGACAATTCCTCAGCTTCAAGAAACAATCAAGTACATCAGAATGAGACTTGATGAAAATGAAAAAGAAGCTACAACAAGACTTATGAAAGTTAAGAGCATGATTGAACAAAGAGGATAAAAGCGAAAAATCGTATTTCTTAAATTTAAGGAATACGATTTTTTTTAGCGACTGGTTATGATTTTGGAGCATAAAAATATTACTTATGTAGAGCTAATAACTTTTGAAACAATAAATATTAATATTTTTGTAATTGATAAAAAAAGTCGACAATAGTATAATTCATATAGAGAGTGGAAAGTCATAAAATAATGGACACAAACTATTTAAGGAGTAGGGTTACTATGCAATATTTATTACAACTTGTAATTACTTTCTTAATTGTTTACTTTATTATGCCTTTATTAATGAAGATAGCAACGAAGTTGGAATTTACTGATAAGCCAACAAAGAGAAAGAAACATGTATCCCCAATACCTTTGTGTGGGGGAGTAGGAATATATATAGGGTTTTTTCTAGTTTATTTTTTTGTAATGAGAAATAGTATGAATATGAGAGAGAATATATGGATTTTTATTTCAGCAACTTTAATTCTTATCATTGGATTAGTAGATGATTATTATAAAACCATAGGTAAGGAGTTTCCTATATATCCGAGATTAATAATTCAGCTTTTAGCAGCTGCATTAGTTTTTAAAGCAGGAATTGCATTTCAAGGATTTGCGAATCCTTTTACAGGAGAATATGTGTTATTATCAAAAACAGTACAGTTTTTTTTGACAATAACATGGATTTTTGGAGTAACGACAGTTATAAATTGGTCAGATGGAATGGATGGATTAGCAGGAGGGATATCACTTATATCAGCAATGACTTTTTTCTTTGCTGCAATAATATTAAAACAAACAGATTCAGCTATAATATCAATAATTTTATCAGGGGCATTAATTGGATTCTTAATATATAATAGGCATCCAGCTAAAATATTTATGGGGGATTCAGGTGCTAATTTAGTAGGATTTTTATTAAGCGTAATAGCAATTGATGGAGCTTTTAAACAGGCTACAGTATTAAGCTTGTTTATACCAATACTAGCTCTTGCAGTACCTATTTTTGATAATATTTTTGTAATATATAAGAGATTTAGAGAAGGTAAGCCTGTATACCAAGCAGATAGAAGTCAAATGCATTTTAGACTAGAGGAAAAAGGTTTGACAATAAATCAAACAGTTAGTCTAATTTTAACTATAAGTTTTATATGTAGTGCAATATCAATTTTCTTACTATTATTAAAAAATTAACAAAATAAATGTTCACAAATACATAAAAATAGTATATAATGGAATAAAACTGAAGAATATCTTATCATGAGAGGTGGAGGGACTGGCCCGATGAAACCCAGCAACCGGTATTTATACTTGGTGCTAATTCCTGCAGCATAGCTGAAAGATAAGGATTATTTTATTAAGTAGTAAGTATATGCCTAAAGGATAATCCCTTTAGGCGTTTTTTATAAGGGGGCAAAAAAATGAAAATAGAAGAAATATTTAATCAAAAGAAGACTGTTTTTTCTTTTGAGATATTTCCACCAAAGACTACATCGTCAATAGATACAATTTATACTACCTTAGATGAATTAGCAGGATTAAATCCAGATTATATAAGTGTAACCTATGGGGCAGGTGGAAGCGTTAAAGACAATAAAACTATTGAATTAACTTCTTTAGTAAAAAATAAATATAATATTGAAGCAGTAGCACATTTGACTTGTATCAGTTCTTCTAAGGAAGATATAGATTTTTATTTAAAATCCCTACAAGAACATAATATAGAAAATATCCTTGCGTTAAGAGGTGATATTCCTTTAGATGGAGAAGTTAAAGGTGAATTTAAACATGCATCAGATCTTATTAAATATATAGATCATAATAAGTTTAATTTAGCAGCAGCATGCTATCCAGAAGGACATATGGAGAATAAAGGATTAGTAAACGAAGTACTTAATATGAAGAGAAAACAAGATGTAGGTGCATCCTACTTTATTAGCCAATTATTTTTTGATAATGAAAAGTTTTATGAATTTAAAGAAGAAGCTACAAGAGCAGGAATAACTATTCCTATAGAAGCAGGTATAATGCCTGTAACTAATAAGAAGCAGATTGAAAGAATGGTATCTTTAAGTGGAGCTTCTCTTCCAAAGAAGTTTATAAAAATAATGGAAAAGTATGAATATGATAAAGAAGCTTTAAGAGATGCAGGAATAGCATATGCAGTAGAACAAATAGTAGATTTAGTATCTACAGGAGTAGATGGCATCCATTTATATGTAATGAATAATAAATATTTAGCTAATAAGATTACAGGAAGTATAAAGAATATAATAGCAACAGAAAATAAAATACAAAAAGTTTAGGGGGAAATCAAATGGAAAAGGTAGAAAGTTTTGAATTAGATCACAGAAAGGTAAAGGCTCCATATGTAAGAAAATGCTGCGTCTTAAATGGAGAAAAGGGAGATAAGGTTACAAAGTTTGATTTAAGATTCTTGCAGCCAAATCTTGAGGCTTTTGGAACAGCAGCTATGCATGCCTTAGAACATATATTAGCTCATGAACTTAGATGTGAGCTTGAAGGGATTATAGATTTATCACCTATGGGATGCAGAACAGGATTCTACTTATCATTATTTGGGGATAGACAGCCAGAAGAAATAAAGGAAGCTTTAGAAAAGTCATTGAAGAAAGCTCTTGATTATAAAGAAGTTCCAGCAGCTAATGAAATTCAATGTGGAAATTATAGAGATTTATCATTATTTGGTGCAAAGGAATATGCAAAAAAAGCATTAGATAAGGGATTTGCTTTAAATATATATGGCGAATAATATTGTAAACGTAGGAAATTTAAAAATACCTAAGGATGAGGTCCTTAGGTATTTAGGTTATAAAGCAGAAAAACAAATTTTAGATAAATCTTTAGATGAATTAATAGATTCAGTTATTGAGGAAAGCAAAACTTTAATTGAACCCAAATTTATATTTAATAAGTATGTAATAGAAGTTAAAGAAGATGGAGTTTATTTTAAAGGTACTAATCTTGTTCTTACAGGAAATGATATAAGGAATCATTTAAAAGACTCAAAAGAAAGTGTACTAATGGCTGTTACTGTAGGTAATAGAATTGAACAAAGAATTAAGCTTTATGAAAAAATAAGTATGACTAAAGCATTGATTTTAGATTCATGTGCAACTACAGCGGTAGAAGAAATATGTGATGTTATTGAAGAGAAAATAAAGAAAGAAGCAGAAGAAAAAGGATTATCTATAACCTTTAGATATAGTCCAGGTTATGGTGATCTTCCTTTAGAAATACAAAGAGATTTAATAAATACCATAGGAGCGGAGAAAAGAATAGGATTAACTGTATCGTCTCATTATTTATTATTTCCTAGGAAATCAGTAACAGCAATTATTGGATTTATTCCAAGAAATAAAGAAGAAAGAAAAAAAGGCTGCGAAGTATGTAAAAACTATGAGAATTGCAGCTTTAGAAGAGAGGGGCTTGTTTGTGGATCTTAAAGAGTTTATAAACAATAATATACTTGTAATTGATGGAGCTATGGGAACAATGCTTCAAAAAAAAGGACTGAAGCTTGGAGAAAATCCAGAGTTATTAAATATAACAGAGAAAGACATTATAAGAGAAATACATAAAGAATATATAGATAATGGCGCTATGGTAATAACAACTAATACCTTTGGAGCTAATGAATTAAAACTTGCTGAAATTGGATATTCAGTTGAGGAAATAATAGATGCAGCTGTTAAGCTTGCAAAAGAATCTATAGGAGAAAAAGAAGGAGTTTATGCAGCATTAGATATAGGGCCAATAGGGCAGCTTTTAGAACCAATGGGAACTTTAAAGTTTGAAGAAGCTTATGAAATTTTTAAAAGACAGATAGTTCAAGGTACCGCATCAGGAGCAGATTTAGTAATAATAGAAACTATGACTGATCTTTATGAAGCTAAGGCAGCTCTTTTAGCGGCTAAAGAAAACTGTAATCTTCCTGTATTTGTTACAATGTCCTTTGAAGCTAATGGGAGAACATTTACAGGATGTACACCGGAAAGTATGGCTGTGGTATTAGAATCTTTAGGCGCAGATGCAGTAGGTGTAAACTGCTCTTTAGGACCAGCAGAATTACTTCCTTTAATAGAGAGAGTAACTAAAACAGTTTCAATTCCAGTAATGGCTCAGCCTAATGCTGGACTTCCTGAAATTGAAGATGGAAAGACTGTATTTAATGTTACTGCAGAAGAGTTTGCATCTGTTATGGAAAAATATCTTGATTTAGGAGTAAGTATTGTTGGAGGATGTTGTGGAACTAACCCTGACTTTACAAAGAAACTTAGAGAATTTGCAAATACTAGAGATGTGGTTAAAAGAACTGTTGAACCATTCTCTTGCGTTTGTACACCTTCAAATATGGTTAAGATTGATGAAGTTAAGGTTGTAGGGGAAAGAATTAATCCAACAGGTAAAAAGGTATTTCAACAAGCTTTGCGAGATAATAATATAGAATATATTTTAAAACAAGCTATAGATCAGGTTGAAGCAGGAGCTGATATACTAGATGTTAATGTCGGTCTTCCTGAAATTAATGAAACAGAAATCATGGTTAGAGTGGTTAAGGAAATTCAAGGAATACTTAATGTGCCGCTTCAATTAGATTCATCAGATGCAGACTGCTTAGAAGCAGCTCTTAGAATATATAATGGTAAGCCATCTGTAAACTCAGTTAATGGTGAAGATGAAAAATTAGATGAGATTCTTCCTCTAATTAAGAAATATGGAGCTAGTGTAATAGGATTAACTTTAGATAAAGGGGGAATACCTCCAACAGCTGATGAAAGATTTGCTATTGCAGAAAAGATAGTAAATAGGGCTTTAGAATATGGTATAAAAAAGGAAGATATATTCATAGATTGTTTAGTACTTACAGCATCAGCACAACAAAAAGAAGTTCAAGAAACTTTAAAAGCAGTAAGAATGGTTCATGAAAAGTTAGGAGTAAAAACTCTTCTTGGAGTATCTAATATTTCATTTGGTTTGCCATGTAGACAGCTTATTAATGAAACTTTCCTTGCATCAGCTCTTGCAAATGGACTAGATCTTCCAATAATGAATCCAAATAGTCAAGGTATGATGGATGTTGTTAATTCCTTTAAAGTTCTTGCTAATATGGATAAAGGTGCAGAAAAATATATTTCTTTATATGGAAATGCAAAAATTGAAAGAGGAACTTTAACTAGTAAAAAGGAAGAAAGTAAAGAAGAAGAAAGAGATTTAAAATATATAGTGATAAAAGGATTAAAAGAAGAAGCTGCAAAAGAAACAAAGAAATTATTAAATGAAAAGACAGAACTTGAGATAGTTAATGAATTACTAATACCAGCGCTTGATATTGTTGGTGAAAAGTATGAAAAGGGAGAACTATTCCTTCCGCAACTTATACAAGCTGCTGAAACAGTAAAAGAAGCCTTTGAAGTATTAAAAATAAGTCTTTCTGAAACTAATGCTAATAGTATTTCAAAAGGAAAAATAATACTAGCTACAGTTCAAGGGGATATACATGATATAGGTAAAAATATAGTCAAAGTAATTTTAGAGAATTATGGTTATGATGTAATAGATTTAGGCAAAGATGTTCCAGTTGAAAAAGTAGTTGAAGAGGCTATAAAAAATGATATAAAACTTGTAGGATTAAGTGCTCTTATGACTACTACTCTAAAGAGTATGGAAGAAACTATAAAGGCATTAAAAGCTAATAACTATAAAGGTAAGGTATTCGTAGGAGGCGCAGTTTTAACTCCTGAATATGCTAAGAAAATAGGAGCTGATTATTACTCAAAAGATGCTAAAGAATCTGTAGAGGTTGCTAAAGAAGTATTTGCATAACAATTTAATAAATGTTTACACATATGTCAACCTAGTGTATACTGGTGTATATACAGTGGACAGGGGGATAAACAAATGAATAATAAAACTAAAAAGATGGTATATGCAGCATTATTAACGGCATTAGCAATTATAATACCAGTTCAATTTTCTTTTTTAAGGGTATATTACCCGCCATTTAGTGCAACACTTGCATCACATGTACCTATGTTTATTGCAATGCTGATAGCACCAGAAGTAGCAGCAGTTGTAGGGCTGGGATCAACTCTTGGATTTGTACTTACAGGACTTCCAATGACAGTAGTATTTAGAGCTGCAACACATATTTTAGTTGGATATGTAGGAGCTAAAATAATAAATAAGACAAGAAGCTATTTAAAGGCATCAATAATTACTGCGCCAATACATGGACTAGCAGAAATGATAGTAGTAATACCTTTTGTAGGCTTTGATTTATATCAGCTGCTTATAGTTACATGTGTATGTGGTATGATACATCACTGTATAGATGCAGTTATTGCAGGTGTATTAGTCAAGTCAGTTGCAAAAGCAGGGCATAAAGATTTCTATAATTTATTAATAGATAATAAAAAAGCTGCGTAATATATAAAAATATATATGAAGTAGTTGAGAATTTAAAAAACTTAAGGTAAAATAATATTTAATGTAAGACACTTATTTTTATAAGTGTCTTAAATTTTGAAATAAATTGTAGAAAGAAGTGCTGAAGTTGGAAGATAGAGAAATAATGTCTTTTAGAGATGAAGACGGAAATAAAGTGGATTTAGAAGCAGTAGCTAGAATATATGTAGAAAATAAAGAATATTTATTATTAGCACCACTAGATGAAGAAACAGATGATGTATTTGTATTTAGAGTTGATAATAATGAAGGTAAAGAAGAGTTGAACTTAGTTGAAGATGACAACGAATTTTTAGCTGTAAAGAAAGAATATAAGAAGTTATTATATTAGGAGGCTTTTAATATGGATTATCAAGATATAGTTGAGTTTTTAGAAGATAACGGTGTTTCTGAAGTTGAGGAACTAAAGTCATATAATGATAATATAATTATTAAGTTTTATTATGACTTTGATAAAGAAGAACTTGCAGCTGCAAGAGCTTATGCAAATGAAGAAAGTGATGTGGAAGAAGAGAGTGATGAATGGTATAGAGATTGGTATCTTTCATATCTTTATGACATCGCTAAAGATGAATTAGATGAAACTTTCGAAGAGCTTAATGAAGAATTTAATACTTCAAGTTTATTTAAAGTAATTGCAAATGATGCAAGTAATTCAGAATATGTAAAGTTCATTGCAATAATATGTGATGAAGAATTTAATGAAGATTTAGAAGAACAATTAAACGATTACCTTTAGGCTGTCATTGATGTTGCAAAGTATTTGCCTTGTGATATAATAAGTATGTAAATACTGATGTGTACGCCAAGCTTATAATATTCAACCTACATAATATATTAGGGATTTGCAACATATTTGTAGATGTCGAGCTTCCGTTTGTTAGAAGATGGCAGAAGTAAATTGAGCTTAACCCACCTGTGAGAGGCAGGTATTGAATATATAGGCAAACGGCATGTTGGTTTTATAATTGTAAAAACCTCAATAAATTTTTTATTGAGGTTTTTTTAACTATAAATTTTTTTAGCATAAAATAATTTGGGGAAAATTCTATGCTATAAGTTTTGAATAACTAATTAAGAATTGTTCATTCTCATATTGATTAAGTATTCGTTTCTGAGATTCAGAAACAAACTTATCGAGATTTTTTGAAAGCATAACCATGATGAAGTTTGTTGGGGAGAAAAAGTTTAATAAGAAATTAAGTAGCATTTTTCTCCTGTTAATTTTCTTATTTAATTCGCAATTGTACATAATATCACCTCTTTTTACATAAAATAATAATTGTGTCGATGGAATAATTATAACATAATGGAGAAAAATGTAAATTATATTTTTATACCAATTAACTACAATAAACTACAAAAGAAAATGTTTATTTCATTTTTTAGAATAAATTTTTTTGATTTGATGTACTTATGTGAGGAACAGTGACGAAAAACATAAGAAAAATAGTGACGAAAAATAATATTATTGTGTTATTCTAGAGGTTGATAATGTCATAAAATATGGGTAAAATAATCTTAGATATGATAACTAAGGAGATGAAGTAATGGATATAGATTCAATGAAAATAGAAGATGTAATACAAGAAATAAATAGATTATACAAGAAGAGTCAAGAAGAAGGTTTATCAGATAGAGAAAAGGAAATACAACAGAAATGTAGAAAAAGATATATAGATAACGTAAAACGTAATTTTAGAAGTCAGCTAGAAGGGGTGGAACTTAAAAGAAAATAAATTTAGGGGGGAATATTATTTGGCAGTAAATGTTGAAAAGCTTATTAAAGATTTAAAATTAGAAGTTTTAAATCAAGGAAAACCTAATCAAGAAATTAAGGTTAATGATATAAATAGACCAGGTTTGCAGCTGGCGGGATTTTACAACTATTTTGCTCCAGAAAGAATCCAAGTAATAGGTAAGGCTGAGTGGAGTTTTTTAGGTGATATGCAGCCAGAAGTGAGAAAAAAAAGAATTAAGAAGTATTTTACTTTTGATATAAATTGTGTAATTATTTCGAGGGATTTAGAGCCGCATAAGGAATTTATAGAAGAAGCTAAAAAGAAAAATATGTGGCTTTTAAGAAGTAAGATTGTTACAACACAGCTTATGAATAAGCTTATAATGTATCTTTCAGATAAACTTGCACCAGAAACAAGGCTTCATGGAGTTCTAGTTGATGTATATGGTATAGGCATACTTATTACTGGGGAAAGTGGAATAGGAAAAAGTGAAACTGCATTAGAGTTAATTAAGAGAGGTCATAGACTTGTTACTGATGATGCAGTTGATATGAAAGAGATAGATGGGGAAATAATAGGAAGTTCTCCAAATGTCACTATGGGAATGCTTGAAGTGAGAGGAATTGGGATTATAGATGTTTCTTCTCTTTATGGATTAAGTTCTATTGAACAGAAGAAGAAGATTAATCTTATAATGCATTTTGAACATTGGAAAGATGACAATGATTATGACAGGTTAGGCTTAAGAAATGAATGTGAAAAGATATTAGGAGTTTCAATTAAAAAGCTTACAGTTCCTGTTAGACCAGGTCGTAATATTGCAGTAATTATTGAGGCAGCTGCAGTTAATTATAGACATCAATTAATGTCCAACATATCACCAGTTGACATAATTGAACAAAGAATGGAGAAAGAAGCTCTAAGCAACTAGGGGAGGAAATAAACAATGAGTAGAGAAACAAAAAATGCTTGGCAAAAGTATGATGAAGAAGGAATTAAAAAAATTTTTGAATTTAATGAGGGCTATAAGAAGTTTATGTCTGATTGTAAGACAGAAAGAGAATGTGTAGATGAAACTATAAGAATAGCAGAAGCTGCTGGTTATAGAAATCTAGATGAAATTATAGCTAAGGGAGAAGCTCTTAAAGCTGGAGATAAAGTATATGCTAATAATATGGGTAAAGCAATTGCATTATTCTTAATTGGTGAAAAAGAAATGCAAGAAGGATTAAAAATATTAGGAGCACACATTGATTCTCCAAGATTAGACTTAAAACAAAATCCTTTATATGAAGATACTGAAATGGCATTGCTTGATACTCACTATTATGGTGGAATCAAGAAGTATCAATGGGTGACATTACCTTTAGCTTTACATGGTGTAGTAGTTAAAAAAGATGGAACTAAGATAAAGGTAGTAGTAGGGGAAGATGATAATGATCCTGTTGTAGGAATTTCAGATCTTTTGATACATTTATCTCAAACACAGCTTGGTAAAAAGGGAGCTGCAGTAGTTGAAGGTGAAGATCTTAATGTCTTAGTTGGAAGTATGCCATTAAGAGGTGAAGAAAAGGATGCTGTAAAAGCTAATGTATTAAAGATATTAAAAGATAAGTATGATTTTGAAGAAGATGATTTCTTATCAGCAGAAATAGAAGTAGTACCAGCAGGTAAGGCTAGAGACTATGGTTTAGATAGAAGTATGGTAATGGCTTATGGACATGATGATAGAGTATGTTCATATACATCACTTATGGCTATGCTAGACTTAGAAAAAGTAGATAAGACAGCTGTATGTCTTTTAGTAGATAAAGAAGAAATAGGAAGCGTAGGAGCAACAGGAATGCATTCTAAATTCTTTGAAAATACAGTAGCAGAAGTTATGGACAGATGTGGAGATTATTCTGATATAAAACTTAGAAGATGTTTAAAGAACTCTAAAATGTTATCATCAGACGTAAGTGCTGCTTTCGATCCAAATTATCCATCAGTAATGGAAAAGAAGAATTCAGCTTACTTTGGTAAAGGTATAGTATTTAATAAGTATACTGGAGCTAGAGGTAAATCAGGATGTAATGATGCAAACCCTGAATATATGGCTGAACTTAGAAATATTATGGATAAGCATGATGTAGTATTCCAAACAGCAGAACTTGGTAAGGTTGATCAAGGTGGCGGTGGAACTATCGCTTATATAACTGCTGCATACAATATGAATGTTATAGATTCAGGGATAGCAGTATTAAATATGCATTCTCCATGGGAAATCGTAAGCAAGGTTGATGTTTATGAAACTATGAGAGGATACTATGCATTCTTATTAGAAGCTTAGAAAATTTAAATAGTATCTATAGAAAGGTTGATGCTTTGAATTTAATTCAAAGTGTCAACTTTTTTGCCGTATAGGAAATTCAATCTTAAAAAGTCATTAAATAAGTGGCAATATAGAATCTTAGCTAGTTTTGGAGTTAATCCATGCGATTGCCCTAT
>CAKVFO010000108.1 GCA_934746785.1 uncultured Clostridium sp. | reverse complement strand
CTCCAGCTCTTATTCCTATATAAGCGTCCATGTCATTCATTCTTTCAGCTTCATACTTAGCCATAAGAACAAGCTGTTCTTTAGATGTACCCATAAAGAGTTCTCTATTGATTTCGTTATCTTTTAAAGTTACAAAAGGAATAGCTTTAACTTTATAAGCTTCCTTTACAAGTTCCTTAATTAAGGATTTACAGTTTCCATAACCTTCTATAAGAACTTTTTCGCCTTCTTGTAAATTACATGAATAGTTAATTAAGTTTTTAGCTAGTTGAGTAAATCTTGCATCCTTCATATAATTTTCCTCCTTAGAAATTTAATACGTATAGTATATCATTGTTAAGTTTATTTTCAAGGAGGTCTAAATTATTACTTTAAAAAATATAAATTAAGTAAATAAGTAGTAAGGAGGAAGATATGAAAAAAATAAATATAATGCTAATTTTAATAGTGATATTTATAGGTGCTTTATCATTATATAAGCTTTCTAATAAATATGATTTGAATATCTTAAAAAGTAATATAGATTGTACAATTGTTATTAAGGGATGTGAAGATGCTAAAGCTTTAACAGTAGATGATGACGATAATATTTATATTGCTTTTTCGAATTACATAAAGAGTGTAGATAGAGAAGGGAAAGAAAAATTAATATATAAAGAAAAGTCAATAGAAATAGAAGATATAGCCTATTATGATAATAGTCTTATTTATATAGCTGGAGAAGGAATATATAAAATTTCCTTATCAGACAGTGGAAAAGAAACGTTGTGTTCTAATGTTCCGTTATCAGGAAATAACTTAAAAAGAAGGCTTGTTGTAGATAAAGATACTTTATATATAGCTATTGGAGCAAGAACAAATTCAGGAATTTCTGAAGGAGATTATGCAGATATATCTCCAATTGAGGTAACTTTAAATGGAAATAATTATGGAGCAAAACTTACAGGTGCTTTTAAAAAGTATGGTGTTAAAAGTGAAGAAGGGGAAAAGGTTACAGCAGGTACTATAGGAAATGCAGCAATATATACTTTAAATTTAAAAAATAAGAAACTTTCTCTTTATTCAACAGGAATAAGAGGAGTAAAGGGAATTACATTAAATAGCAAAGGAGAAGTTGAAGCAATATTTTCAGGGATGAATAATGAAGGGTTACGAGCTGTAAATAGAGACAAGGATTATATATATATAATAGAAAAAGGCGTTTGTTATGGATGGCCTGACTTTAGTGGTGGGGATCCAATTGATTCACCAAGATTTAAAGGAGAAGAAATTATAAAGCCTCTCATTAAAAATTCTAAAGATAGAAATGTTCCGGCACCTATTTATCAAAGTGAATCATTAAATGCGATACAGGAAATAGCAGCTGATAAGTATGGCAATGTATTAGATAAGGATACAATTATGTTTTGGAATTGTAACACAGAAAAAATATGTACATTATCAGTTCAGAATGTATATAAAGAAGTTTTAAAGTTAAAGAATAGCAGTAATATTGAAGATATAATATGTACATCTAATGAGTTTCTTATGCTAGATAATGAGGTGGGATGTATTTATAGTATTCATAAGAAAAATGATGTTCTAGGATTTAAGGTTCCTATAGTGATTATATTCTTTATATTTATATTATCAGTATCGCTATTAATTATAATTTTATATAAGTTAATGAATAAGAACAAAAAATAAATAAGGGCTGTGAGAATATGTTATAAAATATATATTCTTACGGCCTAAACTATTAAATGAGTAAAAAAGTGGTAAAATAATAAGGGGTGGTATTATGGGAAAAACTATATTTATAAATATGAATGATGTGAGAATTGAAGGGGATATTTTAGACTTATCTAGTGAAAATTCAGGTGTTATTTATAATATTTCTAAAGATATTGAAGAAGAGTTATGTGTTGATTATGTTACTTCTGATGAAAGAAAGGTTTTAACAGAAAGAAAATATGATGCGTGTACTTTTGTTTTTAATCTAAATAACATACTAGGATTAAGAAGGAGTACGGTTATAAAGGAAGTTATAAACTACTTAAAAGATGATGGTGAGATATACATTTGGGATGTAAATAAAGATAGAGGGAAAATTATAAATTACAATATGAATATTGCCCTTCCAGGAGGGGAAATAAAAAAATTTAATTTAAAAAATTATAATCCTATATCGACATGTAAGTTTGAAGATATAAAGAAAATACTTGAAAAATATTTAAATATAGAAGAAACTAAAGTTTGGGAAGACATATTCTTCATAAAAGCAGTTAAAAAGAAAAAGGAACAAAGAGAGGAAACAAAGAATGAAAGTATTATTAACAGCTATAAACTCCAAATACATTCATAGTAATCTTGCAGTGAGATATTTAAGAGCTTATACAAAAGATATGAATTATGAATGTGCTATAAGAGAGTTTTCTATTAATGAAAGAGAAGAACATATATTAGAAGAAATTATAGAAGAAAAACCAGATGTAGTTGCTATTTCAACTTACATATGGAATATAGAAATGGTAGAAAGATTATCAAAATTAATTAAAATAGTAAATCCTTCTATAGAAATTATATATGGAGGCCCTGAAGTTTCTTATGACAGCATGGTATTTTTAAAAGAAAATGAAAGTGACTATGTTATAGAGGGTGAAGGTGAAGTTACTTATAGAGAATTTATAGAATATAAACTTGGTTATAGAGAAATAGAAAGTATAAGAGGTCTTTACTATAAAAAAGATAATAATGTTTTATATAATGGTTCAAGACCAGCTATGTCATTAGATGATGTTGTTTTTCCATATGAAGAAGACGAAGATTTAAGCAATAAGATTGTATATTATGAAAGCAGCAGGGGATGTCCTTTCAACTGTAAATATTGCTTGTCATCAACAACACATGGGGTGAGATTTAGATCTATAGAAAAAGTTTTAAAGGAATTACAGTTCTTTATTGATAAGAAGGTTAAATTGGTTAAGTTTGTTGATAGAACATTTAACTGTAATACAAAACATTCTATGGCTATATGGGAGTATTTAATTAATGCAGATACAGATACACATTTCCATTTTGAAATATCAGCAGATATATTAAAGCAGCAGGAAATAGAACTTTTAAGAAATGCTCCTTTAGATAGATTCCAATTTGAAGTTGGGGTACAGACAACTAATGATGATGTTTTAAGAAACATTAATAGATTTGTAAACTTCAGTGATATAAAAGAAAAGGTAGAGGAACTACTATCTATAAAAAATATAAAACAACACTTAGATTTAATTGCAGGATTGCCAGGAGAAGATTATGAATCTTTTGTACGTTCTTTTAATGATGTTCACAGTATACATCCAGAAGAAATTCAATTAGGGTTTTTAAAGCTTTTAAAGGGATCTGCTATGAGAGAAGAAAGTGCTAAATATGATATGAAGTTCTCTCCTTATCCCCCTTATGAAATATTAAGTACGAACAAAATTTCTTATGAAGAAATATTAATATTAAAGAAAGTGGAGACTGTAGTCGATAAATATTATAATAGTCAAAAATTTGATAATATATTAAAATATTTTTATAAAAAATACCAGGAACCATACAAATTCTTCTATGATTTGGGGATGTATTTCGACAAAAGAGGATATTTCAGTAAGAAGATAGGAAATTCTGAATATTATAAAGTATTTTTGGATTTTAATAAGGAAATATTAAGAGATGAGGATATATATCTTAAAGATATTTTGAGATATGATTATTTAACTTTTAATAAAAAACGTGGAATGCCAGAATTTTTAAGGGATTCCATAACTAAAAAACAGGAAGAAGAAATAAAAGAAAAGTATGTAAAACAATATTCATTTAGAGAGTATAGTATTGAAAAGTTTGCAATAGATATGGAAGAGTATATTAGAAGCGGAAATATTGTTGCTAAGGATACATATTATTTAATAGGGAATTCAGGTGATAAGGTATTAGTAAATTATTAATTTTAATAAGAATTTTTTTTAGATGAATTATAAGATAATCTATAAGGAAAAAAGTTCGTGTTACAAATTTCGACTGAAAAAATATAAATATTAACAATAAAACAGTTGAAAAAGTATATGAATAGTGTATAATAAAATAGAATAAAAAGTAATCAATACTACATAAAGCATTATTACATATTTTATTCTCGTTTTATTTATATAAAAAAAGATGATGGCATAAAGGTGGTGATATTTTGGCATTAGATGCAATAAAACAAATCAAGGATGCAGAAGCAAAAGCAGATGAGATTATTAAAAATGCAACTGTTGAAGCGAGAGAAATAGTTCAATCAGCTACAACAGAAGCAGTTAAAAAGTATGAAGAGTCTGTAAGCGAAGCGAAAAAGAAATGTAAAGACATTTTAGACACTGCCCTTGCTGAAGGTAATAAGGCGGCTGAGCCAATATTAGCTAAAGGTAAGGCTGATTCAGAAAGTATTTTAAACCTTTCTGGAGACAAGAAAGATAATGCTGTTAAATTAGTGGTTGAGAGGATAGTGAAATTGAATGGCAATAGTTAAGATGAAAAAGTTCACCTTGCTAGGGTTTGAATCTCAAAAAGCTAAACTTCTTGAAAAATTACAAGGTTTTTCAGAAGTAGAATTCATTAATTTACAAGATGAAAATCTTCTTGAAAATAATGAAATTCTTCAAGATTTATCAAAAGATAAGTCAGATTCAGATTATGCTGGGTGCGAAGACAAATTATCTATGGCTAAATTTGCCCTTGAATTTTTATCTAACTACGTTCCTCAAAAATCTGGCTTAAAAGCAATGCAAGAAGGAAAGAGAGAACTTTCTTTAAAAGAACTTGAAGCAAAGGTAAACTCAGTTGACTGGGAAGCAATTTGTGAAAAAGTTAAAGGTAAAGAAGAAGAAATCTCTGCAATTGAAAATAAGATAACAAAGCTTGAAGGTAACATTGATACAATGAAAGCTTGGGAATCTTTAGATGTTTCTTTCGAAGAGTTAGACTCTATTAAATTACCTCATTTCTTAGGAACTGTTCCTAAACAATATGAGGAAGCTTTAAGCACAGAATTTGCAGACTGCTATTTTGAGCAGATATCATCTAATAACCAAGATGTTAATTTCTTAGTTATTTGTGATAGCGACATGCAAGAGGATGTGGCAGAAAGATTAAGAGGCTTTGGATTTAGTCAATTCAAAACAGATTTAACTGATATCCCATTAAAAATTGTTCATGACAATAGGGATGAGATTGAAAAGCTTCAATCTAAAAAATTCTTTGTAGCTGAAGAATTAGCTGGTTTCGAGGAAGATTATAAAACTCTTGAACTAGTAAATGAGTACTACGGTAACTTATCTTTAAGAAAAGGTGCAATAAACAATTTCTTAAAGACAGAAAATGTTATGGTTATCCAAGGCTGGGTTCCAGCAGAGGAAACTGAAAAGTTAAATGGAATTTTAACTGATATACTTGGCAGCGATTATCATGTTGAATATGAAGATGTTAAGGAAGATGAAATGGACATGGTTCCAACTAAGCTTAAGAATAAGGGTGTTAACTCAGCTTTCGAAGACATCACTCAAATGTTTGCTGTGCCAAGATATGATGATATAGATCCTACACCATTTGTAACACCATTCTATTTATTATTCTTTGGAATGATGGTTGCAGATATTGGATATGGATTATTAATGTTAGTTGCAACTTTAGTAGCATTAAAGAAGTTTAAGTTTGATGAATCAACTAAGAATTTTGTTAAGTTCTTCCACTACTTAAGCTATCCAACAATAGCTTTTGGAGCTATATATGGTTCATTCTTTGGAGACTTTTTAACTTACTTCTTTGGAATAAACTTACCAAAGATATTCGATACAACTACAGATATCATGTCCATATTAATACTTTCAGTAGTATTTGGTGTGATTCAAATATTCTTTGGATTAGGTATAAAGGCTGCAGTTCTTATTAAGGCTGGAAAAGCTAAAGATGCATTTTATGATGTTGGTGCATGGGTTATAACACTTATATCATTAGCACTTGTATTAGGTGGAGGTGCTTTAGGACTTCCTGATATAGCTAAAAAGATAGCAATAGGCTTTATGATATTTGGTATGGTTGTAATTGTATTAACAGGTGGTAGAGCTGAGAAGTCAACAGGAGCAAGACTTGGTCAAGGTGCTTATTCATTATACGGTATAACAAGTTACGTAGGTGATTTAGTATCTTATACAAGACTTATGGCACTTGGATTATCAGGTGGATCACTTGCAGGTGCATTTAACATGATATGTGGTATGTTACCACCAGGAATAGCAAGTATTTTATTTATACCTGTAATTTTATTATTTGGACATATATTCAACTTAGCATTAGGTTTACTAGGTGCTTATGTTCATACATGTAGATTACAATATGTTGAATATTTCGGAAAATTCTATGAAGGTGGCGGAAGAGCTTTCGAACCTTTCAAGACACAAAATAAATTTATTAACGTTAAAAGAGATTAAGGAGGATTTTTACAATGGAAATGAATTGGGTACAATTTTTATTAGAAAACTATGGAGGATTTATACTAGGAGCATTAGGTATTGCATTAGCAGTTGGTTTATCAGGTATTGGTTCAGCAAAGGGTGTTGGTTTAGCAGGAGAAGCTGTTTCAGGATTATTAACTGAACAACCAGAAAAATTCGGTAAAGCATTAATTCTTGAATTATTACCAGGTACACAAGGTTTATACGGATTCGTTGTTGGTCTTATGATGTTAACTAAGTTATCTCCTGATACAACTTTAGCACAAGGTATGTACTTATTATTTGCTGCACTTCCAATAGCTATAGCAGGTTTATTCTCAGGTATCGCTCAAGGTAGATGTGCTGCTGCTTCAGTTCAAATATTAGCTAAGAAGCCAGAACACAACACTAAGGGTATCGTATTAACTGCCATGGTTGAAACTTACGCATTATTAGGATTCGTTGTATCATTAATATTAGTAGTTAATCTATTCTAGGATAGGGGAAGTGAAGCTATGTCAAATATAAATAATCTGACTTCTAAAATCCTTAAGGATGCAGAAGAAAGAAAGGCAAAAATTTTAGCTGATGCTGAAAATGAAAAAGCTTCAATAATCACTAAGAAGACTAACGAAGCTAACTCATTAGAAGCTCAAATGTTAGAAAAAGCTAAGAGAGAAGCTCAAACTTCTAAAGAAAGAGTTATCTCAGGAGCAGAACTTAAAGCTAGAAACGAAAAACTTAAAGCAAAGCAAGTTATTATACAAGAGGTTTTCGAAAAGAGCGTAGAAGAACTTTGTAAATTAGATCAAGATAAATACATAGCTTTCGTTAAGGAAACTATTCTTTCATCAGGGGTAGCTGGAGATGAAAAGCTAATCTTAAATGAAGAAGGTAAAAAGTTTATTACAGAAGCTGTTGTAGCTGAAATAAATAAGGAACTTGCTTCAAAAGGTAAAAAGGGAGAAATCTCTATAGTATCTGAAGCAGGCAACTTTAAAGGTGGATTTATCTTAGAAAAAGACGGCATAGAAATTAATAATACTTTTGAAGCTTTAGTTAACTCACTAAAGGAAGAATTGGAGTTCGAAGTAGCAAGAGAATTATTTAATTAAGGAGGTTAAAAAATGGATAAAATGAAGTTTACTCAAGTTATTCCAAGACTTAGAGTATTAGAAACCAGACTCCTTGATAAAGCCAAAATCGACAGAATGATAGATTCAAATTCTGCTGAAGAAGCATTAAAAGTACTTCAAGAAACTGAGTACTCAAATGTAATGACAAATGTTAAAAGAGTTGAACATTATGAATATATGTTAAGTGAAGAACTTAAGAGAGTTTATCATGAAGTATATAGCATGTCACCAGTTAAGTCTCTTGTTGATATAATGAGTATCAAATATGATTATCATAATATTAAGGTAATATTAAAGGGAATGTTCTTAGAAAAAGACTTTTCTCACATGTTTATGGAAGTTGGAATGATGGATGCATCAAAGATGAAAGTTGATATAGAAACAGGAAACTTTTCATCTTTCCCTTCTACAATGAGAAAGGCTATAGAAGAAACAATTGAAGACTTCAACGCTAAGAAAGATCCTCAAAGAATTGATGTTATCTTAGATAATTATATGTTTGAAAACATGAGAGAACTAGCTAAAGAATTAGATGATACTTTTACATCTAAATATGTTTCAGCATTAATAGATTTAACAAATCTAAAAACTCTTTTAAGAGTTAAGAAACAAAATAAGGATAGAGATTTCTTATTATCTTTAGTTATAGAAGGCGGCTCAATTGATAAAGATGTCTTAGTAGCTTTATTAAGTGATTCAGTAGAAAATATAGCAGGTAAGCTAGCACATACTGACTATGAAGAAGTATTAAAGCTAGGTGTAGAAGATTTTGCACAAACAGGATCAGCAGGACTATTAGAAAAATTGGTAGATAACTACATAATGGATTTAATGAAGTCAGCAAAAATGATTCCATTTGGTGGAGAGCCTTTATTAGCTTACATTTATGCTAAAGAAACAGAAATAAAAGTAATTAGAATAATAATGGTTGGCAAGCTAAATAATATTGCTGGAGAAGTAATAAGAGAAAGGCTGCGTGATATATATGTTTAAGAAAATAGGTGTAGTTGGTGACAAGGATTCAGTTCTAGCTTTCAAAGCATTAGGAATTGATGTATTCCCAGTAGTTGAACCAAGTGAAGCTAAAAAAACAATAGATACGTTAGCAAGAACTGATTATGCAGTAATATTCGTAACAGAACATGTTGCAAAGGATATTCCTGAAACAATCGAAAGATATAATAAATCAGTACTTCCAGCAGTAATATTAATTCCAAGCAATCAAGGAACATTAAATATAGGTATGCAAAGAATTAGCGATAACGTAGAAAAAGCCGTGGGCGTTAATATCTTATAGAGAAAGGTAGGTTTTGCAGGTGAAGACCGGAAAGATAATTAAAGTTTCAGGACCTTTAGTTGTTGCTGAAGGTATGGATGAAGCTAATATATATGACGTGTGTAAAGTTGGAGAAAAAGGTCTTATCGGAGAAATCATCGAAATGAGAGGCGATAAGGCATCAATCCAGGTATATGAAGAAACATCAGGAATAGGTCCTGGGGACCCAGTTGTAACTACTGGAGAACCACTATCAGTTGAACTTGGACCTGGTCTTATAGAATCAATGTTTGATGGTATCCAAAGACCACTAGATGCATTTATGGAAGCAGCACAATCTGCATTCTTAACAAAGGGTGTGTCAGTACCATCATTAAATAGAGAAAAGAAGTGGGATTTCGTACCAACAGCTAAAGTTGGAGATGAAGTTTCATCAGGTGATGTAATAGGTACAGTTGAAGAAACTGCAGTTGTTACTCAAAAAATAATGGTGCCAGTAAAAACTAACGGACAAATGATTACTGGAAAAATTAAAGACATTAAAGGTGGAAGCTTCACAGTTACTGAAACAGTTGCTGTAGTTGAAACTGAAAATGGTGATGTAGAAGTTAAATTAATGCAAAAATGGCCAGTAAGAAAAGGTAGACCATATGCATCTAAGATAAATCCAGTTGAACCAATGTTGACTGGACAAAGAGTTATCGATACTTTCTTCCCAGTTGCTAAGGGTGGAGCTGCGGCCATCCCTGGACCATTCGGAGCTGGTAAAACAGTTACTCAGCATCAAATCGCTAAATGGGGAGATGCTGAAATAGTTGTTTATGTTGGATGTGGAGAACGTGGAAACGAAATGACAGACGTTCTTAATGAATTCCCAGAACTAATCGACCCTAAGACTGGTCAATCTCTAATGAAGAGAACAGTTCTTATAGCTAATACTTCAAACATGCCAGTTGCTGCCAGAGAAGCTTCGATTTATACAGGTATCACAATAGCTGAATACTTCAGAGATATGGGATACAGCGTATCAATCATGGCTGACTCTACATCAAGATGGGCTGAGGCTCTAAGAGAAATGTCAGGAAGACTTGAAGAAATGCCTGGAGACGAAGGTTACCCAGCATATCTTGGATCAAGACTTGCTGATTACTATGAAAGAGCTGGTAAGATTAAATGTTTAGGTAAAGATGGTAGAGAAGGTTCTATCACAGCAATCGGTGCCGTATCACCTCCAGGAGGAGATATTTCAGAACCAGTATCACAAGCAACATTAAGAATAGTTAAAGTATTCTGGGGTCTAGATGCACAACTTGCATACCAAAGACACTTTCCAACTATCAACTGGTTAACTTCATACTCATTATATGAAGATACAATTGATAACTGGATGAACCAAAACGTAGCTGAAAACTGGGGTGCTTTAAGACTTGAAGCTATGACTATACTTCAAGATGAAGCTAGACTTCAAGAAATTGTAAGACTAGTTGGTATCGACTCATTATCAGAAGCAGATAGATTAACTTTAGATGTTGCTAAGTCAATAAGAGAAGACTACTTACAACAAAATGGTTTCCACGAAGTAGATACTTATACTTCATTAAAGAAACAATACAAGATGTTAAGCTTAATTTTAGGATACAGACATGAAGCTCAAAGAGCTCTTGAAGCTGGTGTATACTTAAATGACATCTTAAAAGACGAAGAATTAAAGGATAGAATTGCTAGAAGTAAGTATATCCATGAAGATGATATAGCTAAGATAGATGAAATTGCTGCTGATGTAACAAAAGCAATGGATGAATTAATCAGCAAGGGAGGGGTAGCAAATGCTTAAGGAATATAGAACAGTTACTGAAGTTGTTGGCCCTTTGATGGTTGTTGAAGGTGTTGAAGGTGTTAAGTACGACGAATTAGTTGAAATAGAACTTCAAACTGGTGAAAAAAGAAGAGGTAAGGTTCTAGAAGTAAACGGAACTAAAGCAATGGTTCAGATTTTCGAAGGATCTTCAGGAATCAACCTAAAAGGAACAAAAGCTAAATTCTTAGGTAGACCACTTGAAATTGGTGTATCAGAAGATATGCTTGGAAGAATGTTTGATGGTATGGGTAGACCAAAGGATAATGGTCCAGCTATCATTCCAGAAAAGAGATTAGATATCAATGGTGAAGCTATAAACCCTATGGCTAGAGATTTCCCATCAGAATTTATTCAAACTGGGGTTTCTGCTATAGATGGTCTTAACACTCTAGTTAGAGGACAAAAGCTTCCTGTTTTTTCAGCATCAGGTCTTCCACACAAGGAACTTGCTGCTCAAATCGCAAGACAAGCAAGAGTTTTAAACTCAGATTCTAAGTTTGCCATAGTATTTGCTGCTATCGGTATAACATTCGAAGAAGCTGAATTCTTCAAAGAAGAATTCGAAAGAACTGGAGCTATCGACAGATCAGTTCTATTCATGAACCTAGCTTCTGACCCAGCTATCGAAAGAATAGCTACTCCAAGAA
>CAKVFO010000107.1 GCA_934746785.1 uncultured Clostridium sp. | reverse complement strand
ATTGCTGAGCACAAAGGACTCCAGCTACGTTCTATTCTATCTATATCACTGCCCTTTTCAACTAGATACTCAATCATTTCTGGTGTTCCTCTTTCTGCTGCTGCATGTAACAATGTTCCACTTATGTAATCTGCATAATATAGTACTTCATGGCATTTATCTATACATTTCTTCAATTCTTCAAATTTATTATCCTCTATTGCTATTACTGCATCTATAAAAATATCATCAACATCTATTTCTAACATTATCTTCACCTTATCCTTTAAATATATATTATTTATTTTATCGTCCTTTAGCAATTTCACCTAGCCGTTCTAACTCTTTATATAAAAATTGTTTTATATACTGAATTCTTTCTTCATCTTTCAGACCCTTTCTATCTACATACTTTAATCCATTTCTTTCAGCTTTTCTAAGCCCCTCAACAACTTCCCGGATATTAGCCTCACTATGTCCTTTATTAGGAGCTGGAACTAAATTATGAGGATCAAGAATAGGATCAATATCATATTTCCTTAATATTTCTTGACCTTGCATTGCTATTTCATTTACTACACCATCTTGTCCTCTCTTATAACATATATGATGTGCATGATTCTTAGCTTCTCCCTTTTTAACTCCTGCTTGAGTTACAGGTCTTCCATCATCTTTTAGTATTTTTTGATAATCTATAAGATCAATTTTGTCTAACTTACCTGTATACTTATAATAAGCCGCTGCTATTTCCTTTTTCGTATACTTAGGATTTGCCCCTTTTGCATTATATATTTCACACAATTCTTCAAAAGTACAATTTTTATTTACATTAGGATTTTCTGTAATATGAGTTAGTAAATCATCTACTTTTTCTAAATACTTAGGTTTTATAATAACCTTTTTAACTTCCTTTAAATTATCCTTAGCATAACTTATAAAATCTTCAGCTGCTTTTTCGCAAGCTCCATTATTTTTATATAAACCTTTTTCAATTCCAATTGTTCCATCAGGGTATACAACATGCTGTGGTACTAAAGCCTTTGCCTTTGCAATAAAATCATCTATACCACAAGCTACTTTTCTTATAAAGTCTGCACCTGTATGCATTAACTTATAAGCTGTTTCTTCAATTTTTCTTCCTGCATTTTTGAAAAATTCTATAGTCTTATTCTTCATTGATTTTAAACCATTAGTTGCATCTTCAAATATATTTAAAACCTTTGATTTAAAGTTTCCTAAACCTTTAGAAATTTTCTCTGCTATTTTAGTATAATTTTCAGTTATAAATTTTTCAATATTAAATGCTTTTCCTTCTAGTTTAGGGAATATTTTTTCTAATTTACTTAAAAGTTTATTTCCACCCTTATCTAATAGTCGTAAAGCCTTTCCTGAGATTTTAGACAATACTCCTCCTGTTTTTGATAAAAGTTTACTTCCAGCTTTATATAATACTCCTACTCCTACAACTGATAATATAGATAATATTCTTTCAAAGGCCCCCATCTCTTCGCCGGTTACTGCATTAACTCCTGTAAATGTTTCAAACACTGCTCTACCTGCCCCAAAATAAGGTATTAAATAGCTTCCAAAATCAATTACTGTTTTAGAAACCTTAAATACATCTTTATCAGGTACATATTTTTCTAAGAATTCATCTGATTGTTGTCTCAAAGATTCTATTTCAGCTATAGTTTCTTCTGAACCACCAAAGAACTTTACACACCCTTTAGCAACTCCTAAAAATAAGTTTTTCACTTGGGCTGCTAAAGCTAATTCTATACTAACATAAATATCCACAACACTTTTAAACATATTCCATATATTCTTTATTGTAGATTTTATGTAAGCAGTTATTTTTTTACCTAAATACTTTTCACATAAATCAGAAAGCTTATGAGTAAAGTCTTTAAACTTTTCTTTAAATAATTTTATAAATCCTTCTATCTTAGAAACTAGCTTATTAAATACATCCTTTATCCAATTCTTCACATCACTACATAAGGATTTTATATCTTCTATTTTAGTTGTTATAAATGAATCATCTTTTATTTTAGGACTTTCTTTTTCATTATATAAAGGTTTTATTTCTCGTAAATTAGCTGTAACACATTTACCTGTAAAAGTCGGCGTCTGTCTAACTGCATTTTTTAAATCTCTTGTAAATATATTAACTGAATTTAAACTTGTTTCTTTTAAAACATTATTAACATTAGTTGTATCTGCCAGAGTAACTTGTCCAACATTTGATATAACATTGTCCATATCAACAGAATCAATATTATACAAAGATTTTGCACCTTTACTTACAGCTACATTTCCTAAACTACTTTCTTTATAATCATCTATACTTTTTATTATGCTTTTATTATCCCCTGCATTAACTAGTAGTGTTTTATACTCATTATCATATCCTAAACCTTTTTCAATAATTTTATTAACATTATTTTCACTACTATCATAAGAACGTACTGCATTATATATATCATCACGCATATCTTCAAATTTTCGTGATAAATTATATAAACTATCCTGCATATTAGAAAGTGCATTTCTTTGTGAAGATACACTTACTTCTTTAATTGTATTCAGCTTTAAACCAATATTTTCCGAATCCCTTAATATATTACACACCCTATCATTTAAGGAATCTAATATTTTTATATCTTTCTCTAGTTCATCACTATTTAACTTTATTTCTCCCATTTTATCTCCCAAGTTTCTTTATTTATTTCTTTTGCTTAACAAAACCTCCAGCTCGCTTTTAAAATTTTCATCTTCATCATCACTATAACCTTTATGTACAATTTCATTTATATCTTCATTATTAAATAAGAAATTCATATCTGCATTAATTATTCCCTCTGGGTATAAGCACCCTAAATAATCAAAAAGTTCATCCGTATCCGCTTTAATTTGATATCTTCCAGTTATCATTATTTTTCTTTTACCATTCTTAAGAAGTACTATTGTTCCTAATGGCAAAATATCTTTTACCTCTTTATTTTCCATTACCTTTTTCCTTCCTTACTTTTTCTCTTCTTTCGTGATTCTCAATAGAATTTATAAGATTATTTAAACTCTTTTTCATAGAAGCAACAGATTCATTAGCCTGCATACAATTATTTTTTAAAATATTTAAGGAATCTAAAATAGCTTCCTTTGTCATCCCTGAAAATAAACTCTCAGTACTAGATGTAAGTCTATTTAAAGTTACACTGATATCATTTAGTTCGTTTGCAAACTTATTGCACCTATTAATTTCTGGATATATCTTGCTTGCTTTACTCATTTATTTTTCTTCCTTTTTCATTATTTTTCCACTTTATTTTACTATTTACAATTTACTCTGTAAATAATAATTATACAAACTTAATATATTTTTAGAATTAAATATAATATTCTATAAAGCAAAAGGACTGAAACATTTCTACTTCAGCCCTTTTTAATCTTTATAATACATTTATGGAATACTCTTTACTTTTATTAAAGGTTTCTTCATCAACTTCAACAATCATAAAAGTTCCATTATCTCTATATTCTTCCTCAAATATTCTTCCATTTCTATGTAAGAAAGAAACTACATCTCCCTTATCATAAGGTATTAAGTATTCACTCTTTATAAGATTATATGGAAGTTTTTCCTCTATAAGCTCTAAAAGATTTTCTAAATTAATTTCTTTCTTAGCTGATATTTCAATTATATCACTATAATCTACTGCTTCTTTTATAGAATTAAGCTTTTCTTCATCAGTCATATCTATTTTATTTAAAACAAGAATAGTTTCCTTATCTCTTGCTCCAAGTTCAGCTAAAACTTCTTCAACTGCCTTTATTTGTTCTAAAACATCTTCTGATGATGAATCAACTACATGACATAAAAGATCTGAATAAATAACTTCTTCTAATGTAGATTTAAATGCTTCTACTAAATCATGAGGAAGCTTTCTTACAAACCCAACTGTATCAGTTAATGTAATAAGTCCCTTATTCTTTAGAGTTACAGCTCTTGTTGTTATATCTAGAGTAGCAAATAGCATGTCTGCCTCAAATACTTTCTCTTTAGACTTTCCTTCCATGGCTGCTGCTTTATCACATAATGCATTTCTTAAAGTAGACTTACCTGCATTTGTATATCCAACTAATGAAACCTTAGGTATACTTTCTTTATTTCTCTTTTCTCTTTGAACTTCTCTTGTCTTTTTAATCTTCTTAAGTTCATTATTTAAGTCATAAATTGTTTCATTAATATGTCTTCTATCTGTTTCAAGTTTCTTTTCTCCTGGTCCTCTTGTACCTATACCTCCACCTGTTCTTGAAAGTACTGTACCAAGTCCCATAAGCCTGCTCTTTCTATATTTAAGCTGAGCAAGCTCTACTTGAATCTTAGCTTCTTTACTTTTAGCCCTTCTTGCAAAGATTTCAAGAATTAAAGTAGTTCTATCTATTACTTTAGCTCCTAAAGCATTTTCTAAGTTTCTAACTTGTGAACCTGATAATTCATCATCAAAAATTATTACGTTAGCTCTAGAAGTCTGTCTTAAAGCAGCTATTTCTAAAACCTTTCCTCTTCCTATATAAAAGGCTGGATCTATCTTACTTCTGCTTTGAAAAACTTTTTCTAAAACAGGAATGTTACAAGCATCAGCCAGCTCTGCAAGTTCATCTAAACTTTCTCTTGTATCTGAACCTACTATAATTGCCTTTTCTGTATCATCTTCAACTATTTCACTTTCTCTTAAAAGACTTTCTACAAATCTTGCTCTATCTAATACATCTACAGCAAGAAGCTGTTCCTTAGATATATTTTTCTTTTCTTCACAAATTAAAGTATTATTGAAAATATTAAGAGTTCCAAGAGAATAATCTATAATTTTCCCTTCATATATTCCAATTGCAACTATTGCATCAAGTTTTAACTTTAATAATGCAGACATATCTAGAGCGGAAAGGTTACATAATCCATTTGGATGTGTATGTATTACTCTAACTCCTGAAAGTCTTCCCTCTTTTATATCTAATAGAGGAAGTTCTACAGAAGTTGAATCACCAACAGCTACACTATAAACTTTTCCTTTTCTGTCAATAGCAACGCTTACTTCTCTTTCTAGTATGGTTGATACGTTAACCATTATATTTATAATTTCTTCATTTACTGCTTCATCTTTTAATGTTTTTATCTTATAAATTGATTCCAATTCATTAAGACAGCTTTTTCTAACACCTTCAATGTTTCCATTAATCATTTTTATCACCTCGTCGATATCTTAGGTTTATGACTTTCACCTAATTTTATACTATCTATTTAATATTGTAAACATTCTCCTGATTTACATTACAATTTAAAGTTGCAAGAAGTGACAATAAAATGTAATATTGTTAGTAAGGCAACAACAAATTTTTACCTAATTGAAAGAGAGGATAACAATGGAAAATAAAAAGCGTAATATTCTTTTATCAAAAGAAACTATCGACACTAGAATTGCGGAGCTTGGAACTGAAATAACAAAAGACTATGAAGGCAAAAAACTTTATGTTCTTTCATTATTAAGAGGAAGTTTTGTATTTACTGCTGACCTAGTAAGAGCTCTTGACACTAAAGTTAAAATAGGCTTTATGACAACATCAAGTTATGGTAATAGTGAAACGAGCTCAGGACAAGTTAAAATAGTTAGTGATATTCCTGATAATATAGAAGGATACGATGTATTAATAGTTGATGATATCGTAGATACAGGTTATACTATGGAATTTATAATAGAACATGTAAAAAAACTAGGAGCTGCATCTGTTAAGAGTTGTGTTCTTTTAGATAAACCATCTAGAAGAGCCGCTAATGTAACACCTGATTACAAATGTTTTGAAATCGATGACGTTTTTGTTGTAGGTTATGGTCTTGATTATGAAAATTACTATAGAAATGTACCTTATGTATTTAACTGGGAAGAAAAATAATACCAATAATAGTTAATATATATACCAAAGGGAATGTATCAAAAGAATTTACCACAAATATGTTCTAGGTACAAAGTGGCTGACGCCATGCTTTTTAGTGCAGGAAGCCACTTTGTTACAGCCTGTCAAAAGATTCTAGAATCAAAGTTGGAGGATAGAAGTAATATTTTTATGCTCCAAATCACAACCAGTCGCTTAAAAATATTGCTTCTACCTCCTTAAATACTAAAGGAAATTTTGCTTTTCGTTTCTTTTGCGGTCTACAATTATTTTTTAACGTATTGGAAAGCCTGCATATGAGAAAACCAGACTAATTACCATTCTTTATTCCACTAAAGTCAAGAGCTGTTTCTGGAATCTTACCAACGACTATAGTTTCTGCTACAGGTATGTCACAAGTTACTTCAACATCCTGACTATGTAATGGTACTATAACTCTAACCATAGCTCTAACATTTAAATAAATCTTATGTCTTGTTTGATTTATTCCTGCACTTTCAAATTTTGAATCATAATCAATATTTATATTACCTATAGGCTGTATTTTGATATTTATTTCAGGTCCTAAATCATAAAATACACTTCTTTCTGTTATCCATCCCATTGGTACATCTATGCCTATATTGCCCATTTTTCTAAGCTCATCATTACATTGAAGAGCTATTTCTGACGATAATTTATTAAGCTTTATTGTATCTGCCCTTATTAAATTAATATTACCTTCTAAATCCTTATCTATTTTAATAACATCATCATATTTAAATTCACTACTAAATACATTCATACTTACTTCACTAATTGTATCAACTGCTTTAGCTTTTACTATAGTCTCAGACTTCTGCAGCACATAAGGCAGCACTCTCTTATCAAATATATACAAAACTATATTAAATATAATTAAAATTAAAATAATTATAAAAAATCTTGGTTTTATCCGCTTCTTTTTAGGATTTACATAATATTTCATTAAACACCTTTATTGAGTTATTGATTTAATCATATTATAATTATGCTATAGTGAATAATTTTATAATATATATCACTATGCAATTTAAAAAATCAGGAGGAACAAATGGCTATAGATAAAAATGTAAAGAATAGAAATAACATCAGAAGATCGCAAGCCAGAAAGCCAGCCCCTCAAAGTACTGGGCATAAAAGCAGTTCACATAAAAAGAAGAAGAAAAAACAAAGTGGATTTAAAAAGTTTTTTAAAAGATTTATTTTTACTATGATTTTTTTAATATTTACTGCAATAGTTGTTGGTGCTGGATATATTTTTGCCGTTATAAAAAGTACTCCCCCGCTAGACTTACAAGCTGTTCTTAATTTAAGTCAGCCTACATCTATATATGATAAAGACGGAGTATTTATGGATAACTTGCATTCTGAAGTTGATCGAACTATTGTATCTTACGAGCAGATACCTAAGTATCTAAAAGATGGCTTTGTATCTATTGAAGATCAGAGATTTGAGAGTCATAGAGGTATAGATCCTATTAGAATAGGAGGTTCTATATTAACTGATATTAATAAACTTTTTAAAGGACAGCGTAGTTTCCATGGTGGTTCTACCCTTACACAACAATTGTTAAAAAATACGGTTTTATCAGATGAAAACTCTGCTATACAAAGAAAAATAAAAGAAATATGGTATGCTCTAAATCTTGAAAAGGAATTATCAAAGGATGAAATTTTAAATCAATACTTAAATACTATTCCACTTGGAGGTACAGCTTATGGTGTTGAAGCAGCTGCCAATCTTTACTTTGGTAAATCTGTAAATGAATTAAATTTAATTGAGTGTGCTTATATAAGTGGTATAGCTCAAGCTCCTACTTATTACAGTGCATACAATGAAAATAATAAGAAAGATCCAACTCCATATTTAGTAAGAACAAAAAGTGTACTTAGTAAGATGTATGAATTAAATAAGATAACAAAAACTGAATATGATCAAGCAATTACAGATTTAAATTCTGGTAAACTTGAATTTAAATCCACAAAGAAAAGCTACACTCTTGAATATGAGTGGTATATAAATCCTACTGTTTCACAGGTTAAAGAGGATTTAAAGTCAAAATATAAATATACTGATGAAGAAGTTTCTAGGTTACTTGCTAATGGCGGCTTAAAAATAACTACTAATATGGATAGATCTCTTCAAGATTACACTCAAAATCTTTTAGATAATTATTCCGCACGTAATGTAGGCTTAACAGAAACTTATTTTGAAGGAACTAAAATTCCTGAATTTCAAGCTTCAGCTACTATAGTAGATTATAAAACTGGTAAAGTTTTAGCCATGGTAGGAGGCCGTGGTCCTCATGCTGCCAACTCTACTAATAGAGCTTATACTACTTTAAAGCCAATTGGTTCAACAACAAAACCATTAACAGTATATGGACCTGCTATAAATGAGAAAATTCTTACAGCAGCATCTACAATTGATGATTCACCTCTTGATGATTCTACTAGTAAAAGTATGAATGGAGGTACTGTTTGGAATCTTCAAAATGATGATCATACATTTGCTGGTAATGTTACTTTAAGAGATGGTTTAAGGCAGTCTAAAAATATTGTTGCTGCAAAAGTTTTAAATACTATTGGAACAAAAGTTTCTCATTCTTACGGAGAGAAGTTTGGATTAGTGTACAATAATTCATCAAAATCTCAAGTTGCAACCTTAGCCTTAGGACAATTCGATGGAAATGGTGATGGCGGTAATACATTTATTACATCATCTGCTTTCGGAGTTTTTGGTAATGAAGGTATTTATACCGAACCGAAATTATATTGTAAAGTAGTCGACGCTTCTGGAAATGTTTTATTAGATAGTGAAGCAAATATAAAAACTAAAGAAATCTTTTCAAAGCAAACAGCTTGGTTGATGTATGACTTATTGAAAGGGTCACGTTCATATACTGGTCCTTCAGCTCAATGGGGTTCAATTCCTGTTGCTGGTAAGACTGGTACAACAAGTGATAATAAAGATTTTTGGTTTACTGGATTAACCCCTTATCTTTCTGGCTCTATATGGCTTGGTTATGATACTCCTAAGTCTATGCCTCACGGAAATTCCGATAAAGCAGCTGCATTATGGGGAAAAATCATGGCAAAAGCTCATAAAGATCTAGATTACAAAGAAATTGAAATGCCTTCTGGAATAACAAGTGCTACAGTATGTATGGATTCTGGAAAGCTTGCTAGTGATTTATGTTATGAAGACTCTAGAGGCAGGGTTTATGATGAATATTTCATAGACGGAACAGAACCATCAACCTATTGTGATGCTCATGTTTCCGTAACATTAAATTCGTCAAATAATAGACTTGCAAACAGCTATACACCTTCATTTTTAAAAATTACATCTGTATATGTTAAAAAGTCTCATCCAAATAGAGTAACAAAGGATTATCCATATCTTCTTCCATCATTTGCTGAAGATAATTATTCTGAAAGCCAATTCGTTGAAGAAGATGAAAATAATAATTCAGAAGAATCAGATGAAACCACTAAAAAAGATGACTTACTTAAACCTCCTGCTCAAGATAAGGCAGAAGATAATAAAGATAATAAAGATAACAAAGATAATTTAAATCAAAATCATAACACACCTTCTAAAAATGAAAACAAGTAGCTTGTTTAAAAAGAGGATTATTCTTTAGAAAAAGGATAATCCTCTTTTTAAACATATAGGAAATTCAAAACTTTTTTTGAGAGCAAGCACTGATTATAATATGTAAGTCGGCCAATGCTTTAAGAAAGTGGCTTCCTGCACTAAAAAGCGTGGCATCAGCCACTTTGTTCTTCCTAATTGTATATATTCAACTAATTAGCTAATACTATTTATGAAGTTAATTAAATTCAATAATGATGGTTGGCGTTTTTTTTCTTTCATCTTTTAACTAATAGTGCCTTATATACTCTAACTTATTCATTATAAATGAATTTTTTAACTATTCCTCTTGCATTTTCTTAGAACATGATATAAAATATCATTAAATTATGTCGAACTTTTACTGGATTGGAGGACTTTTTATGGATATAATTAACATGATTATTACCAATATAAATAACTTGCTTTGGACTTACATATTAATTATTTTATTAATATCTTTAGGTCTATTATTTACATTTAAGTTAAACTTTGTACAATTTAGATATTTAAAAGAAATGTTCAAATTGCTAGGAGAAAGGACATCTAAAAGCGATGATAAAAATCAAGTTTCATCTTTCCAGGCTTTCTGTATGAGCACCGCTTCAAGAGTTGGTACTGGTAATCTTGCTGGTATAGCTATTGCACTTTCAATAGGCGGTCCTGGATCAGTATTTTGGATGTGGATTATTGCACTTATAGGAGCCGCTTCAGGATTTGTTGAATCAACTTTAGCTCAAATATATAAAGTTAAAGATAAAAGCGGTGCTTTTAGAGGTGGTCCTGCTTACTACATGGAAAAAGCCTTAAATAAAAAATGGCTTGGTGTAATCTTTTCTATATTAATTACTATTACTTTTGGTTTAATATTTAATTCAGTTCAATCAAATACTATTGCTTCTGCTTTAAATCAAGCTTTTGATATTAACACAATACTACTTGCTTCAATTTTAACAGTTCTTACAGCAATCATAATTTTTGGCGGCGTACAAAGAATAGCAAAGTTTACAGAAGTAGTTGTGCCTATTATGGCTGGTGCATATATTTTGATTGTATTATTTATTGTAATAACAAACATAACTAAACTTCCTGCTATATTGGCTTTAATTTTTAAAAATGCTTTTGGTTTTAAAGAAGCTGTCGGTGGAGGGCTTGGTGCTGCTTTAATGCAAGGAATTAAAAGAGGACTATTCTCTAATGAAGCTGGTATGGGAAGTGCTCCAAATGCTGCTGCTACTGCTACAGTATCTCATCCAGTCAAGCAAGGTCTTATTCAAACTCTAGGTGTATTTACTGACACAATACTTATTTGCAGCTGTACAGCATTCTTAATATTGCTTTCTGATATTGATTTAAATAGCGGTGCAACTGGTATTGAACTTACTCAAAGTGCTTTAAGCTCACATGTTGGTTCATGGGGTACATATTTTATAGCTTTCTGTATTTTATTATTTGCTTTCAGTTCAATTGTAGGTAATTACTATTATGGAGAATCAAATATAGAATTCTTAACTGATAAAAAAATATATATAAATATTTACAGAATATGTGTAATTGCTATGGTATTCTTCGGCTGCCTAGCTAACCTAGAAACAGTTTGGAACTTAGCAGACGTATTTATGGGCTTTATGGCAATAATTAATTTAATAGCTATAGCATTATTATCTAAAATTGCTTTTAAAGCTTTAGATGATTATAAAAGACAAAAAGAATCAGGTATACAAAGTCCTGTATTCAAATCTTCATCAATTCCAGAATTAGAAAATGTAGAGGAATGGCAATAAAAAAGAGCTTAACCCGAAAGATATTCTGATATAAAAATGGATGTATCAATAAAAAAAGAATACATCCATTTTATAATTATCCTATGAAGTTACTGATGTAACATTATTTTTTTCTGAATTTATTATATCCCCAGTTTCTGTAGATACAAAATATTTCATTCTAATTTCTTTATTATTAGTATCTAATCCTC
>CAKVFO010000106.1 GCA_934746785.1 uncultured Clostridium sp. | reverse complement strand
AAAAAACAAACATCCAAGGAAAAAGCACCATCACAATGTTAAATCCTGCATCTAATACTAAAAATAAATACATAATTTAAAATTCACTTTTACCAGTGGATTTATTTAGTGTACCATTTTTTAAAGGGATTTTAAATAGCTATGGAAAATAATATGATTTTAAAGTACTTTTACTTGCCTTAATCTACTAAGTTGACGACATTGTACGTACGGTGGTGTGAGAGGTCGGTAATCAAAATAATTGATTACCTCCTACTCGATCAATGTAGTATAATAATTACATAACAAAAGTAATGTGGAGGTGGATTTAATGGCTTTTTCCAATTCAGCCGTTATTAATTATCCTGTAGAAAAGGTTTTTAATGTTTTTATAAGAACAGCAAAAAAGGATTTTCCTAAATTTAATGAAAGTAATCCAATAGGATGTAAGGTTATAAAAAGAGTGGGTGCCTATTCAGCACAGTCTGCAAACCTAGAAGTAGAAATTACAGATTTTAAGAAAAATGAATTATATGAAATAAAAAGTTCATCTCCAAGTAGTGTTTATACTTCTAGATATTCTTTTGAAGCTATAAGTAAAGAATCTACAAAAATAACATTAATAGAAGATGATGTTAGCAAGGGGTTTATACCATGGTTTAATGTACTTATTCAAAATCTTGTTTTTAAAGGAAGAGTTAAAAAGAGATTTTCATATTTCATTGAAGGTCTATTGAGGGAAATAGATATATTTGATGAAAAGTTAGCTAAAAATATTAAGTCTAGAACTGAAGAAGCAGCAAAGATTGAAGAAAAGAAGAAAGCTGTACAAGCTAAAAAAGAAGAAGCTTTAAAGGCAAAAAAAGAGGCAGAAGAAGCAAGACTTAATGCAGAAAAAGCTTTGAAAGAAGCTGAAGCACTTGTCAAAGAAGTAGAAAAAGAAGAGAAGAAGGTAGAAGAATATTCAGAGGATATATAATTAAGAGGAGCTTTGTTATAGTAGTTTGTGAAAACTGATATGACGAAGCTCTTCTTATTTATATTAACCTTGAGAAAATAATTATTAAGTAATATAATTAAAATTTGAACAAAGGATAAAAGAGGTGCTTAAGCTTATGTATAAATTGTTAGAAAGTCTTGTTGAAAAAAATAGACATTATGGGAAGGAAGGAAAGTTAGCTTCTTATATACCTGCACTTTTAAGAGCAAATCCAGATGACTTAGGAATTGCAATAGTAGATCTTCAAGGAAGAAAATATTTTGCAGGCGAATATAATAAGAAGTTTACTATTCAAAGTATTTCTAAGGTAGTAAGTTTAATACTTGCTCTTAGTGATAATGGAAGGGAAAATGTTTTTAGTAAAGTAAACGTTGAACCTACAGGAGATGAATTTAATAGTATTGTTACTTTAGAGAAGAAAGATCAAAACAAGCCATATAATCCAATGATTAATGCAGGGGCGATAGTTACAACATCATTAATCTATGGAGAAAATGAAGAAGATAAATTCCAAAGGATACTTAATTTTATAAGGAGAGCAACTAATAATCCTAATATAGGATTCAATGAAGAAGTTTATATTTCAGAGAAAAAAACAGGGAATAGAAATAGAGCTTTGGCTTATTTTATGAAGAGTAATGGTATGCTTAATGGAAATATAGAAGAGATTTTAGATCTATATTTTAGACAGTGCTCAATTGAAGCAACGGCTATGGATTTAGCTATGTTTGGTTCAGTTTTAGCTAATGATGGTGTTACACCATGGAGTAATGAAAGACTTATTTCAAGAGAGAACTGTAGAATAGTTAAAACTATTATGGTTACTTGTGGTATGTATGATGCATCAGGAGAATTTGCGGTACAAATTGGTGTGCCAGCTAAAAGTGGGGTCGGTGGAGGAGTTGTTGCCACTGTTCCAAGATGGATGGGTATAGGCGTTTATGGCCCTGCACTTGATAAAAAAGGTAATAGTGCCGCAGGACTTCAGGTTTTAAAAGATTTATCACAAGAACTCGATTTAAGCATATTTTAAGTGAATTAAATTTTAAATAAGAGTATAATTAAAGAAAAAGATATTAATAATTTAAATAGTTATGTTATTAAGAGTTAGAGGAGGACTATATGGAAAAGTTACTAATACTAGATTCAAATTCTTTATTAAATAGAGCATATTATGCACAGCCATTAATAGAAAATAATGAGGGAATTTCAACAAATGCTATTTATGGATTTACAAATATACTAGTTGAAATGAAAGAAAAGATAAAGCCTGATTACATAATGGCAGCTTTTGATTCAGAGGGACCTTCTTTTAGAAGTAAGGAATATGAACAATATAAGTTAACATCTAATATGCCAAAAGAATTGAAAGAACAAATTCCTCTAATAAAAAAATTATTAAGTTTATTATCAATTAATATTTTTGAAATAGATGGATATGAAGCAGATGATATAATAAATACGGTAGTTAAGGCTGCAAGAGAAAATAATATTGAAGTAAGTATAGTAACAGCAGCAGATGATGTATTTAATCTTATATCAGATAATGTAAAAGTTGTTAAAATACAAAGGGGTTTAAATCAAGTAATTGATTATAATATGGAGTCTTTTGAAGAGAAATTTAAACTTGAACCTCATAAGTATATAGAGGTAAAAGCTCTTAAGGGATGTCAGCAAAAGAATATTAATTGCATTTCAGGTATTGGAGAAAGAACTGCTTTTAATATAATAAGTGAAAATGGATCTATAGATAGCTTATATGAAAATATAGATAATATAATTATTAAGAAGATAAGAGAAAATTTAGAGAAATCTAAAGAACAAGTATTTTTAAATAAAAAACTATTAACTCTTGCTGAAATTGAAAATTTTAATATTAGCTTTGAAGATATAAAAGTTAATGAAAATATTGATAAACAAGGTGTACAAAAGTTTTTAATTGATTTAAATCTTGAAAATGCTGCAAAAAAACTTCTTAATGAAGAGATTTCTGTAGAAAAGGAAAATACTATTGATAAAGTTGACAATCTTGATAGATTTAAAGAAGTATTAAATAATCAAGAAGAAAATTCATATATATGCTATTTAGTAGAGGGAGAGTCAAGATTCTCTACAATGGAGTTAAGTAAAATCATATTTGCTTCAGAAACTGAAAGTATTGAAATAGATTTTAAAAAGATAGCAGAAGCTAATAAAGCAGAAGCTTATGAAGCTTTGAAGATATTTATGGAAGATGGTAACAAACATAAAGTTATTCATGATGGAAAACATTTGTTGACTGTATTAGCTAAAAATAATATTGATATAAAATCATTTGTTTTTGATACAGCTATTGCTGCTTATTTAATAGATTCATCTAAAGGCGAATATAGCCTTAAAATTCTTGTAAAACAATATTTAGATGAAGAAATAAAAGGTGATAGCGAAGAAGTATTATGCAAGTCAGCTATTTATATGAAAAAGTTATTTTATATCCTTAAAGACAAAATCAAAGAAGATGATATGGAGAAACTTTATAATGATATAGAGCTTCCTTTAGTAACAGTACTTTCTTATATGGAAAGCCAAGGCTTTAATGTAGATAAGGATATGCTTGATACATTAGCTGTTAAATTTAAAGAAGAAATAGAAAAGACTCAAAAGGAAGTATATGAACTTGCTGAAGAAGAGTTTAATATAAGTTCACCTAAGCAGTTAGGTAAGATATTATTTGAAAAGCTTGATTTGCCAGTAATTAAGAAGACAAAGACAGGATATTCTACTAATGCGGAAGTATTAGATAAACTTATAGATAAACATCCTATAATAGAAAAAATAATATACTATAGACAGATAACAAAGTTAAATTCAACTTATATAGAAGGATTAAAGAATGTCATTGATGAAGATGGAAAGATACATTCAAGTTTTAATCAAACTGTAACAACAACAGGAAGACTTTCAAGTACTGAGCCTAACCTTCAAAATATTCCTGTTAAATATGAAATGGGAAGAGAAATTAGAAAAGTATTTATACCTAATGAAGAAGGGGATATATTATTATCTTGTGACTACTCACAAATTGAGCTTAGAGTACTTGCACATATAGCAGATGATGAAAATATGATAAATGCATTTACATATCATAGTGATATTCATACAAAGACAGCATCAGAAGTATTTAATGTACCTATAGATGAAGTAACATCAATAATGAGAAGCAGGGCTAAGGCTGTAAATTTTGGAATAGTTTATGGAATAAGTGATTTCTCATTAGCACAGGACTTAAAGATAACTAAAAAGGAAGCTTCAGAATATATGAATATATACTTTGATAGATATCCTAAGATAAAGTTATACCTAGACGAGATAATAGAAGATGCTATGAGAGATGGATATGTATCTACTATATTTAATAGAAGAAGATTTATTCCAGAAATAAAGGCTTCTAATAAAATAGTTAAAGCATTAGGAGAAAGACTTGCTATGAATGCACCAATTCAAGGTAGTGCAGCTGATATTATAAAAATAGCAATGGTTAATGTTTATAATAGATTAAAAAAAGAAAAATTAAAGAGTAGTCTGATTTTACAAGTACATGATGAACTTATCTTAAATGTTAAACCAAATGAAGAAGAGAAAGTTAGAGCTTTGGTAAAAGAAGAAATGGAAAAAGCTTTAACATTACATGTGCCTTTAGAAGTAGATGTTAATGAAGGTACTACTTGGTATGAAGCTAAGTAAGGAGGATTATTAATAATGTTAAGAATAGGACTTACAGGAGGGATAGGTACAGGAAAAAGCACAGTATCATCCATGCTTATTGCGGCTGGATTTAAAGTTATAGATGCAGATCTTATAGCAAGAGATGTACTTTCAAAGTATCCTGAAATTTTAGATAAAGTAAGAAGTGAGTTTGGTGAAGGTTTCTTTGATTGGAAAGGTCAATTTAGAAGAAAAGAATTTGGAAATCATATATTTAGGTTTCCTAAACAAAGGATAAGATATGAGAATATTATAATGCCATATATTTTTAAAGAAATAGATGAAGCTTTTAAAAGATATGAAGAAAATGGAGAAAAACTTGTGATTTTAGATGCACCTACATTAATAGAAAATGGAATGCATAAAGATATGGATTTTGTAATGCTAGTATGGGCAGATACAACAACTCAGATTCAAAGGATAAAGTCACGTGATAAACTAACTCATTCAGAAGCAGTAAGTAGAATAAATGCTCAAATGCAGATGGAAGAGAAGAAGAAAAATTCTAATATCCTTATAGATAATGGAGGAGATTTAGTAAAGACCCAAAGACAAGTTGAAGATATTATAGATTTCTTAAAAATAATGTAGGTAAAAGGAGAAAGGGATGAAGGTTAAAAAGTTAGCTGTAGTACTAATTATTATATTAGCTGCCTTCTATGGGGGGAAATATATTTTAAAAGAACATGTTTTCCCATTTAAACATAAAGAAACAATAATGAAATATGCTGAGGAAAATGATTTGGATCCCTATTTTGTTTTATCAGTAATAATGGCTGAAAGTGGTTTTAAAACAGATGCGACATCACACAAAAATGCTATGGGACTTATGCAGATTACAGAAGAAACAGGAAAATGGATTGCAGAGCAGATGGGGCTGAATGATTATAGTTCAGACAAATTATACGATGAAGATTATAATATTAAAATGGGATGCTGGTATTTGAATAACTTAAGGGAAGAATTTGGCGATGTAGACCTATTTGTTGCAGCATATAATGCAGGACGAGGAAATGTACGTGAATGGCTTAATAATAAAGAATATTCAAAGGATGGTAAAACATTAAGTTATATACCATATAAAGAAACTAAACAATATGTTGATAAAGTAAATACTTATTATAAAATTTATAAGAAGATTTATGAATAATAAACCTTGGGGGGAAAAATGAAGAAAAAAAGAAAAAATGTTATTGTAATAACTTTAGTATCACTTGTTTTACTGATATGTATAGCTGTTTATTTAGCATTACCTTATGTAAAACCTATTAATAGTGGAGTTATATGGACTGATAATGAAGTTTCAGAAGAGGAACAAAATCTATTGAATTTTGTAACTACAAATTTAATGAATGATGATTATGGAATACTTACAAATTATAAAAATGAAAAGTCAGAAGGTGAAATAACTAAGGGACATTCTGTATTATCTGAATCAGAAGGTTTAATGCTTTTATATTATTTAAGTAGAGATGATAAGGGAAATTATAATAAAATATTATCATATATAAAAGATAATATGATTATGGATAACGGTTTACTTAGATGGAGAGTTGGAGAAGATGCCAATGATGTTCCCGCTGCTATAGATGATTTAAGAGTAATTAAAGCATTGCTTTTAGCCTCTGAGAAGTGGGATGAGATTAGTTATAGAAAAGATGCTTTTAAGATATCTAAAGGACTAAAGAAAAATCTTATTGATGGTAATTTATTGTCAGACTTTTATGATGATTTTGGAAAAAGCAGTAAAACTCAAATATGTTATTTAGATATATTGTCACTTAGACTTTTAGCGTCTTTAGATAATGACTATAAAAAGATATATAATGCATCTTTAGAAATTTTAGATAAGTCATTAATAAGTGAAGAAGTTCCTTTATATAGAAAAGAGTATGATAGAAGTACAGGAGAATTTGATAAGGGTAATTTAGATATGGAGTTAAACTCAATTGTACTATTAAATAGAGCTGAAGCAGGACTAAAGGTAGATAATAGTATCAGATTCTTAAAGAATAAGTATAGTGAGGATAATGGAATATTTAGTATGTATGATGATTCGGGAAAAGTATTAAGCAATATTGAGTCTACTACTATATACTCAAATTTATTGCAAACAGCAGTATTGGCTGGTGATTATGAGCTTTATGATATATGTAAAAAGAAAATAATAGCTTATCAAGTAAAAGATAAGAATAGTGAGATATTTGGAGCTTATGGAGATACAGAAACTTTACAGGTACATTCCTTTAATAATTTAAATGCACTTTTAGCATGGCGAAAAATAAAAAAATAATAAAGGGTTTTGAATTTAGTAAAAGATAATTTTGAAACATTATTAATGTTTCAAAATTATCTTTTACTTAATTTCTTTAGAGGAAAAGTATTGAAGTATAAAATGAGGTTTAGTATTATATAATTAATAAGATATTAAGCAGGTATGCTGGAACTGGCAGACAGGCACCTTTGAGGGGGGTGTATCTTATAGATGTATGGGTTCAAGTCCCATTACCTGCACTTTATATTAAAGAAGCACTTAGAAAATTTGTCTAAGTGCTTTTTGAATTAGTAAGAAAGTAAAAAACTTTTTTGAAATTTAAGAAGGAGCATTGATTATTGTTGATTTTCTGACACATAAAATTTAAAAATACAAAAAATACTTATATTTTTAGATAAAATATACATAAATGATTGAAATTGCAGAAAATTTTAATAAAAAAATAAATGACCTTTAGTCATTTGTGTGATATAATCAGATAATATAAACTAAGGATAAATATGAGGTGAAGGAATGAAGAATGTACTAAAGATATTTAAGCGTGACTTAAAAAATATTTTTACAAACTGGGTTGCGTTAGTAATTGTATTAGCAACAATTATATTACCATCACTATATGCATGGTTTAATATAAAGTCAAGTTGGGATCCCTATGGAAATACTGTTGGTATAAAGGTAGCTGTTGTAAATGAAGATAAAGGCGGAATATTTAATGAGAAAGAATATAATGTTGGTTCTGAACTTATTGATAAATTAAAAGATAATGATTCATTTGGGTGGCAATTTGTTAGTAAAGAAGAAGCTGATAGAGGTGTTATTGAAGGAGACTATTATGCAAGTATAGAAGTTCCTGAAGATTTTACAAATGATATATTATCTTTAACCAAAACTCGTATTGTAAGACCATCATTAATTTATAATATTAATGAAAAAAGTAATGCAATAGTTCCAAAGATAACTAATACAGGAGTAAATACTGTTAAAGACGAACTTAATGGTAACATTGTAAAAGTTGTAAATAGAGTTATATTTAATGTGTTTGATCAAGTTGGTATAAATGCAGATAATTACAAAGAAACTTTAAGAAATATTCTTGATGATATTTATAATCTAAATGATAGAATGCCAGAGTTAGAAGAAGTTATAGATGAAGCAAGTAATGGTATAGTTGCAATAGATAATGTAATTACAAAAGTGAAAGAAATAATACCAAAAGCATCCTCAACTATAGACAAGAGTCAAGCATTAATATCAAACGGACAAGCTAAAATGGATGAAGTTAAAGCTGAGGCAGAAAGAAAAAATCAAGAAATTAAAGGATTTATTTCAGAAGCTCAAAATAATATAAATTCTATAGAAATATTAATTAAAGAAGAAGGAACTGAAGCATTAAAAAATCAATTAATGCTTATTGAAGGAAAGCTTCAAGTAGCTGATGATAAATTAAATTATTCTATATCTGCTTTAAGTGTTTTAAAATCTAAGTTAGGGAAACTTGGTATAAATGTAGATAAATTAGATGATATTATTAATGAAGTTCAGGTTTTAGAAAGTAAAGTATCAGAAACATTAAAATATGTAAATGGAATTATAGCAGATATTGAAAGCGGTAATATTAGTAATACAGAAATTGGACAAGTACTAAATGTTATACAAGGAAAAGTTAATGAAGTTAAACAACTAGCTGCAGGTTTAATAAATAAATATGATACTAAGATAGCTCCATATTTAGTTGAATCATATAAATCAGCAACTGATGCAGCATCTTCAGGATCAGAAGTGTTAACTATGGTACAAAATACAATTCCAGATATTAATTATTTAATTGATATTGCTACAAAAGATAGTTCTTTTGCTAAGGATGAATTACAAAAGTTAAAAGATAAACTTCCAGATATAAAAGAAAAGGTTGGAAATGTAGTAAATAAAATTAGAGAATATGATAATGCAGAAGACTTCGATAAATTAGTTGATTTACTAATAAATAATTCAGAGGAATCAAGTAATTTCTTGTCAGATGTTGTGGATATAGAAAAGAATTCAATATTCTCAGTTCCTAACTATGGTTCAGGAATGTCACCTTTTTATACTACATTAGCACTTTGGGTTGGAGGGACAATTTTAGTATCTCTTCTAACAACTCATGCTAAGAAGTTTGAAGATGGAGAAGATATAACACCACTTCAAGAATACTTTGGTAAGGGATTGACATTTGTTTCTATAGCAGTAGTTCAAGGATTAGTTGTTACTGTAGGAGATATGGTGATTTTAAAAACTTATGTAGTTAATCCAGTATTGTTTGCATTAATAGGAGTATTTACTTCAATTGTATTTGTGACATTTATTTATACTTTAGTATCTATATTTGGAAGCGTAGGAAAAGCATTGGCAATTATTTTATTAGTATTACAAGTGGCAGCTTCAGGGGGAACTTTCCCAATAGAAGTTATGTCAGGATTTTTCCAATCAATAAATCCATTATTACCTTTTAAATATGCAATAGGTCTAATGAGAGAAGCTACAGCAGGAGTTGTTGAAAGTATTTTATTAAATAATTTTATGTACTTATCAATTTATTTAGTAGTAGCTATTGTAATGGGTGTTGGATTGAAGAAATTTGTTAATAAATATACTAGAAGACTTGCTGAAAAGTTAGAGGAAAGTGGAATAGTAGGTCATTAATAACAAGTTGGTTGATGCCAAGTTTTGAACAGATCTTTATTAAGTATACAGACAAAATAAATAAAATTTCTTAGGAAGATGCGATCTTATTCAAGGTCGCATTTTTTAATGCATAGCTTTATATTTTACCTTGTTAGGAAACTTTATGAGTCTGATAGAAATGGAATAGAGAAAAGTTGTTACAATTAGACTGTTGTTGCTTACTGAAAATTATGAACACTTGATAATAATTATCAATAATAGTATAATAATTATAAATGAATTAAAGGAGGAGATTTCTAATGAAAAATTATCTAGAAATTACAGAAGTTATTGCAAGACAAATATTAGACTCAAGATGTTTCCCAACAGTTGAAGTTGAAATCTATTTAGAAGATGGAACAATGGGAAGAGCAGCTGTGCCATCAGGAGCATCTACGGGAATGTATGAAGCAGTTGAATTAAGAGATGGAGATAAAGACTATTATTTAGGTAAGAGTGTATTAAAAGCAGTTAAAAATGTTAATGAAGTAATTGCTAAAAAATTAGTAGGATGTAATGTGTATGACCAAACAAGTATTGATAATATGCTTATTGAATTAGATGGAACTAATAATAAAGGGACATTAGGGGCTAATGCTATTTTAGGAGTATCTTTAGCAGTAGCACATGCGGCAGCTAATTCTTTATGTATGCCTTTATATAGGTATATAGGTGGAGTAAATGGAAAGGTACTACCAGTTCCAATGATGAACATATTAAATGGTGGTTCACATGCTGATAATTCAGTAGATTTACAAGAATTTATGATTATGCCTGTTGGTGCTAAGAGTTTTAGTGATGCATTAAGAATGTGTGCAGAAGTATATCATACATTACAGAAAATATTAAATAATAAGGGCTATTCAACTGGGATAGGTGATGAAGGTGGTTTTGCTCCAGATTTAAAGAGTAATAGAGAAGCTTTAGATGTTATTGTTGAAGCTATTACAAAAGCGGGCTATAAACCAGGAGAAGAAATGTTTATAGCTATTGATGCTGCATCATCAGAATATTATAAAGATGGGAAATATGTTTTAGAACATGAGGGTAAAGTATTTGATTCAGAAGAAATGGCAGCATTTTTTGAACAGTGGGTTAATGAATATCCAATAATCTCAATTGAAGATGCTATGGCTGAAGAAGATTGGGAAGGATGGAAACTGATTACTGAAAAGTTAGGCAAGAAAGTTCAATTAGTTGGTGATGATTTATATGTTACGAATACTTCAAGATTAGAAAAGGGAATAAATTTAGGAGTGGCTAACTCAATTCTTATTAAGTTGAATCAAATTGGTACTTTAACAGAAACATTAAATGCTATAGAAATGGCTAATAGAGCTGGATATACAGCAGTAGTTTCTCATAGAAGTGGTGAAACAGAAGATACTACTATAGCAGATTTAGTTGTTGCTGTTAATGCAGGACAAATTAAGACAGGTGCTCCAGCAAGATCTGAAAGAGTTGCCAAGTATAATCAGTTATTAAGAATTGAAGAAGAGTTAGGATCAGCAGCTGAATATAGAGGAAAGAAAGCTTTTTTTAACTTATAAGAAATGAAAACTTTTTTCTGTACTTATATAAAAAAAGAATTGAGATTAATTATCAATTGTATTGACAAAAAGAAAAATATGGAGTAATATTTAATTGAAAATAATTATCAATACATCATATATTTCTTTATACTAAAGAACTATTCTGAGACGCACACCCAGAATAGTCATAACAGAGTATAATAATTTTAATATCATATTGCTAGATGTGATATTAATAAGACTTTATTACTTAAGTTTTATCTTAATATAAGGTCTTATTTTTTTGTCTTTAATGAATACCACAGGTTTGACCTGTGGTTCTAAAAAGCTTTTAGCTATACGTAGAAAATAAAA
>CAKVFO010000105.1 GCA_934746785.1 uncultured Clostridium sp. | reverse complement strand
ATATATAGATATGCTTTTAGATAACATTGCTTATAAAAAGTAAAGAACCGACCTATTTTTAGGTCGGTTGTATTACAATTAAGCCATTGCGTTTAACTTTGCAGCTAATCTTGACTTCTTTCTAGCAGCCATATTCTTGTGAACTACTCCTTTTTGAGCAGCCATATCTAAAGCTTTAGTAACTTTTACAAATAATTCTTTAGCTTCTTCAGCGTTGTTAGCTGAAACAGCAGTTTCGAATTTCTTTATAGTAGTCTTTAAAGCAGACTTAACCATTTTGTTTCTAGCAGTCTTCTTTTCTGCAACTAATATTCTTTTCTTTGCTGATTTGATATTTGCCATTTAATTTCACCCCCTCTAAATTTAATAGGGCCTCTTGCAGTTTTTTGGGGAAATCTGCGTACGAGTCGTATTCAACACACCATATTATATCATTGAAAGATTATAGTTTCAAGTATTAAATTCGTGTATTTTGGAAAAATTAAAAATAAGTAAATATAGAGTGAGGTGAAATAATGATAAATGTTAGAACAGATCTAGCTTTAGAAGCAAAAGAATTATATAAAGAAGAAAATAAAAAAGATGCAGAAGGAGTTATTGTAGAAGAATTTGAAGATGAAGGGACAAAAATTACTAAGGTAAATATATTAAATGACGATGCCGCAGAAAAAATGGGGAAACCTAAAGGAACTTATATTACTTTAGACATTCCTGAATTTACTGCGTATGATGGTGGCCTTATGGATGATGTGTCAAAAGCATTAGGTAAAACTTTAAAAAAATTAATTAATATAAAAAATGATGAGTTAGCATTAGTAGTTGGATTGGGAAATAGAAAAGTTACACCAGATGCTTTAGGTCCAAAGGTCACTGAAGGAATAATGGTAACAAGACATCTTAAAAGTGTAATGCCTGATGTGATAGATGATAGTGTTATTCCGGTTGCAGCAATAGCTCCAGGAGTATTAGGCATCACAGGAGTAGAAACAGGCGAAATAATTAAGGGTCTTGTAGAAAAAATTAAACCTGATGTAGTTGTATGTATAGATGCTCTTGCTGCAAGAAAAATAGAGAGAGTTAATAGGACTATACAGGTAAGTGATACAGGAATATCACCAGGAGCAGGTGTAGGTAATCATAGAATGAAAATAAATGAAGAGTCCTTAGGAGTTAAAGTTATAGCTATTGGAGTTCCAACAGTTGTAGATGCAGCAACAATAGCTAATGATACAATTGATTTAGTATTAGATGATTTAATTAAACAAAGTCAAACAGGAAAAGATTTTTTTAATATGTTAAAGAAAGTTGATAAAAATGAAAAAAATATGCTTATAAGAGAAATATTAAATCCATATGCAGGAGATTTAGTTGTCACACCAAAAGAAGTAGATTTAATGATAGATTCATTATCTAAGATTATATCTAATGGAATAAATATAGCACTTCAGCCCAATTTAACAGTTGAGGATATAAATAAATTCCTTAATTAAAATATGTTAATAAATAAATAAATCCCTCATATAAATATAAGGAAGTTAAATTTTTTTGTATTTGTAAGGAGGGGTTTTAGTGTATAATCAAACAAAAGCAAGAAAAGCAGTTAACAATGAAATGAATTTGATATTAACAATTATGTTAATACTTATAGTTATATTTTCTTATAGAGTTATTAATATTTTAAGTTCCAATAAAGAAAGAGGAGGCTTTGCTTATGTACAGCTTTTAAACTTTGATATGCCCATAGTTGAAACATCAATTTATGATGAAGGTGCGTATCTAGAAAATAAGCTTTCTTTAAAAAGGGTATGTTATGAAGCTTTAGGATTAACTAAAATTAATGCTGCAGCTATAGTGGGGAGTGAAGCACCTTTTTATAAATTAGTTAGCAATGGAGAGACATCTTCAGTTGATAATTCCATTAGTTTTAATCCTTTTAAATTAGATGATAATTCTATATCTAAATTTGAAAATAATGAAGGGTTAGATCAAAAAGCCACAGCGGCCACTGCAGCAGCCTATGATTCATCTTTGAAAAAGCAGCTTGATTCATCTAAAGTAGAAGTCTTAATTTATCATACACATACTACAGAAAATTATGCTGAAACTCCAGGAGATACTACTGATGAAAGATATAATGTAGTAGGGGTAGGAGATGCAATAGCTGATGAGCTTCAAAATAATTATGGAATTGCAACTATACATGATAAAACTATTCATTGTATTTCATATAATGATAGTTACAAAAGGTCTAATGAAACAGTAAGTGCGTATTTAAATAAATATGGAGATTTTAAATTAATAGTGGATCTTCATAGAGATTCAGTAGATGATAAATCTTCAGTAACAGCAAATATAAATGGAGAAAAACTTGCTAAATTGATGTTTGTTACAACAAGAAATAGTAAGAAATTTTCAAAAAATGAGGCACTAGCAGAAGAAATATTTAATAGAGCAAACCAGTTGTTCCCAGGACTTACAAGAAAGATTTATACTTATAATAGAGGAATGAATGCATTTAATCAAAGTTTAAGTGATGGAAGTTTACTAATAGAATGTGGAGCTAATGTAAATACATCAGAGGAGGCACAAAAATCTGGAAGATATATAGCAAGGCTTTTGGCTGAACATATAAATAGAAAATAAATGAATAAAAGATTAAAAATTGAGCATCCTTAAAATGAGGAATATTATTTTGGGGGTGCTTTTTTGAAATTAATAAAAAAAATAAGATATAGTATAGTAGTTATTTCCTTAATAATTGTTATAATAGGATTAGTAAAGATAAATATAATTAATACAAAAGCTTTGTCTCCTCTTGGTAATTCAAAAGAAAATTATGAGAGAATAAAAGAAAGTTTTGGAGAGGAATTTTCAAGTTTTATTAATGATAACGCTCTTATAAAAATATATGAGGATGATAGTGTAGACGGAATTTTAGTTAGAATTGGAGAGAGCGATTATAAAATAAGGAAACAGTCTTATATTATAGATAAATTAGAAAGTGTTTTAGAGAGTATTGAAGATATGTCGAATAACTTTTTTGAATTATTAACAGAATAAATATTATAAAAACTCTTCATATTGACATGAGCTTAGTATTGTATGATATAATTTAGCTGATTTAGCATAATGGGGGTGAATTAACTGCTCAATAATAGAGTGGTTTAGATATATGAAAAATGATAGAAAGAAGTACATAAGAAACTTTTCAATTGTAGCGCATATTGATCATGGTAAGTCAACTCTAGCTGATAGATTACTAGAAGCAACAGGAACACTTACACAAAGAGAAATGGAAGATCAGGTTCTTGATAATATGGAACTTGAAAGAGAAAGAGGAATTACAATAAAATCTCAGGCAGCCAGACTAGTTTATAAGAGGGAAGATGGTGAAGAATATATCTTAAATCTTATAGATACTCCAGGACATGTGGATTTTAATTATGAAGTTTCAAGAAGTTTAGCAGCATGTGAAGGCGCATTACTTGTGGTAGATGCTACTCAAGGTATTCAAGCTCAAACATTAGCTAATACATATTTAGCATTAGATAATGATTTAGAGATAGCACCAGTAATTAATAAGATTGACCTTCCATCTCAAAGAGCAGATGAAGTTAAACAAGAAATTGAGGACGTTATAGGTATTGAGGCAGAAAGTGCACCAATGATTTCAGCTAAGACAGGGCTTAATATTAAAGATGTTTTAGAAGAAATAGTTGAAAGACTTCCATCACCAGAAGGAGATGAAGAGGCACCATTAAAAGCTTTAATCTTTGATTCATATTATGACAGTTATAGAGGAGTTGTATGTCATGTTAGAATTAAAGATGGTACAGTTAAAGCAGGAACAAAAATTAAGCTTATGGCAACGAATAAAGTATATGAAGTTGTTGAAGTAGGGGTATTTACTCCAAAACTTATGCCAATAAAGGAACTTAGAGCAGGAGACGTTGGATATATAACAGGTTCAATTAAGAATGTTAGGGATGCTAGAGTTGGAGATACTATAACAGAAGCAGATAGACCAACAGCAGAGCCGCTTCCAGGGTATAAACCAGCAGTGCCAATGGTTTATTCGGGTATTTATCCTGTAGATGGGGCTAAGTATGAAGAACTTAAAGAAGCACTAGAGAAGTTACAAATTAATGATGCAGCATTGAATTTTGAACCTGAAACATCAATAGCTTTAGGATTTGGATTTAGATGTGGTTTTTTAGGATTATTACATATGGAAATAATTCAAGAAAGAATAGAGAGAGAATTTAATTTAGATATTATTACAACAGCGCCATCAGTTATTTATAAGGTTATAAAGACAGATGGAGAAAAGTTTGATATTACAAATCCTACAAATCTTCCTGAACCAACAGAAATAGATTATATGGAAGAACCTATAGTAAAGGCTTCAATAATTACACCAACAGAATACGTAGGTGCTGTTATGGAACTTTGTCAGGAGAGAAGAGGCGTATATCTTGATATGCAATACATGGAAGAAACAAGAGCTGTAATAAACTATGATATACCATTAAATGAAATAGTTTATGATTTTTTTGATACACTAAAGTCAAGAACAAGAGGATATGCATCTCTTGATTATGAATTTAAAGCATATGAAAAAGCAGAACTTGTTAAGTTAGATATATTATTAAATGGAGATACTGTAGATGCTTTATCTATGATAGTTCCAAAGGAAAGAGCTTATCATAAGGGAAGAGCAATTGCAGAAAAACTTAAAGAAATAATTCCAAGACAATTATTTGAAGTTCCAATACAAGCTGCTGTAGGGTCTAAAATTATAGCTAGAGAAACAATAAAAGCTATGAGAAAAGATGTTTTAGCTAAGTGTTATGGTGGAGATATTTCTAGAAAGAAGAAACTTTTAGAAAAGCAAAAAGAAGGAAAGAAGAGAATGAGACAGGTGGGGTCAGTTGAAGTGCCACAAGAAGCATTTATGGCTGTATTGAAAACAGATTAAAAATAATATTATAATAAATTATATTAATTAAATTAGGGGGATAATTATGTTTTTAGAAGAATTAAATATAGGGGAATCAGCTGCATTTATAAATTTAGTAAAAAAGCTGGCAATGATAGATAGGGTTTTTGCTAAGGAGGAAAAGAAACTTCTAAAAGACTATAAAAATGAATTAAATATAAAGGATAAAGATATAAAAGAAATGTCTTTTGATGATATTCAAAAAGAATTATCTTATTCATCTAATAGAATAAAAACTATTATATATTTTGAACTTGTAGGTCTTGCATTAGTTGATGGAAAATATGATGAAAAAGAAATAGATTTTCTAGATGATGTAGCTGAGAAATTGGGTATAGCTAGATCTAAAAAAATAGCTATAGCAAATTATTTTTATAACTTTAAAGAAATATGTAATTTTTCTGTAATTGATTCAGATAGTAAGATTGATTTACTAAAAGAACAAGCAGAATTATTATTAAAGTAAATAGGAATGTGTGCTGAGAAGCACACATTTTTTAACGTATAGGAAATTAAAAACTTTTTTTGAGAGCGAGCACTGATTATAACTGGATTTTCAATATGTAAGTCGTTCAATACGTTAAAAAGAAAAAATGTAGTGCCACAAAAGAACCGAAAAGCAAAATTTCCGTTAGTATTAAGGAGGTAGAAGTAATATTTTTAAGCGACTGGTTGTGATTTGGAGCATAAAATATTACTTCTATCCTCCAAATTTGCTTTTAGAACCTTTTGACAGGCTGTAACAAAGCTGCTTCCTGCGCTGAAAAACGTGGTGTCAGCTGTTTTCCTTATGGAGAGACTATATAGAACATTTAAATTATAAAGGTAGATACGGAGGCGTTTTATGAAAGAAATAGGATTATATATACATATACCATTTTGTAAACAAAAATGTTTTTATTGTGATTTCCCTTCTTTTGCATGCAGGGAAAATTTAATGAATAATTATATAACTGCACTATGTAAAGAGATAGAAAATAAATGCGAAAATCGCCTTATTAGAAGTTTATTTATTGGAGGAGGAACACCATCTCATTTAGATGAAGAATCATTAAAGCTTCTCATGAATACTGTTAAAAAATTGAATTTTAAAAAAGATGCAGAGAAAAGTATTGAATGTAATCCAGGGACTCTTAATAAAGAAAAGTTAAAAATAATTAAGGAAGGAACTATTAATAGGTTAAGTTTCGGTCTGCAGACAACAGATAATAACCTTTTAAAAAAGATTGGCAGGATTCATACTTTTGAACAGTTTAAAGAAAATTATAAGCTTGCAAGAAAGGAAGGCTTTAATAACATAAATATAGATATGATGTTTGGGCTTCCGGATCAAACAATTAATATGTGGCTTAATTCTTTAAAGGAAGTTATTAATTTAGAACCGGAACATATATCAAGCTATAGCTTAATAGTTGAAGAAGGAACAGCTTTTTGTAAATTATACGATATGGATAAATTAAATCTTCCAGATGAAGAAGAAGAAAGAGATATGTATAGAGAGGGTAAAAAAATATTAGAAAGTAATGGATATAAACAATATGAAATATCTAATTATGCAAAAGACAATAAAGAATGTTTTCATAATAAACTATATTGGAAGTGTGAAGAATATCTTGGAGTTGGAACTTCAGCGAGTTCTTTTATAGATGAGAAAAGATTTTCTAATATTAAAGATATAGGGGAATACATAAATAGAATTAATAGTGGAGAAAGTGTAATAGAAGATGAGTATGTTAATTCTCAAAAGGATGATATAGAAGAATTTATGTTTATGGGTCTTAGAATGAATTTGGGAATTTCTGAGGAAGAATTTAAAAGGAGATTTGGTGTAAGTGTTGATAGTATATACAAAAATGTAATTAATAAAAACGAAAAATTAGGTTTATTAATAAGAAATGGTGGAAGAATATATTTGAGTGATATGGGGATTGAACTATCAAATATGGTTATGAGTGATATGATATTGTAATAAGGAGAAAAATGCAGTAATACAGAGCAATAGGATGCTATTTTTGATAAATGGAATAAAAAGACCGGACTATAAAATAATTAACAATTGACAAAAAAAATGAGAAATAATATATTAAATACATAGTCATTAGCACTCGATAATAGTGAGTGCTAACAAAGAGGTGAGGGTATGGCTATAGATAAGAGGAAAATTCAAATTCTTGAAGCTATAATCAATGATTACATAAATACTGGTGAACCGGTAGGCTCAAGAACAATAGCAAAAAGGTATGATTTAGGTGTTGGTTCTGCGACAATTAGAAATGAAATGTCTGATTTAGAAGATATGGGATATTTAGAACAGCCACATACTTCTGCAGGAAGAATTCCTTCAAGTAAGGGATACAGATTATATGTAGATAGTCTTATGGAAAAAGCAAGGCTTTCTGAAGAAGAACAGCTTCAGATTAAAAAATATATAATTGATAGTGCCATGCTTGAAGTGGATAAAATAGTTAAACAAGCAAGCACCTTATTATCGGAGCTTACTAATTTAACTTGTGTAGTACAAACACCATCAGTTATGAAAAGTTATATTAAATCAGTTCAGCTTCTTAAGGTGGATGATAGTAATTTAATATCAGTTATAGTTACTGATAGCGGAGTAATTAAAAATCATAGAATAAAGACAAGTAAAATTCCCTCTATGGAAGAACTTCAGGTAATAAATAAAGTTATAAATAAGCGTTTGGTAAATTTAACTATTCAAGATATTAATTTAGAGGTCATCAATAATTTAAAAGGTGATCTTATGGGATATGACGATTTATTTAATGCGATAGTTCCAGTATTATATGAAACATTAAAAGAAGATAATTCTTCAGAAATTTTCATGGAAGGAACGACAAATATATTTAATTATCCTGAATATAACGATATTGATAATGCAAAACAGATATTAAATCTTTTATACAATAAAGATTATGTTGTTGAGCTGTTAGCTCCTAAAGGTGGTTTAAGTATAAAGATTGGTGATGAAAATTATATTCCTGAAGCTAAGAATTGCAGTGTTATATCAGCAGAGTATTCATTAGGTGATAGACCTATGGGAACAATTGGACTTATAGGACCAAGAAGAATAAATTACTCAAGGGTAATAGCAATAATGGCTCAGGTTATGAAAGAGCTAAATGATGCACTAAAAGACCATGGACTATAGGCTAATATAATTTGAGTGAGGTGTTTAAGTTAAATGGAAGAAAATAAGAATGAAAACTTAGAACAAAATTTAGATAATGAAAACTTAGAAGAAGTAAAAGAAAAAGTAGAAGTTAATGCCGATGAAGCAAAAACTGAAGAAACAGCAGAAAATACAGAAGAAAATACAAAAGAAACTTCAAAGGATGAATTAGATATGCTTAGGAAGTCAAAAGATGAAGTTAAAAAATTAACTAATGAAATTGAAGCATTAAAAAATAGACTATTAAGACAAACTGCTGAATATGAAAACTTTAGAAAGAGAACAGCTAAAGAAAAGGAAGGAATTTATACAGATGCCTGTGCTGATGTAATAAAAGAATTACTTCCAGTAGCTGATAACTTAGAAAGAGCTATTGCAGCAGAAGGAAGTTTCGAAGACCTTAAAAAAGGTATAGAAATGACTATGAAAGGTCTAGATTCAGCTTTTGAAAAACTTGGTGTAGAAGAAATTGATGCATCAGGAGAATTTGATCCAAATATGCATCAAGCAGTAATGCATATTGAAGATGAAAATTTTGATAAGAATGTAGTTGCTGAAGTCTTCATGAAAGGATATAAAAGAGGAGACAAAGTAATAAGACATTCAGTTGTTAAAGTTGCTAATTAGTTTAATTAATATATAAAAAAATTAGAAATAATAATAGAGCAATCTATTTTAAGGAGGAATAAATTATGGGAAAAATTATAGGAATTGACTTAGGTACTACAAATTCATGTGTAGCAGTTATGGAAGGTGGAGAACCAGTAGTAATAGCAAACTCAGAAGGTTCTAGAACTACTCCTTCAGTTGTATCTTTTCAAGCTGATGGATCAAGATTAGTTGGTCAAGTAGCTAAAAGACAAGCGATAACTAATCCAGATAAAACAATAATCTCAATAAAGAGAGAAATGGGAACTAACCATAAAACTAATATAGATGGTAAAGATTATTCACCACAAGAAATATCAGCTATGATTCTTCAAAAAATTAAAGCTGATGCTGAAAGTTATTTAGGTGAAACAGTATCTCAAGCAGTTATCACAGTTCCAGCTTACTTTAATGATGCTGAAAGACAAGCAACTAAAGATGCTGGTAAGATAGCAGGTCTTGAAGTATTAAGAATTATAAACGAACCAACAGCTGCATCACTTGCATATGGTCTAGATAAGACTGATCATAACGAAAAGATTTTAGTTTACGATTTAGGAGGCGGTACTTTCGATGTATCTATCCTTGAACTTGGTGATGGAGTATTCGAAGTATTATCTACAAATGGTGATACAAAGCTAGGTGGAGATGACTTTGACCAAAAAGTTATGGATTATATTGCTGAAACATTCAAAGCAGAAAATGGTGTTGATTTAAGAAATGATAAGATGGCACTTCAAAGATTAAAAGAAGCTGCAGAAAAGGCTAAGATAGAATTATCATCTTCTACTCAAACAAACATTAACTTACCATTCATCACTGCTGATGCAACAGGTCCAAAACATATAGATATGAACCTTACAAGAGCTAAATTTAATGAATTAACTCATGATTTAGTACAAAGATCAGTAGAACCAATGAAGAAAGCATTATCAGATGCAGGCTTAACAATAAGCCAAGTAGATAAAGTAATCTTAGTTGGTGGATCAACAAGAATTCCAGCTGTTCAAGAAGCAGTTAGAGATTTTACAGGAAAAGAACCTTCAAAGGGAGTTAACCCAGATGAATGTGTTGCTATTGGTGCAGCTATTCAAGCAGGTGTATTAACTGGAGAAGTTAAAGACGTATTATTATTAGACGTTACACCATTAACATTAGGAATTGAAACAGCAGGTGGTATTGCTACTCCATTAATAGAAAGAAATACAACAATACCAACTAAGAAGAGCCAAATATTCTCAACTTATGCTGATAACCAAACTTCAGTTGAAATAAATGTTGTTCAAGGTGAAAGACAAATGGCTGCAGATAATAAGTCACTTGGTAGATTCACATTATCAGGAATAGCTCCAGCTCCAAGAGGAATTCCTCAAATCGAAGTTACATTTGATATAGATGCAAATGGTATAGTAAAGGTATCTGCAATGGATAAAGGAACAGGTAAGGAAGCTAATATTACAATTACAGCTTCAACTAACCTTTCAGATGAAGAAGTAGATAAGGCTGTTAAAGAAGCTGAAAAATTTGCTGAAGAAGATAAGAAGAGAAAAGAAAAAATAGAAGTTAAGAATAATGCAGATCAAACTGTTTATCAATTAGAAAAGACATTAAATGAAATTGGGGACAATGCTACAGCTGATGAAAAGAAAGCTGTTCAAGATAAGATTGATGAACTTAAGAAAGTAAAAGATGGAGAAGATGTTGAAGCTATAAAGGCTGCAATGGAAGCTGCAAATCAAGCATTCTATCCAATAGCTCAAAAGATGTATCAACAAAATCCTCAAGGTGCAGCAGGAGCTCAAGGTGCTGCTGATGCAGGACAACAAGCACCTCATGATGATAATGTAGTAGATGCAGATTTCAAGGTTGATGAAGATAAGTAGTTGTAAATAAACTAATATAAATATATAATTCAAGAGGGAAGGCAGAGAAAAAGTCGTCTTCCCTCTTATTAAGTAAAGAAAATAAAGTTGCTATAATAATGCAAGATGGAGGAATAATAGATGGCAAGTAAAGACTATTATGAATCACTTGGACTAAAGAAAGGTGCTAGTGATGATGAAATAAAAAGAGCCTTTAGAAAGTTAGCTATAAAGTACCATCCAGATAAAAATCAAGGAAATAAAGAAGCTGAAGAAAAGTTTAAAGAAATAAATGAAGCTTATCAAGTTCTTTCAGATCCAGAAAAGAAAGCACGTTATGATCAATATGGAACTGCTGACTTCAATGGTGGCTTTGGCGGATCAGGCGGTGGCTTTGGCGGCTTTGATTTCTCAGATATGGGTGGCTTTGGTGATATATTCGACTCATTTTTTGGAGGTGGCGGAAGCTCTCAAAGAAGAAATGGACCAAGAAGAGGTAATGATTTAGAATATAACATTAATTTAACTTTTGAAGAAGCTGTTTTCGGTACTAAGAAAGAAATATCAATAACAAGAAGTGAAGCTTGTGAAACTTGTCATGGTGATGGAGCAGAACCAGGAACAAGTTCAAAGACATGTCCACACTGTGGTGGTTCGGGTCAGGTTAGAGTTCAAAGACAAACTCCACTTGGAAACTTTGTAAGTACTTCTACATGTGATCACTGTCATGGAACTGGTAAAGTTATAGATACTCCATGTCATACATGTAAAGGAAAAGGTAAGGTAAGAAAGAATAGAAAGATAACTGTTAATATACCTGCTGGTGTAGATACAGGTAATGTAATGCCTTTAAGAGGTCAAGGTGAACATGGTGAAAGAGGAGGATCACCTGGAGATTTATATATCAAAATTAGAGTGGCTCCTTCTAAAC
>CAKVFO010000104.1 GCA_934746785.1 uncultured Clostridium sp. | reverse complement strand
CTCAAGACCTTAATGAAGAATATAAAAAGAAAATACAAGAAGAAATTCCTTTAAAGAGGTTTGGTGCTGCTGAAGATGTGGCAGATGTAGTTAGTTTTTTGGCTAGTGATGATGCTAAGTATGTTACTGGACAAGTTATTCATGTTGATGGCGGAATGGTAATGTAGGAGGATAGAGTTAATGGAAAGAAGAGTTGTAATTACAGGTATGGGAGCTATAACACCAGTAGGTAATGATGTTAAAAGCTTTTGGAACAATATAAAAGAAGGAAAATGTGGAATAGATTATATTAAACAAATTGATACTTCTGATTTAAGAGTAAAGATTGCTGGAGAAGTAAAAGATTTTAATCCTGGAGAAGTATTGGGAAAAAAAGAGAGTAGAAGATTAGATAGATTTACTCAGTTTGCATTAGTAGCTGCTGAAGAAGCAATAAAATCATCTGAAATTGACTTAGATAAAATAGATAAGAATAGATTTGGGGTATATGTTGGAGCAGGTATCGGAGGTCTATCAACTATAGAAAGTGAAGTAAAAAAATTAGCAGGGGAAAATAAGAAAAGAATTTCACCATTTTTTATTCCTATGTGCATCATAAATTTATGTGCTGGAAATATAGCAATTAAATATGGAGCTAAAGGTCCTTGTCTTTCTACTGTTACAGCCTGTGCAAGCGGAAATAACAATATAGGAGAAGCTTACAGAGCAATAAAGCATGGCTATGCTGATGTAATGCTTGCTGGTGGAACAGAAGCATCTATAACAGAATCAGGTGTTGGTGGATTTGATAGTATAAAAGCATTAAATACATCAAATGATCCAAACAGAGCATCTATACCATTTGATAAAGATAGAGGCGGATTTGTTATGGGGGAAGGAAGTGGTATTTTACTTCTTGAATCTTTAGACAGTGCATTAGAGAGAGGCGCTAAAATATTAGGTGAAATAGTTGGATATGGAAGCAATTGTGACGCTTATCATATTACAGCACCAGAACCTGAAGGCTTAGGAGCAGCAGCGGCTATTGAGCTTGCATTAGATGAAGGAAAGGTAAATAAAGAAGAAATAGATTATATAAATGCTCATGGAACATCAACTGAACTTAATGATTTAGGTGAAACATTAGCAATTAAAAAGGTATTTGGTGAAGGTGCATACAATATACCTGTATCTTCAACTAAATCTATGACAGGACATCTTTTAGGTGCTTCAGGAGCAATTGAAGCAGTAATATGTGTTAATGCAATAAATGATGGATTTATACCACCAACTATAAATTATAAAAATAAAGATGAAAGACTTGATTTAGATTATGTACCTTGTAAAGGAAGAAAGAAAGAATTAAATTATGTTTTATCAAATTCATTAGGTTTTGGTGGACATAATGCAATACTTTTATTTAAGAAATTCTCTGAAAATTAATTGGAGGCAGAAGTTATGGATTTTAAAGAAATTAAGGAATTGATAGATGCAGTTAATTCTTCTGATATATCATTTTTTGAACTTACTATAAATGATGCCCATATAAAAATGGACAAATCACTAAATAGAGAGATTCCAAAAGAAAATTCAAGTGCAGAAGCAGCTCAAACCTTAGTTAGCTGCGTCGATGACAATTTAGCATGCACAACAACTTTAGAATCAAAAGTTAAAGAAGAGGCTGATAAAGTTAAAGAAGCTGTAGATAATTATACAGTTGTAAAATCACCTATGGTTGGTACATTCTATAGTGCACCTTCTGAAGATGCTAAAAACTTTGTAGAGTGTAATGACAAGGTTAATAAAGGTGATGTTCTTTGCATTATTGAAGCAATGAAACTAATGAATGAAATTGAAAGTGAATATTCAGGAACTATTAAAGAGATACTTGTTAAAAATGGAGAGATGGTTGAGTATGGACAGCCAATCTTTAAAATAGAGGAGGAATAGAAATGAATATTGAAGAAATCAAGGAAATACTTCCTCATAGATATCCCTTTTTATTAGTAGATAGAGTGGTTGAAATTGAAGAAGGTAAAAGTATTGTAGCATATAAGAATGTTTCAGCTAATGAACCTTTTTTTCAGGGACATTTTCCAGGAAAGCCAATAATGCCAGGAGTATTAGTTTTAGAGGCATTAGCTCAAGCAGGGGCTATTATTGTACTTAAAAAAGATGAATATAAAGGTAAAACTCCACTTTTTGCAGGAGCAGACAAAGTAAAATGGAGACAACAAGTTGTACCAGGTGATAGACTTGAATTAAAAGTTGAAATGATAAGGCTTCGTGGAAGAATGGGTGTTGGGAAAGCAGTTGCATCTGTTGAAGGTAAAAAAGTATGTGAAGCTGAAATTATGTTTGCAATAGGATAGGTGATGTTAGATGTTTAAGAAGATACTTATTGCAAATAGAGGAGAAATAGCTGTAAGAATTATAAGAGCTTGTAGAGAGCTTGGAGTTTTGACTGTAGCTGTTTATTCTGAGGCAGATAAGGAAGCTATACATGCTCAGCTTGCAGATGAAGCAGTATGTATAGGACCTGCTCCTTCTAAGGATAGTTATTTAAATATAAAAAATTTATTAAGTGCTTGTGTATTAACAGGTGCTGAAGCAATACATCCTGGTTTTGGATTCTTATCTGAAAATGCTAGATTTGCTAAGATGTGCAAAGAATGCAGCATTAAGTTTATAGGTCCAGATTATGAATCTATTGATCTTATGGGTAATAAGGCCATGGCTAGGAAACTTATGAAAGATGCTGGTGTGCCAGTAGTTCCTGGTTATGAAGATATTATTGAAAGCACTGAAGAGGCTTTAGAAATTGCCGATGAAATAGGATATCCAGTAATGATTAAGGCAGCAGCAGGTGGTGGTGGAAAAGGCATTAGGATTGCTTATAGCAGAGATGAATTCACTAAGTTATATGAATTGGCTAAAGCTGAATCTAAAGCATGTTTTGCTGATGATAGATTATATATAGAGAAATTTGTAGAGAAACCAAGACATATTGAATTTCAAGTTTTAGCAGATGAATATGGAAATGTTATACATCTCGGTGAAAGAGAATGTTCTATGCAGAGAAAAAATCAAAAGGTTTTAGAAGAAGCTCCATCAACTTTCTTGACAGAAGAGTTAAGAAATAAAATGGGAAGCGTTGCTGTAAAGGCAGCAAGAGCTGCAAATTATAAAAATGCTGGAACAGTGGAATTTTTAGTAGATAAGAATTCTAATTTTTATTTTTGTGAAATGAATACGAGAATTCAAGTAGAACATCCTATAACAGAAACTGTAACAGGCGTAGATCTTGTAAAAGAGCAATTAAGAATAGCTTCAGGTGAAAAACTTCAAATTAAACAAGAAGATGTAGTAATAAAAGGTCATGCTATTGAATGTAGAATTAATGCAGAAGATCCATCTAAAAACTTCATGCCTTGTCCAGGTACTATTTCTGAGTTATATGTACCAGGTGGATTAGGTATAAGAGTTGATTCGGCTGTATATTGTGGATATAAAATTCCTCCCTATTATGATTCAATGATTGCAAAGCTGATATCTTATGGAAAAGATAGAAGTGAAGCTATTAAAAGAATGAAAAGGGCACTAGGTGAATTTGGAATAGGGGGCGTGAAAACAAATATAGATTTTCAATATTCTCTTTTAGAAGAAAAAGATTTTATAGAAGGCAATTATGATACTTCTTTTTTAAATGAAAAGTTGGTGATGAATAATGCTTAAGGATTTATTTAAGAAAAATCAATATGGTACTGTAAAAACAATTGAAACTGATTCAGATAAAAAAGCCAATATACCTAATGGTATGTGGGCAAAATGTGATAAGTGTGGAAGTATAATTTATAATGAAGATTTAGTGTCAAATGCATATGTTTGTCCAAGTTGTAATCATCATTTAAGAATAACAGCTAAGACTAGAGTTAATATTATTTTTGATAAAGGGACTTTTAAGGAATTATTTAATAGAATTTATACTGTTAATCCTTTGAAGTTTGATTCTTATGAAGATAAGGTGAAAAGTGCTTCAAAAAGAACAGATAGTAGTGAAGCAGTTATAACAGGTGTGGGTAAGATTAATGGTATAAAGGTTGCTGCAGCAATTATGGATAGTTTTTTTATGATGGGAAGTATGGGCTCTGTGGTAGGAGAGAGGATTACATCAATAATAGAGTATGCAATTGACAATAGACTTCCTTTAATTATATTTACTACTTCTGGAGGAGCAAGAATGCAGGAAGGAATTTTTTCTTTGATGCAGATGGCAAAAATAAGTGCAGCTATAGGAAAGTTCGATTCAGAAGGACTTTTATATATAACTGTATTAACAGATCCTACAACTGGAGGAGTTACTGCAAGTTTTGCAATGGAAGGTGATATAATTATAAGTGAACCAGATGCGTTAGTTGGTTTTGCTGGAAGAAGGGTTATTGAAAGTACAATAAAGGAAAAACTTCCAGACAACTTTCAAAAGGCTGAGTTTTTACAGGAAAAAGGATTTATTGATCTTATAGTAGATAGAAGAAATCTTAGAGAAAAATTATATAAAATTTTAGCTATGCATGAGGTGAAGGCTTATGAATAGAGAACTCATAATTAAAAATAGTGCTTGGGATAAAGTAAATCTTGCTAGACATAAGGATAGACCTAATGGTGAATATTATATTCAAAACATTTTTGATGATTTTATAGAACTTCATGGTGATAGATATTATGGAGATGATAAAGCCATAGTTGGAGGGATAGCACTTCTTGGAGGAAAGTCTGTAACTGTAATTGCAATATGTAAAGGAAGCAATACTAAAGAAAATATAGAAAGAAACTTTGGAATGCCTAAACCTGAAGGATATAGAAAAGCATTAAGGCTTATGAAAGAAGCAGAAAAGTTTAACAGGCCTGTTATATGCTTTGTAGATACTCCAGGGGCTTTTTGTGGAGTATCTGCTGAAGAAAGAGGAATGGGAGCTGCAATAGCTCAAAATTTATTTGAAATGAGCAGACTCAAAACACCTATTATTTCTGTTTTGATGGGTGAAGGAGGTAGTGGAGGTGCACTCGCATTAGCAGTTGCAGATAAGGTTCTTATGTTGGAAAATGCTATTTACTCAATATTATCACCTGAAGGATTTGCCTCTATATTATGGAAGGATGGAAGTAAATCTAAGGAAGCTGCTGAAGTAATGAAGATAACAGCTCAAGACTTAAAGGAGTATAGGATTATAGATAGAATAATTAAAGAACCATATGGAGGTGCTCATAAAAATCCATCTAAGATGTGTAGACTATTGAAGAAAGCTTTAATTGAAGAAGTTAAAACCTTGGTTAATATAGATATAAATTCACTTGTAAGTGAAAGATATAATAAATTTAGAAGTATGGGGGATTTTGGAGTATAAGATTTTTGAATACTCTATTATAATGAGGTAGTTAAAAGCAATTAAGTATTTACTTGTGTTTATAAATACTCAATTACTTTAAACTGCTTCTTTTTTTGGTATAATGCTATTTATTAATTGATTTTTTATGGTATCATATTAATAAAAAGAAATTAAAAGGATGATTATATGGATATTGAGCTGAAAAGTAAAATTGATGTTTTTAATGATATTTACAAGGATATGAGAAAAAACTTTATGTTTGATGGGAAAAAATCAAATGTAATTAAAGCATTACTGTCATTTACTAATGATGATGGTTTTGATATAGATAAAGTAAAAGTAATTAGAAAATACCTTCTAAAGTCTAAGGTTGATATATATAAATTGAGATATAGAAAAATGCTTTCAATGTTTATTTATGATAGTTCTGATTATAAAAAATTATATTATTCTTCAAAAGATGTGTATGATCATTTAGTTGCTAGGGGATTTAGTAAAGATAAAATGACTTTTTCAATAGCAGTTTTACTATCAAGGCACTTTGAAGGGGACAAGCTACAAGATATGCTAAGAAAGACTATAACTATCAAAAAGGATATGAATGTAATTGGTGGTAAATATAGCTTATTATTTGCATTAGCTGATAAAGATATTAATAATATTAATAATGAAATTCAAATTATTAAAAATGAAATTCAAAGTGTTGAAAGTTATACGGAAAATATAATTAAGCTGCTTTCTGCATCAATAATTATAAGTGAAAAAGAGGTAAAGTCTAAATTAGAAAATGCTTTATCCTTAATATGTAATATTAAGGGGGCTATAGGTAAAATTAATGATGAAAGTATTTTATTTATTGGTATAGCTTCTTTGATAATAGAGGACGCAGAGATTTTTGCTGAAGAGTTTAAAAATATATATGCTTTAATTAGCAGCAAGGAGAATAATGCAAAAATATACAGCAGGAAATACTGTATTGCCATTTCATTAATTATACTTATTTGCAAATATATAGAGGAGACTAAAGCAGGAATCATTGAAAGTAATATTAATGAGGATTACTTAGAGATAATTCAAGATTATGTTATTTATTTAATGTACTTTATTTAAGGAAAAGGGGTAATTTTATGACTAGAGAAACAAGTACTTATGTAGCTAAAATTGCTACAAAGATGGCAATAAGCAGCCGTGAGGAAGAAGAACATTTAAAAAAGGAATTTTTAAATTCTGAAGTAAAGGTTACAGCTGTTAATATTGGCGGAAATATTAATGAGTCAATTCATAAAATCCTAGAGAGAGCTTTAGTTGCATCTAAAAGAAATGGTCTTATAAGAGAAGAACATTTACATGAAGGCGCTGTAATTGGGGCTGCAAGAGATGCTCTTATGCAGGTTTGTAATAGAGCAAGCGGACAAAATGTTGGTGGTAAAATAGGCATTGCCAGAATGGGAGAACATATTTCAGTATGTATATTTTTAAGTATTGGATTATTACATTTGGATGAAGTTGTTATAGGAATTGGTCATAGAGCATTACCAGAATAAAGTTTTATATAGAATATTTTGAATTAATTTACACCTAAAATCTTTATTTGATTTAAGGTGTTTTTTTAACGTATAGGAAGTTAAAAACTTTTTTTGAGAGGGAGTGCTGATTATTACTGGCTTTCTGATATGTAAGCTTTTCCAATACGTTAAAAAATAATTGTAGGCCGCAAAAGAACCGAAAAGCAAAATAAAATTAATTTTAGAAGATCAATGGAGCGATTTTTTTAGAACATATGGTAAGAAGTAAGAAAAATGTTAAGTATAGATATATAGTTTTTACAATTCCAGAAGAATTTACACCGGGAATTTTTACTGTAATACATACTTTTGGTAGAGATTTAAATTTATTAAATTATAAGATGCTTTTGATAGAACGTTTTGATTCCTTAAAACAAATTTTGATTATTTTTTTATAGTAAAACGAAATTTTTTTCGAAGTTATTCATATATTTTTTAATAACATAATAAAAATGATAAAAAAACTATTGACTGTTATGTTAAATGAATTTAATATAAATTCAGTAATATAAAATAAGTATGTAAACATTTGGAATATAAATTATTTTATAAAAGTAGGATAAAAAATAAAAGTAGTTGTGTTTTTTAATGCTTAGATATTTAAATATATGAGACATGGAGGAAATAGGAATGAAAGTATTAGTAATTAACTGTGGAAGTTCATCTTTAAAATATCAACTTATAGATATGAGCAATGAAAAAGCTTTAGCTCATGGTTTAGTGGAAAGAATAGGAATTGAAGGATCTGTATTAACTCAAAAAGTTGATGGCCAAGATAAATATATAATAGAAGAGGAAATGAAAGATCACGTTGCTGCAATAAACAATGTTATGAAGGCTTTAAGTGATGATGTTCATGGAGTTATAACTTCAATGGATGAAATTTCAGCAGTAGGTCATAGAATAGTTCATGGTGGAGAAAAATATGCTGAGTCTGTTTTAATAGATGAAGATGTTAAGAAGTCAATTAAAGACTGCTATAAATTAGCACCACTTCACAACCCTGCAAATATGATAGGTATAGAAGCATGTGAAAAAATCATGCCAAATACACCAATGGTAGCAGTATTTGATACAGCATTCCATCAAACAATGGATGAAGAAGTTTATTTATATGCATTACCATATGAGTTATATGAGAAACATGGAATAAGAAAATACGGTTTCCACGGAACTTCTCATATGTATGTATCAAAAGAAGTAGCAAAGGTTATGAACAAAGATATAAAGGATTTAAAAATAATTACTTGCCACTTAGGAAATGGTGCTTCAGTTTGTGCTATTAAAGATGGAAAATCAATTGATACAACAATGGGATTCACACCACTTGAAGGTATAGTAATGGGTACAAGATGTGGAAACATAGACCCTGCAATAGCTTTATTCTTAATTAAAGAATTAGGTTATACTTCAGATGAGGTTAATGACTTATTTAACAAAAAGTCAGGGGTTGCTGGTATATCAGGAGTAAGTTCAGACTTTAGAGATCTTGAAATGGCATCTGCTGAAGGGAATGAAAAAGCACAATTAGCTTTAGACATATACTATAACAGATTAAAGAAAGAAATTGGTGCATTTGCTGCTGAAATGGGCGGTGTTGATGTAATAGTATTTACAGCAGGAGTTGGAGAAAATTCTGATATAGTAAGAGAAAATGCTGTTAAAGGTCTTGAATTCTTAGGAGTTGAATTAGACCTTGAAAAGAATAAAGTACGTGGTAAGCTGGCAGAAATATCTAAAGATACTTCAAAGGTTAAAGTTTATGCTGTTCCAACTAATGAGGAATTAGTAATAGCTAGAGATACAGTAAAATTAGTATAATTAATTAATTTTAGGGAGCTGTACACTGAATGATTTTATAATTATTCAGTATACAGCTTCTTTTTTAACGTATCGGAAATTAAAAACTTTTTTTGAGAGCCAGCACTGATTATCACTGGCTTTCTGATATGTAAGTTGTTCAATACGTTAAAAAGAAAAAATGTAGTGCTGCAAAAGAACCAAAAGCAAAATTTCCGTTAGTATTTAAGGAGGTACAAGCAATATTTTTAAGCGATTGGCTGCGATTTAGAGCATAAAAATATTACTGTATAGAAAATTTAAAGCTTTTTAATAGATAATATTGATTTTTAATAAAAAAGTGGTGAAGTGGAATGCATATGTTATAATGATTTAATATAATATTTTATTTAGGAGAAAGATATGAACAATTATCAAAAAAGTATTTTAGATAATGTAGTTTATTTAAATATAGAAAGAATTAAAAATAATTATCACATAATATATTTCTTTGAAGCTGTAAGGTTTATTGAAGGGAAAATGTCTACCTTTAATGAATATGTGAAAATAGATAATCTTGATTTCAATTTATCTTTAGAAATTAAGAGAAATTTGACAGATAGAGAGATTAAAGAGGCAGTTTCAAAAATAAATTCCATAGAGAATTTAAAGCAGTTTATAAAAGAACTTGATGTTATATGTTCAAAGGCTTCCTTTGTCAAAATGATGATTATGAATTTATATCCTGAGTACATGGGAAATGTTTTAGACTTTATGGAGTTCGCTGCTATTTTAGAGCCCTGGAAAAAGGAGTTTACAGCAGATTCACTAATAAGAGAAATAACTAATATTGAAAATATAGATATTGATGAACCTTTTAAACTAATGATTTCAGTTAATGCATTACTTTGTAGACAGTGGTATAGAGATGAAAAGGCCGCAAACAAAAAGAAAAAGTCAATGTATAGTATTTTATGTAGTGATTATGGATTAAAAAACAGATGGTGTTGGACAAATTACATAGAACAGCCCTTAATGTTTAATTATGAAGGTTTTGAGTATGTTAATTACATAGATAATAAAGTAACACGACCTGAGTTAGATAAAATTAGAATTCCATATAAGGAATATGAGGATTTATTAAAGAGAAAAGAAATATGGAATAATGGTAATGATTTTGGATATGAATATAGAGAATCACAATTAAAGTTTGCTAAGAGTATTAGAGAAAATATTGAAAGAGATGAAAAAATATTTATTGAAGCCCCAACTGGAAGTGGAAAAACTTTTGCTTATGTATTAATTGCAGCAATTAAAGCATATATTAATAAAAATACCCATAAAGTTGAAGATGCATCTTTCATAATTTCAACAGATACTAAAGAGTTACAAAGCCAGCTTATAATGAGAGATATACCTAATATACTTCATAAATTAGGATTAGAAGATAAATTAAATTATGGAGCTATTAAAGGAAAAAGTAATTATATCTGTGTAGATAGACTTTCGAAATTTACAGGATTTGATACTGATTTAACAGGACTATTAGCTGAAATATTTTTAAAGAGATTATGTAAAGATGGTTTGTATGGAGATATGGAAGCTATAAATTATTGGGCATATTCTCATTTTGAATTAAGTAAATTTATAAATGAGATAACATGTGATAATGAGGAATGTAATCTTGAAAAATGTTTTAGAAGATGTTTATTAAAGAAAAGATACGAAGAACTTCCTTTAGAAAATATAACAGTAATAAATCATTCGTTACTTGCAAGCTGGCCCTATGGAGAAAAAAAGAAAATAACTCATTTAATAGTTGATGAAGCACATAATTTAATGGATAAGTGCTATGATTTCTTTTCAGATGAATTTATTTCAGATGACTTTTCAGAACTTTTAAAAAGTTTATATGAAAAAGAACCAACAGTATACAGACAGTTAAATAACCTTAATGCTTCTAATGGATATAGAGAAACTATAGAACTTGAAAAACTTAAGTACTGGGTGAAGGAAATAGAAACTTATATAGGTATTATGTTAAATAAAACTATTGAGTTAAAGCTTGGGGGAGGGGAATATAATTTTAGATGTGAATTTAATCTTCCACCAGTTAATAGAAAGGATGATATTGAATCTTTAAGAGAATACATATCAAATGTTAAAGAACGTATATATGGGTTATATAGTTTAATTAATAGATATTTTAATAATATAACTTTAGATGGGGAAGAAGGAAAAGATGAACATGATTATATAGCTGCTAATAATTATCTTTTAAAACTTAAGGACACTTTTAATATTTTAGATACCTTTATTGAAAAGGAAAATCTTAAGAATATGGCTAGAGTTTTAGAGATATCTAATAATTATAGCTATTTTAAGCTTAGTAATATTCCTTTAAATATTGATGAAATGGTTAATGAACATATTTTAAAAGAAGTTAAAAGTACTACTTTTCTTTCAGCAACTATGCGAATAAATAATTCTTTTAACGAGATAAAGAATGTGCTTGGACAAAAAGAAGCTCATGAACTTGTTGTGCCTTCAACCTTCGATCTTAAAAATAAAACTAAGATTTTTATTATGAAAAACATTGGAAGGTACAATAGCAGTGACTTTCCAGAAAAAAGTGCTGAATTTATATTTAAAGTAAGTAAACGCTTAGGAGGGCATACTTTAGTTTTATTTACTAATAACTTAAGGAAAAAAAGAGTAGAGGAAAAGCTTCTTGAGCTTACAAAAAACACATCAATAGAAGTCCATACTCATAAGAAGTCTATAAAGTATTTTAATGATAGAAATAGAAAAGTAATTATACTTGGAAGCAAAGGATTTTTTGAAGGTATTGATGTGCCAGGAGATGCATTAACATGTGTTATTTTAGATAAGATTCCAAATAAAAACCTTGAAGAGCCATTATTAAAAGCAATTACTACCTATAAAGGCAGGACCTATAATGATGTTAATTATCCTCAAGTTTGTATAAAGTTAAAACAAGTTTATGGACGTCTTGTAAGAAGTATTATGGATTATGGCTATTTTTGTATATTAGATGGAGGAGAAAATAATAATATTTTAAGTCGTTTAGATAGAGATTTAAGAGGTCCAAATTTTATTTTTACAGATACAGATAATCTGCTTAA
>CAKVFO010000103.1 GCA_934746785.1 uncultured Clostridium sp. | reverse complement strand
CTATAAGAGAAAATCCCACTTCTGCATTCTAAGTCCACTTTCAATACAGAAAACCTTCCAAGAGAAATATACTGCCTATAAGAAAAAATCCCACTTCTGCATTCTAAATCTACTTTCAATACAGAAAACCTTCCAAGAGAAGTACAATATCTCTAAGAAAAAATCCCACTTCTGCATTCTAAATCTACTTTCAATACAGAAAACCTTCCAAGAGAAGTACACTAGCTATAAGAAAAAATCCCACTTCTGCATTCTAAGTACACATTCAAAACAGAAAAAACTCCCAAGAGAAGTACACTATCTCTAAGAAAAAATCCCACTTCTGCATTCTAAATCCACATTCAAAACAGAAAAAACTCCCGAGAGAAGTATACTACCTAAAAGATAAAGACTAACGTTTGCATTCCACACACATAAAATTATATAATGGAAATAAATTAAAATAACAATGAATGGAGAGTGTCTTTAAAAAGTGATTTTTTCTAATTTAAAAATAAATGATAATGAACCTATTTATATTCAGATTCAAAATCATATACTTCAGTGTATAAAAAAAGGTGAACTTACAAAAGGCAGTAAGCTTCCATCTACAAGAGAGGTAAGTAAATTTTTAAATATAAGCAGAAATTCAGTAGTTTCAGCTTATGAAGAATTAGAAAGCAGACAGGTTATTGTTACTAAAAGGGGCAGGGGGACGTTTGTTTCTGTTGATGTGTATAAAAAAAGTTATGAAATTAATATACAGTGGGATGATAGAGTAAATGAATATGGCAGAACTTTAAGAGAAAAGGACATTATAAAAAGTGAACTAAGCTATGAAAAGGGAATGATATCTTTTAAATCTATAGCACCTGAATGTGGTTTATTTAATAAGGAAGACTTTAAAAGAGCTTTAATGGATGCTTGGAGTAATGAAGAAGAAAACTTATTAAATTATGGATACGCTAAAGGCTATAAACCTTTAATTGAATATTTATATAAATACATGGAGAGTAAGGGCGTGAGTATTAAAAATAAGGATATATTAATAACTAATGGCTTTACTGAAGCCTTTGATATTATCCTTTCTTCCTTAACAAAAGAAGGGGATGTTATTTTATGTGAAGAACCAACTCATAATACTGCGTTGAAAATTATGGAATCACATGGATTGAATATAGTTCAAATTCCTATGGATAAGGATGGTATAAATTTAGAAGAACTTAAGAAATCTCTAAAAGAGCATAATGTAGCCTTTGCATATCTTATTCCTTCTTATAATAATCCAACAGGTATAGTTACTAAAGCAGAGAGAAGAAAAGAACTTATAAAAATTATGCAGGAATTTAATGTTCCTATAATTGAAGATGGTTTTAATGAGGAATTGTTATATTCAAGTTCGCCAGTTGAACCTCTTGCAGCGCTAGGGGGAGAAGGTAATGGTGTTCTGTATATAGGAAGCTTATCTAAAATTTTATTTCCAGGTCTTAGAATAGGATGGATTTTAGCTGATAAGAAACTTATTGATTTGCTTGAAAGTGTTAAAAGGGGAAGAACTATTCACTCATCTTTCTTAGATCAAAGCTGTTTTTACTATTATTTAAAAAGTGGTGCTTTTAGCAGATATCTAAAGAGTGTAAGGAAGTTTTATAGAGATAAGTATATTTTAGTAAAATCATGTATTGATAAATATATTGATTATGAATATGTAACGGGTGAAGGTGGATTACATATTTTCATGAAGCTTAAAGATAATTTAGATGCAAGAAAGGTACTGGATAGATGCTATGAAAAGGGTGTCTTGTTCATGCCTGGTGATATATTTTACAAAGGAAAAGAAGGAAGAGATACTTTAAGAATAGGTTTTGGAAGAGTAAGTGACAGTGACATTGAACAAGGTATAAAAATTATTGGTGAAACTGTTAAGGAATTAAGTAGTAGAAAGTGAGGAATGTAAGTTATGGCAACAGAAAAGTTATTTTATGAGAATCAGTACATAAAAGAATTTCAGGCAAAGGTTGTGGAAGTTAAAGAGGAAGAAGGAAAGTTTAAGGTTTTGTTAGATAAGACTGCATTTTTCCCTGGAGGGGGAGGACAGTTAGGTGACAGAGGAAGCTTAAATGGCGTGGAAGTTTTAGATGTTACTGAAGATAATGAAAATATTTATCATGTAGTTAATAAAAAAATAGCAGAAGGAACAGAAGTTACTGGTGTTATTGACTGGGAAAGAAGACTTGATGGGATGCAGCAGCACTTAGGACAGCATGTTTTATCTGGAGTATTTTTTAGTAATTTTAATCATAATACAGCAGGTATACATTTAGGAAGTGACATAAGCTATGTAGATATAGTTGGCCAGATTCCAGCTGAAATGCTTAAAAAGGCTGAAGCTTTAGCTAATAAGGTTATTGGTGAAAAACATGCAGTTAAATTTAAGATAACTAATAGAGAAGAAGCAGTTAAGATGGGCCTTAGAAGAGAACTTGCTACAGATGATGAAAGTATAAGAATAGTTAAGATAGAAGATTTAGATATTAATGCATGCTGTGGAATACATCCTTCTAATACCTTAGAACTTCAAATGATTAAGATTAAGGGTGCTGAAAAACATAAAGGAAATACAAGAGTTTATTTCTTAGCAGGTAATAGAGCTGTTAAAGAATTTTTAGATAGAAGTAATATTTTAGATGAGGTAAGTATTGAACTTACTACAGGTTTTGAAGAAGTTGTTAAGAGCGTTAAAGCTTTAAAGTCTAATATAAATGAGATTAAGGAAGAAAATAAGAAGATTAAAGCTTCTCTTGCCTCTTATGAAGTTAAGTCTTTAAAGGATAATGGAGAAACTTTAAAAGATGTAACTTTAGTAGTTAAAACTTTTGAAAATGAGAATAACAAATATTTAGGAACTTTAGCTGAAAAGCTGACAGCTTATGATAATACTGTAGTTTTATTTGGAACACGTGACAGTGAAAAGGCTAATCTTTTATTTGCATGTTCTAAGAATTTAGAAAAGTTAAATATGGGAGCTGTTTTAAAAGAGAGTATTCCTTTAATAGACGGAAGAGGCGGCGGAAGCAAGGTTTTAGCCCAAGGCGGTGGAAAGTCACCAGAGAAGCTTTTAGATGCAGTTGAAAAAGCAAAGGTATTAGTAAAGGAAAGTTTATAGTTATCTAGAAAGGAAAGACATATATGATTGATTTTATGAAAATCTTAAATAATGATACATCAAATTTGAGTGAAGAGGAGAGAGCTCAGGTTGAAGTGTTTACAAATTCTCTTAAGGAAAAGTTAATAGATGAACTAGTTAAGTATGAAGCCTTAGAATTAATTAAGAAATTAGAAAAGGATAAGGAAGATTTTGTAGAGTCAATTGGCCAGAACTTAATAAATGGATGTAAGGGATATAAGAATATGAGCATGCAGCTTTTGTTAGATATTTATCTTGAAAAGATAGGCAGTGAAAGCTTTATATCTCTTATAGAAAATCTTCAGTAATAAATGTAAATAAATCCAGTATACTTATAAAGTAAGAAAAAAATAAAAATTTTGTTTCCTAGTATTATCAGCTATGGTATAATAGCTAGGAAAACAGGAAGGTGGTTAAAGTAATGAAACACATAAAAACAATAAATAAAACTAACATAAAGAACAGTTTATGTAAGCCAGGATGCAAGGAATGTGCTAATTCATGCCAATCTGCTTGCAAAACTTCTTGTACAGTAGCAAACTTAGAATGCGAAAACTAAATAGTTAGCAAAAAAGATTATGATACTGTAGAGATTCTCTATAGTATCATTTTCAAGATGTGCTACAAAAAATCTCGTGATTTTTATTACGAGATTATATTTTTAACGTGTAGGAAGTTTAAAAAAGTTTTGAAAGTGAACACTGATTGCTGCTAATTTTTAGATATGTAAGTTAGTATCAATGTTAAAAAGTAATTGTAGTGCCGCAAAAGAACCGAAAAGCAAAATTTCCGTTAGTATTTAATGAGGTAGAAGCAATATTTTTAAGCGACTGGTTGTGATTTGGAGCATAAAAATATTACATCTATCCTCCAATTTTGCTTTTAGAACCTTTTGCATGGCAGAAAAAAGTGGTTTTCTGCGCTGAAAAGCGTGGCGCAAGCCACTTTGTATAGGAAGTTTTGGAGGGAAAAGATATGGCGTTAATACACAAGTTTAAGCAAGGCGGAAACTACTATGTTCTTGATGTTAATACAGGAGCTGTACATGTAGTTGACGAACTAGTTTATGATATATTAGAAGACGAAAAAATAAGAAATAAGAAAGACGTTTTAGCTGCTTTAAAGGGCAAATATGATGAAGAGGATATATCAGAAGCTTATGATGAAATTCAAGAGCTGGCTGAAGAAGGAGTAATATATTCTGAGGACAAATATGAAGAAATAGCACATAGCTCTATGGATGATAGAGATTACATAAAAGCTATCTGTCTAAATGTTATTCATGGATGTAACTTAAGATGTAAATATTGTTTTGCTGATGAAGGTGAATATCATGGACATGGCGGAGTTATGTCTGTAGAAACTGCTAAGAAGGCAATAGAATATGTTATTAAGAGAAGCGGCCCAAGAAAGAATATTGAAATAGATTTATTTGGCGGCGAACCAACTCTAATTATGGACAAACTTAAAGAAGTTATAGCTTTTGCTAGAGAAAATGAAAAAAAATGGGGTAAGAACATTAGATTCACTATGACTACTAATGCTACTCTTCTTACTGATGAAATGATGGATTATATGGATAAGGAAATGGGAAATATAATTCTTTCATTAGATGGTAGAAAAGAAATTAATGATATGACAAGAATCAAGCCAGATGGAAGCGGTTCTTATGATGATATAGTTCCTAACATTAAGAAGATGATTTCTAAGAGAACTAAGGGAAAAACTTATTATGTTAGAGGAACATTTACAAGAAATAATACTGATTTCTTTAATGATGTTCAAGCTATGCTTAATGAAGGATTTAGAGAAATATCAATTGAGCCAGTTGTATTAGAAGATGGACATAATCTTTCTTTAAGAGAAGAAGATCTTCCAGTTATTTATGAAAACTATGATAAACTTTATGAAGAAATGAGAAGAAGAATGCATGAAGGTGATGAGTTTACTTTCTATCACTTTATGATAGATTTACAAGGTGGTCCTTGTGTATATAAGAGAATTTCAGGATGTGGAGCTGGATTTGAATATGTGGCTATAACTCCTCAAGGTGAAGTTTATCCATGCCACCAATTTGTTGGTAAGGAAGAATACAAGTTAGGTGATATTTATGAAGACACATTTAATAAAGATCTTGCTAAGAAATTTAAGAAAGCTCATATTTACAACAAGCCTAAGTGTAGAAAATGTTGGGCAAGATTCTACTGTAGTGGTGGATGCCAGGCTAACAATGTAGCTTTCAATGGTGATATGAATATTCCTTATGAAATAGGATGTAAGATGCAAAAGAAGAGAATAGAATGTGCTATAGCTCTTAAGGCTGAACAGCTTGAAATGCAAAGAGAAAACGAGGAATAAAATATGAAGGAATATATATTAGATAATGGTATTAGGCTGATATATATTAAAGGAACTTCAGATTTAACATCTATTTCAATAGCATTGAATGCAGGGGCAGCCCAGGACAGAGAATGTCTTGGGATAGCTCATGTAGTTGAACATATGATTTATAAGGGAACTAATAAAAGAAGTGAAGCTGAAATAAATGAAGAACTTAGTAAAGTATTTGGCTTTACTAATGCCATGACTAATTATCCTTATGTAGTTTTTTATGGAACTCTTTTAAATGAGGATTTTGAACAAGGCTTAGATTTGTTCTCTGATATATTGATTAATCCAGCTTTTAAGGAAGAAGGATTTAAGGAAGAAATGGATGTTATTAAACAGGAATTAAAAGAATGGGATGAGGAGCTTGATCAGTATTGTGAAGACAAGCTCCTTTTTAATTGCTGTAATAATAGATTGAAGTATCCTATAATAGGACGCCAAGATACTTTAAGTAAGATTACATTAGATGATATTAAGAAGTTTTATAGAAGCTTTTATACTCCAAAAAACATGGTTATAGCTGTAGTTTCTAAGGAAGATTGTGATAAGGTTTTTGAAAAGGTTAATAAATATTTTGCAGAATTTAAGGGAGAAGAAGCACCTGCAGCTAAAGAGATTTATGACAATATGATTTTTGGTGAATTTAAGGATACAAGGGCAGGCATTAATAGTGCAAGAGTGCAGATTAATTTCCCTATAAATGAGCTTAGGTATGAAGAATTAAAAGCTTTTAGAGTGTTTAATGAGTATTTTGCTGAAGGTGTTAATTCTGTTTTATTTGACAGGCTTAGAACTAAAAATGGCCTTGTATATGATGTGTTATCATCTATAGGCTATGAAAGTTATATTAAGACATACAAAGTCATGTTTAATACTTCTAAGGAAATGGCAGATAAGGCTTTAGAAGAGGTTAAGTGTGCAATAAATGAAATTACAGTTTTAGAGGAGTCTAAAATAAAGGAATTAGCTAAGAGTATAAAGATTAAGAAGCTGTTTAAGGAAGAGCAGAGTATAAGACATACTAATGCTTTAGCAGCTTATGCTATTATGTTTGATAATTTAAGAGCTTATGAAGAAGCTTATGAAGATTTAGATAAAATAGATGGAGAATTTATTTTTAAGACAGCTGAGAAGGTTTTAAAGAATTCTTCTATAGAAATAATTAGCTAAGGATAAAAGGGGTGAATTTTAAGTGGATAATAAATTACCTTTATTAGAAGAATTAATAAATTATCATAAAGAAAATAATCTTTTATATTCCATGCCTGGTAATAAGGCTGGTAAGGCTTTTGAAAGGGAGGCTTATGGAAAGTATTTTGCTGAAAATTTAGGTTATCTAGATATTACAGAGGTTGATCCCTTAGATAATCTTCATCATCCAGAAGGTATTATTAAGGAAGCTCAAGAAAGATTAGCTAAACTTTATAATGTTAAAAAGGCTTATTTTTTAGTTAATGGAACTACTGGTGGAAATTTAGCTGCTATTTTTTCTTGTTTTAATGAAGGGGACGAGGTTATTGTAGAGAGAAACTGTCATAGGTCTATATATAATGCTCTTATAATGAGAAAGCTTAAGGTTCATTATATTAAGGGAAGCAGTGCATCAATTATGAAGGAGAATTCAGGAGTTTTTCTTCCTCCAGATGAAGAATCTATTTTAGAGGCTGTAGAAAGTTATAAAAATGCTAAGGGGATTATTTTAACTTATCCTAATTATTTTGGCATATCATATAAGCTTCATAGGGTGATGGAGAAGCTTAAAGAGAATAAACTAAAGATAATAGTAGATGAAGCTCATGGGGCTCATTATGGGGCTTGTAACAGACTGCCTGAAAATATTGCATCATTAGTAGATATAACTATTACTAGTGCTCATAAAACTCTTCCAGCCCTTACTGGAGGATCTTATCTTTTAAGTAATATTAAAGATAGCAGTCTAGACTTTTATGTAAGTGCTTTTATGACAACTTCACCATCTTATTTAATAATGGCATCTTTAGATTATGCTAGATTTTATTTAGAGACCTTTGGTGAAGAGGATTATAGTAATCTTATTGATATAGCTGAAGATATGAAGGTTAAAATAAATTCTTTAAATAAGGTGAAGGTATTAAAAAGAGAAGACCTTCCTTTAGGTTATGAAGTTGATTTAAGCAGATATGTGCTTGTATTACCTATGGGATATAGCGGCTCTAAGCTGCAGGATTATCTGCGTGAAAAACATATACAATGTGAAATGTGTTTCCATGATGGTGTAGTTCTAATTTTATCTCCATGGGAAGCTTTAGAAGGATTAGAGGTTCTTTATAAGGTTTTAGAAGAGATGGATATGGAAATCTTAAAGACGGAAGATGTTAAGGTTAAGTATTCAGGAAGGCTTTTAGAGAAGGAATTTGAGCCTTTTGAGGTGTTTACATGTAAGGATGAAGAAATAGATTATAAAGATTCTTTAGGAAGAGTATTAAAAGAGGCAATAGTACCTTATCCACCAGGAATACCTATAGGATGTCCAGGTGAAAAGGTTGATATGGAGCTTATTGAAGAAATTCATGATTATATAAAGGAAGATATAACTGTTTTAGGTATGAATAATAATATGATAAAAGTTTGTATACGTAAGTAAATCTTAAAAGATATAAGAGATTGTATAGAAAAGACAGGACACCCTATAAGTTAGGATGTCCTGCTTTTTTACTCTAAGGATTCTAGATAATAATCTATAATTTCGCCTATTGTATCTTTTAAAATGCAATAGTCTTTTTTAGTAAAGTATTTGTTGTATATATTTAGTTTTCTAATGTTTTTGTATGAATCTTGGCTTAATTTTAAAACTTGTTTTCGTATGTTTTCGGTATTGGAACCGATTTTAGAAGAAGTTATGATTGTATTATAGCTATTAAATAAAGTTAAAGGAAATAATATATATAATTTATTTTCCTTTATAAAATCTAGCTTTATGTTTGATAGTTTATAAATGGGAATATCATAACTTAGTGTATGGTTATATAATTTTACGTTATAGCTATATTTTTCAGGCGTATATATATTATTTTCTAATTCTATTATTTTTGTTTCAGGAAGGGTAATAAAATATTTTTTTTCTTCATGTATTTTATTGTATTTTAATAAATAAAGGGAAAAATTATTTTTTGCTGAAGTATCTATTTCTAATGAATATAATGTTTCATTATTAATTGTGAAATTAATAGATGAAAGAAAATAATTTAAAGGAATGTACCTATTTTTATTTAAAGCTTTTGAGTTCATTTCAATAGAGTCATTTGTATTTAATGAATCATTAAAAAAGTAATTGAAAAAAATAATTATTAAATTAGTGCTTATGGATTTGAAAAAATTTAATAAAATATCATATATTTTATCATTAGATGATGAATTATTTTGATTATATAGATAAATAATTTTGCTCAAAAGAACACCTCTTTTTGAGTATTAAAATAAAAATTGATATAAGTAATATATATATACTAGATTTAGGGGATAAATATTAATTTACATAATAATGTCTAGAGCTTGTCATTAACTAAAATTAACTGAATATAAATATACTAAATTAGTATATTAGATTAATAGGAGATAAGGTTATGTTAATGTGTAGAGAAAAGATGACTGCTTCTAAAAGTGAAAAAATTATTGAAATTGCAGAAGGTAATAGGGTATTTTATGGAGGGAATCAAGAGTGGTTTGAAAATGATAAACTGAAAAAGGTGGGATGCAGCATAGTTGCAGCATCTAATTTAATTGCTTATAAAGCTTTAAAGAATAATGATGATAAGCTATTTAATTTTAAAGATAGAAGTAAGGGTAACTTTTTGAAACTCATGAATAGTGTTTTTGAGTATCTGGTGCCAGATGAGAAGATAGGAATTATATCATCATTATATTTTATAGATAGAATGGAAAGTTATTTTAAGGATAAAGGGGTTAAGGTTAATCCTAAATGGATAACAACAGAGTATAAATATGAAGAGTTTGAAAATTTTATTTATAGGGAAATCGGGGAGGACAAGCCCATTTTACTTATGCTTTTGAAAAATGTTAAGTTAAAAGATATTGACTGGCATTGGATGACTATAACAAGGATATTTAAATGTAATGATATTATTTATGTTAATGTTTCAACATGGGGAGAGAAGAGGGTTGTAAGGCTTTATGATGTGTATATTTACAGTTGTTATGCAAGTGTAATTTCCTTTTAGTGATCTGTTTTAAATAAATGTTGGTGGATTTTTTTAGGATATATATTTTTGTATGACTAAAAGGTGTCAGTAGTATTTTCTATATTGACACCTCTATTAAATTTAATCTATAACAGGTTGAGAAATTATGATGATAAATAACATCAAAAAAGTAACTGCCATAAAAAATAATAAGACAAGAGCTATATTATTAACTGAAAAAGTAGGCCTTGGATTTTCAGTTACATATCCATCTGGATACATAAATTTAAATTTAGGACTATCTTCAATTGGAAGAGTATAATCAAAGTCATCTTCTATTAAGTTCCCTTTAAGATTATTATGTTTTAAATGCTTTTTAATGCTTTTACCATAAGCTTCTAAGCATCTATATTTAAGTGTTTTTGTAAATAATATGTCAAAATATTCTTTTGAATTTATAAAGTCATAAGTACGATAATAGCACATTGCTATCAATAAAATTATTTTATATTTTTTGGGGAATTTTTCTATGTATTTTAAGAAATATGGTATTGCTTCTTTGTATCTTCCAAGTTTATAAAGAGACTTTCCTAGTTTCTCAATAGCTTTGTAATCCTCTGCATTTAATTCTATACATTTTTCATAAAGTGATACAGAATCTTCAAAGTCTTGTGTTAGATAGAAGTAATCACCATTGAGTCGTATAAGTTCAGGATCGCAATCACATATGTCATAAGCTAAATCTATATTTATAGAAGCATCAGTAAAGTTTCCACATTTTAAATCTCTATAAACAATTTCCCTATAAGATATGTAAATGTCAAATAAATCATCTTCTATGTCTGTAATGTAATCATAACTTAGAGGAGAGAGGTTTTCTAAATTATGAATTAAGGAAAATAACATAATGGAATAGGAGTAATCATTTATTTCTTGTGTATAATCTGTACTGAAGCAAAATAGCACATCTATTAAATCCCAAATGTTGTCAGGAAGATAATAGTGTTTAATAAAGTAATGTAAAACTTCTTTTTTAAAATATAAACCATATTCCATTGATTCTACCATAGGAACTTCTAATAGACTTCTCCAAACTTTTTCATCTACTCTAAGCTTTGGAGAAGTATAAATTTTATTTATAGAGTTGACAAAATCTTCAATTTTCTTTAAGGCTTCATCATCTACAGGTTTTTGTGGTTTAAGACTAAAGTTTGTTAGAACATTTTTTTTAGTGAAGGAAAAGTCTGAGTTAGAATATATATTATTATTTTGATTATCTAAAAAGTTAAAATCATCCCATGAATTCATAATTATTACCTCTTTGCAAAAATATAACTTAATTATATATTAAATGTATTAATTATACAATTAAGTAAAAAAATAATTAAGAATTTTCTTGGCAAAAATCTTTTGCTAATTTTAAAAATGCAGATAAAGCAGGAGAAATCCATTTATCTTTGTGATATATAACTTGAGATATAACACCAAAATCTGGCCCCTTCCAGTTAAGTGGAATTAATTTTCCTGATTTAACTTCTTCTTCTACAGAAACTTTAGGCAATAATGTTATGCCAAGCCCACTCATTGTAAATTGCTTTATAGCTTGAACACTTCCAGTTTCTAAAACAAGATTAGATTTAACGTTATATTCACTTAAAATATTTTCAAAAGCAGCTCGATAGCTGCATCCTGTTTCAGTTAAAATTAATGGTTCGTCTTCAATATCAGAAGGAAAGACACTTTCTTTTCCTATAAGAGGATGGCCAGGATAAGCTAATAAAAGCATTGGCTCATCAATTTCAATTTCACTTATAAAATCATCACTTTCAATTTTCCTGCCTAAAGAAAATGCCACATCAATAATACTATCTTTAAGAAAGTGTCTGAAATCTGCACAGCTTCCAAATTTTAAGGAAACTTCAACATCAGGATAAAGACGTCTATATTCTTTTAGAATTTCTGGAAGTCTTATGACGCATAAAGATTCAGCAGCACCAATAGTTAAAGTACCACTTGGTTTCTCTTCATGAAAAATCACATTTTTTATATCTGATGATAATTTAATCATTTGCTTTGCATAGGGCAGGAGTTTTCTTCCTTCGTGAGTTAAAGATATGTTTTTACC
>CAKVFO010000102.1 GCA_934746785.1 uncultured Clostridium sp. | reverse complement strand
AATTTGCGTCGCGGAGTGTTAAAAATTTTACTCCTAACGCCCCTCACCAACTACTTATTGTTTTTCTCTTTTTCTTTACGGATTCTTTCCTGGCGCCTTTCTTCTTGAAGTACATCTTCTTGGAGATTTTCAAGGCTTGTCCTAACACTTTGTAAATCTTCACTTAAATTGTTACATCTATTTATTAAAAGATTTATGCTTTCATTCATTTCATCTCTAGTTTTTCCCTGAAAGGCTGTATTAACTCTAATTCTTATTCCACTTAATTCATTAATTATATTTTCTGTTTCCCTTTTATAAGTCACATATTTTAATGCTTCATTTTTTATTTCTGACCTTGAAATATCCACCACCTCCAGTGTCATACTTTTTACATTTATTATGTAATATTGTAAATATAATTAGTATGCTTATATAAATCTGAAAGGTAAAAAAATATTGCTGAAACAAAGCATTCCAGTAATATTTTTAATACTTTACTCCACTATTTATTTTTTCTTAATACCAGCCCCCTGTTTTATTAACATGTAGCCAGTTCTTGACTCCATCTTTTACATATTCAAATCTCATATATTTTTCTGCATAACTTAATTTGCCCTTTTCACCTTTAAATCTCTCAAAGTTCCATATACTCTCTATTTCTTTTGTTTTTTGATTAATTACAACTTTTCTGATAACACAATCTTTTATGGCTTCCGTTTCTATAATATAAGTTTTTTCTATTGCTATATATACTTTAATTGGTGTTATATTTCTATACTCTATACCATATGCATTGAGGAGATTTATAATAAACTTTTCAAATATCCTCTTCTCTGTTATATCAAGTTTCGAGTATCCTTCTATCTGATCTACTTTGATTCCATGTATCATTTCTAAGTCATCTATAGTCCTTAGCATAAAATTATAAAAATAGTTCCCTAACGCTTATTTCTAATACCCTAGATATTTTCTCCATCTTTTCAATATTTAACTTGGATATATTACCATTCTCAGCTTTAGATATAAGGTTTCTACTTATTCCAGTTTTTCGAGCCAATTCTTCTTGTGTCATCCTTTTTCTCATTCTTGCAATCCTTAATTCCATATTACCCCTCCATTTTTGCAAACATTTGTATACACCTTGTATATAATAATAAACGAGGTGAGATAAATGGATTTAGCATTAAAAATAAAAAATCTCAGAACAGATAACGGTATTTCACAGTCTAAATTTGCAAGAGATATTGGTATTTCTAGAGGCGCATTAATTAATTATGAAAGAGGTACTAGAACACCTCCTATAGATGTACTTATAGCAATATCTAAGAAATTTAATATAGATATAGAAACACTTACATCTAATGATCCATATACATACCCTTTAGATAATGATGAAGTTATGCTATTAAAAGAAAAAAATTTAGTAAATGAATTACTAAATACTGAAAAGGAATCAATAAAGCTTGAAGATTTAGTTGATTTTTTAACTGTCAGTGGTTACCCTATAGAAAATTTAACTGAAGAGCAGATTACAGAATTACATAAAAATGCTAAACAATTTTTTAATTATGAATTTTTCAAACTAGGTTATATAAGAATATGTCGTGATTAAGATACACATTAAATAAACTTTAGGATGTGGTACTAATGGCAAGTTACACAAAACTAGCAAAAAATAATTGGCAAGTAGTTATTTCATTAGGATATGATGCAAATTGTTGGAGTAAGGAGGAAGTTGATTTCTTTCTTAATAAGATAAAAGATTCAAATATATTTAATCCAGTTTTTATTGATTTATTTACTGGATTAAGAATTGCTGAGTTATGTGGTCTAAGATGGTGTGATCTTGATATTGATAAGTCATTATTAACAATTAATAATCAAGCTGTATACAGTACTCAAAACAATGAACTACAATTAATGTCAACTTTAAAGACTTCTTCAAGTCATAGAACTATCGTTATTCCAGAAGTATTAGCAAATTATTTAAGAAAAATAAAAGAAGAGAAAAATCCTTTGCCAGAAGATTTTATAGTTACAAACATGGATGGATTAATGGAAAATCCTCATTGTCTTTCAATGAGATTTAAAAGAGATGTTAAAAAATTTGAAAAAAGCTTAGAAGCTAAAAAGAAAGAAGATTCTACAATAGATGAACAGAATTATATGCAGCTAAACCAAATTACTTTCCATGGACTAAGGCATACACATGTATTAAATAAAATGAGGACTAATTCAGCAAAGATTTTAGATGATATTTTCAGTAATTAAATCTTTGTGAAAATAGTCCCCTTTTAGTCCCTTTTTAGGGAAAATAAAAAGCCTAACCTTAGAGATTAAGCTATATTTACATAATATGTTACATCCCATGTTAATGTTAAACTTTTACTAGTGTCTCAGATGTTAAAATTTTATAGAATTTAAATACAACTCTTGTTAATGTTAAACTAAATGATGGAGGTACACCTCATACCAAAGAAGAGATATTTAAATACAACTCTTGTTAATGTTAAACATTATCCTCTGCATATTCTGATATTGACTTTAACATTTAAATACAACTCTTGTTAATGTTAAACCTAACTAGGATATGTTTTTATTTTATAATCTCCAAAATTTAAATACAACTCTTGTTAATGTTAAACTAGCCTTTAAAAGAAGCTTAGACCTTAAGTCTCTACAATTTAAATACAACTCTTGTTAATGTTAAACAAATCCATCAGAAAAAGTACAATTAGAAGCAGTTAAATTTAAATACAACTCTTGTTAATGTTAAACTTTTAAAAATACTGAAGAAGAAGCTAAGGGTTATTGATTTAAATACAACTCTTGTTAATGTTAAACAGAAAATGAAGGAAAACCTATAGAAGTCTACAGTAAATTTAAATACAACTCTTGTTAATGTTAAACCTAATTTAGTATATGAAGAGATTGCTAGAAGAACTGATTTAAATACAACTCTTGTTAATGTTAAACTACAATGAAGGTCATTATGACTGATTATAATTATAAATTTAAATACAACTCTTGTTAATGTTAAACTTAACATTCCTAAATCGTGGGAAAATATAAAATTATTTAAATACAACTCTTGTTAATGTTAAACAATTTTATGGAGGTAATTATTTACCTTGTTCTCCTAAATTTAAATACAACTCTTGTTAATGTTAAACCAAGGAAATTATTGAGAAGTATTGGGAGGAAAAGTAATTTAAATACAACTCTTGTTAATGTTAAACCAGCCAGGTATATTACAAACTATATCAATTGGAAAATTTAAATACAACTCTTGTTAATGTTAAACGCAACAAACGGTGGGGATTATAAAATTAACGAACAATTTAAATACAACTCTTGTTAATGTTAAACCTTTCTCATATTCAAAAACTATTGAAAAAACAAAATTTAAATACAACTCTTGTTAATGTTAAACGAAAGTTCATTTTGATAAAATTATAGAAAAAATTGAATTTAAATACAACTCTTGTTAATGTTAAACCTAATAGCTATTGTCTCACAGATAACTTCTAATACATTTAAATACAACTCTTGTTAATGTTAAACAACCATTGTGCGGTTTCCATTTACCGTTTACCACAATTTAAATACAACTCTTGTTAATGTTAAACGTTGGGCTAAACATTGGGTTCTATCACTTCATGAGATTTAAATACAACTCTTGTTAATGTTAAACAGAAGAATTTATTAAGAAAAATATAGATGATTTATAATTTAAATACAACTCTTGTTAATGTTAAACCATTAAAGAGTTATCATCATTTAATTTGAATACTAAATTTAAATACAACTCTTGTTAATGTTAAACGTATTAAAAAAACATGGAATTGAATTAAAGCTGAAATTTAAATACAACTCTTGTTAATGTTAAACATAGGAAAAGCTATAGCTCCATTGATTGATACATTTAAATACAACTCTTGTTAATGTTAAACTGAACTTTTTGAAAATAATTCATCGTATCCAATCGAATTTAAATACAACTCTTGTTAATGTTAAACGCCAGTCGAGGGTTTATATATAAAGGATGTGACATTAATTTAAATACAACTCTTGTTAATGTTAAACGTAAATCATCAACCTCAGTATTAACGTTGTTCAATTTAAATACAACTCTTGTTAATGTTAAACGGCTTAGTTGTTTTAAGTAAAAGTTGTTGATTATTATATTTAAATACAACTCTTGTTAATGTTAAACATTCTTTTATTTATAAGTGATCATCATGCAGCTGCAATTTAAATACAACTCTTGTTAATGTTAAACCCTAGCTTTTAAGCCATTCTTTAATTATTATACACCTTTCAATCCAAGATATACAGTCATTTCTCAATATTTTTTCCAACCGAAGTGCCTAAGTTCAAAAATTACTGGTAAAAATCCTCCTATACATTGATATAGCTGTCCTTGAGCTTGTCCTTATTTCAAAAACAGTTGGAAAACAAACTTTATTAAGCCACTCAAAATCTTATAAAACTATAAAGTTCCCATAAGCACTCCCTTATATCTGTATACACAATTATTTTTCTATAGCAGATTTTACAACAATCAAAATTTCATATTGTAGTACTAAAACAAAAAGAAGTACCTCAGTGTAATTAATTACGCTGCTGCACTTCTTTTCATTAACTGTTTTCTTATTAATTAAATATATTATATATCATATTACAAACTAAGTAAAGCCCTCCAAGTTTCATTTCCTACAATTCCATCAATTAATAGCCCCCTAGTCCTTTGAAAAGCCTTAACAGCCTCTTCTGTCATCTCTCCAAAATCTCCATCAGCCTCAATATTAAGCTCTTCTTGAATCCATCTAGTAATATTGCCTTTTGCCCCTTTTCTTACAGTAGGACATGCAGATAAAGTTAACTCTCCTGGTATTCCATCAACAGAGAGAACATTGCCATTCTTATCTTTAAATCCTTGTCTATTTAACTCCTGCTGAAGAGGTATATAAATATTGTTAGTATTAACAGCTGCAGCTTGTACCATTTGGGATCCAGTTAAAATGCCTTCATTGAAATTATTCATATCTACATTACCAGTTACACCAGAAACACTTCCCTTTTCAGTATACTGATGTCCTGCATAACTACTGCCCCATACCTTAGTAAAACCAGGCCTGTCCACTCCATAGTGAGCACACCATAGAGGATATTTAGCTAACCTGTTATCTAGTTCCTCTTCAATAAAGCTAGGACATGCATAAATACAGATATCCATGTTGCTTAGAACTTTGAACTTTTCTATGAATCTTAAAGCAAAATCCATAAAATCTGATGGTTCATTATTACTATGCTCTAAGTCTAAGCATGGCAGAAGATTATTTTCTTTATCCTTTATATTATTGTAGAAGTTTTCTGCCTGAGTTTCTGGTGAGCTGCTGCCTACTAGGAAATGATAAAAGCCTGTTAATAGCCCTGCTGACTTTGCACCATTGTAATGAGATGACAGGTATGGATCAATGTAAGTAGTTCCTTCAGTTGCTTTAATAAAAACACACTCTACTCCTGAAGATTTAACTGAGGACCAGTTAATGTGTTCATTGTGATTTGATACGTCTATTCCTTTCATATATAAAACTTCCTTTCTATAATTAGTTTCATATATGATATATGTTCTTAAAAATAAAAATTAAAAACCAGTATTACAAAAAATTTATTTTGTAACACTGGCTAGAACTTTTACATAACTTATATGTGTTAATTAACTAAAATCAGTTAAAATATTCAATAAGTTTATTAATGTTTTCACATAATTTAATTGCTGTAGGTACCTTTTCTATTGACTGTTTTAAAAAATTAACACTCATTCTTAAAATACTTTTATTAGGATTTTCTTTTGTCGATTCGCTTTTTATTCCCTCAATACTATCTTCAATTTGCTCTTTCACTTCACTTGGTATACTATCATCAAGCAAGTCCTTAATTGAACTTATTATATTAGACAACTCATCTGCTTTAACCCCTATATTTTGAGTAGCATTTAGTGTTGAATTATCCTTAGAAATATTAACTTGTCCTCCATTGTTTGTAATCATATATTTTTCCTCCTCATCATAACCCATTTTTATACATATTCTTGTTAAGTAATCAGATATATGTTCAATTAATATATACGACACCTTATTATTAAAAGCTTTTGTTATATCATCAAAACTTCGTTCTGATGTATATCCTCTTCCTAAAGACCAAACTGTTTTGTAGTTATTATCAAGAATATATTTCAATATATTATATACAGTATATACTTCTTCCATTTCATTGCTACCTAAATCAAATATATACTTGCCACAGCCATCTGCTATTTCTTTAATTTCTTCTTCTACCTTAAAGTCTACTCTATCAGATGACTTTATATAATCAAATATTATAGGTATACTTTCTATATAATCTATAAAAAATTTTATTGAATTACGTACTTCACTATTTCCAGCTCTAAGTAATCTATTAGACTTAGACTTAAAATCATAAATTATCACCTTTAATTCTCTTTTATTAATATTCATCATATCTCACTCCGCAATACGGACAAAAACTTCCACTAATCTTCACAATTGGATGTATTTTTGCCTCTCTTTTACAACACTTATATTTCTGCACTACCATAGCTTCAATTCCTGAAACTATGGGAGTCTCTGTTTCCTTTTCTATCTTAGTATTACTTTTAAAAGTAATCGGACCATTCTTAAATGACGTCTCTAAATCTTTTAAGAAATCATTAATTAAATCAGTTCCTATATTTTTAGCAATTTTATTTGCTAAAGTAATGACATCATCGGTATAATAATCTTCGCTTACTAATCCACAAAAAGGACAATATATAGAAATAACATCTTCTGCTTCCATTTCACTTGGTATTAACTTAAAGAATTCTCCACATTTAGGACATTGAAGCAAAACAAAACCATCTACATCTGATGGTATTTCTATTTCTCTAGTAATAATATCACTCATAAAAATTCTCCTTGCTCAACTTATTCTTAATTCAAAGGTTCTTTTGAATTTGCATCAGGATATTTTTTTATAAATTCTTTACGCTTTAAACTTTTACTCTTCTCATCTATTTCTTCATATATTTTTTCTTTTAGCTTATATCCACTTCCCGTATATCTATAGATAATAGAATTTAAATTCAATTTGTCTGCTCCTGACTTCACAAAACTACCATCTTTTGTATCAATTGTCCACGTTTTTGAAGACATCTCATTAATTAGCATACTATCGTATGGAAATTCAGCATAAAATTCCTTGTCATCAAAATAAATTGTTGCTACTTTAGAATTATCATCAAACTCCTTTATAGCTATATCATTTCTTTTTCTGGTTCCTTTCTCATGATTAAATGCATCATATGCTAATTTACAATAATTAAAATCTACTAATTTTCTTTCCATAATTTTTTACTTCCTTTCTACTATAATCTTTAAAAATAATTTAGTTAACTTAGAAGTAAAACTCTATAAAGTTAAAATAAAACTTTATTTTTTTTATCTTTTATGATAAACTATTTTTGAAGTAATGAGAAAGTTTTATATGCAGGTGCGCCAACACCTGAAAAATTATAGAATTTTACTAAAGTTATTAAGATAAGATTATTTTCTTATCTTTTTTTATTTGCTTGACTTAATATTGAAGCTGCTAAACTTTTTGTTGTATTATTATACTTATCACTTTTAAGAACTTTAGATGCTTTCTCTTCCATAGCTTTACCTGTCTGTTTACTAGAACTTATTTGTGATAAAGCAGACGCTGCTAAACTTTTTTGAGTTGCTGATGAATTATCGTTACGTAAAATCTCTGAAGCTAATTTTCCAATTCTCTTACCAGTAACTTTCTTATTTTGATTCATAGTTTCACCTCCTCTAACTTTATATAATATCTATGTCAAAAAAACTCTAATACCCTTTTTCTAATATCAAGGTATCTATCCAAACAAATATTTAGATTAGTTTTTATATTTTTAAATTTACTTTTTTAAATTAATTTCTCCTATTAATTCATAAATATCTAGATCTTTCATATCAATACCTAAGTTGATTTTTTCTTTAATTTTTTCCTGAACCTTCTTAACAAGTTCCTTTTCAATTAATTCTTGATATCTTCTTTGACTATCTTCTAATTCTTTAACTCGTTTTAAAAATTTATTTAAATATAAATCATCTAATTTTAATAAATTTTTCTTATCTTTATAAAAAAGCTTATAATAATTTGATAAATATACCTTATCTTTTTCCTGAATTGCTTCCAAAGATTTTCTTCCGTTTAAAATCATAAAATATTCTGCTAACTTTTTAAAAGTACATTCTTTTTTATAACTTCTAATAATCATATTTATAAATATATAAATATCCTCATCGCAATCACTACTTTTCATATCATTTTTCATCTCTGCAATAACTGAATCCAAAATATCAGTCTTTTTTACATCTAATTCTTCAGTTCCTAATATTCTATCTTTATCTATTAACTCTTCACTATATTCAAGCACCTTTATAAAGTCTTCTTTACAACTTATATCTCTTGAAAACAACGAATCAAATATAGTCTGATATTTCTCTTTAGCTATCTTATTACCTTTTTCATAAGTACTAATATATGCATCAAGAGTTGGTCTAGATATTTCAAGTTTCCTTGCAAAATCAGATAATGTAATTTCATATTCTTTTAGTTTACTTTTAATATCAATCATTCTATATACATCCCCTCATGTTGTTAATTGTATTGTATATCAATATTTGTAAATTGTAAGAATTTTTTACTTTTTACATTTGTAAAATTTTCTTTTTATTTACATCCATTATTTTTTCTAACTATAGTATAAACATCTCATCCTTAATCTTTCGCTCAATACATTTATGCATTTAAACCATATAATTCAATATTGTTTCATTCTATATATTCTTGCTTTCATAGTATTTATTCTATTGTAAAAAGGTAAAATTAAAATATTTACATTTTACCTTTTTACATTTATATCACCATATTATCGTTTAAAATTGAGAAAGTTATTTAATAAAAATTTCACTCTTCACAATTTATATAACCGCTAGTTTATCACATTTATCTATAGGTAAAAACAATTAACTCCCAACTACTCCTATTAACCAATGTAACATCATCCCCTTCTCCATCAATCTGCAACTCTATAGGAGTAACATTAAAAGTATACGCACTATTCCCCCAAGTCTCAGTCTTAAACTCAAAATCAATTAACTTATACTTCTTACTATTCTCTTCATAAGCATAAATCTTAATCTGACTTCCTGGATCATAAAGCTCCTCCACACTTCCAATAACAGCAGACTCACCTTTCTTTAACTTAACCCTATTCTTTAACTCCATAATATCTCCCTCAATTTTTACTTTTCTATTCATATATTCATTTTTAATAATCTGCACATCAAGTTCTATTTCAGCAGCCTTTTTTATACACTCATCATATCTTTTCTTAAGTTCATCATCTGAATTAGAAAGTTTAGTAACGCTCTTCCTCATCTCCCCTATCTCATCTTTAAGCCCGTTAACTTCCCCCTTAACTTCATCCATAAAAGTACTTATACCATCAGAAAAAGTATTTATAGTCTTAAGTAATTCATTTATAGCAGGTATTATCTTTTTAGCTTTTGTTTTTAACTCCTTATCAAGAAGAGGCACTGTATTCCCCTGAAGATAAGGATTATCTTTCAAATCTCCCTGAAGTATGTCTCTCTGTAGCTCTTCTAAAGTTTCTGCTATTTTACTCAATACTTATACCTCCTTAAGATGTATTCTGCATCATTGGCAGCTATAGCTGAGAACATTAATTCTTTAGTTTCACTGTTGTAACTGAATGCTCCATTAGGATTCTTTGCCTCAAACTTATCAAAGCCTTCTAGTGGTACAAAGTATTCTTTCCCATCTTTATCTTTCCAAAGGATTCTGTATTCTCTGTTTTCACCATCAAACTTCTTTCCATAAATTTGTTCATCCTTGAAAATCATATTGTCAATGATGTATTTATACTTTGGAAGGATAAGTTTTGAATCAAAAGTCTTTTCCTCTTCTGTAGATGAAGTTGGAGCTGGTGGTTTCTTATCTGCAATTTTATCCTGAACATAGCTGATTCTTATTAATGCTTCATTATCTCTAAGCATACTTCTAATTTCTTTCAATGCTTCATAAACCACTTGATCTTGTGATGATAATGAAAATTCTAATCTAGCATAAATAGTTCCTCTTGTCTTTGAATAAATAACTCCTTCTTTGTATTCATGTAATGCAAACATGATAATTCCCCCTTTCAATAGGATTATTTGCAGATTTATTAAATGTTTTGAACTTTAGAGATACTTTTATATGCTCCGTAAAAGAAAGTGCGTGGACAGGCTTATTCGGGATAGGCAAGCTACCACTCACTAGCTAGTCCACTCCCTTTCATTTACTCCGCCAGTCCCCTTGCAAGTGTTCAAGTGACATATAGGTAGCTTTGGACAATCTTCACAACGTAGCTCCTTCCTCGTTACCTATAAAACTAGTCCAAAGACAAATATAATGGGGAGACTATCCCCATACCCCCGTTTATAGCTATAGAAATTCTTATCCTCTTCTTGGTCCTGATATTTTAAAGATTCCTATAAATGCTCCGCAAGAGAAAGAAGGGGACAGGCAACATAGTGATCAGCTACGCGGAGACTATGCAGCTAGTCCCTCTTCTTTCACTTGCTCCGCCCTGTCCACCTGCAAGTGTTCGATTGACATAGTGGTGTGCTTGAGACAAACTTTATTCAAGGCTCGTGCCTCCCCTTCAATAAAGCTAGTCCAAGCAAAAAAATATATATAACCAGGCTAACGCCTGGTATCTCAGTTTCATTTCATCTAAAGTTTTTAGAAGAGGATTTATTCATTTAACGTAACTAAAGTCTTAAAAATATCCTTTTAAAAGTACTAAAAATAAACTCTTATATATCTACTGCTCCTAATACTGCTATACCATATATACCATCTACATAATATTAGGCCACCTGGTACCTGCACCCGAAAAAGAGACAGGCTATTACCTGCAGCTTCTAACCTTAATATCTGTCTCTCAGAAGGTTCGAGCCAGCTATAAGGCAAGAATCTGCTAGGATTAAGCTAGTCCTTTTTAAGGTACCCGCAGGGGTGTATGAAAAATTAATGTTTCCTGCTATATGTCCATCAAAGAGCATTTCACTTGTAAGAAAATCTGTAATAGAAGAGGAAATTGCATTTAGATCTACTTCTTAGAGAAATGATGGACACAACCCACCCGCCCGCCAAATGATGAAAACTAAAGAAAAGTTTATGCAGCTGCTTTAAATTAAATTTTGCGATACATTTCGAGCACGACATTTAACGAAAAATCTAATTAAAAGCAGGTTAGTAGTGTTAACTTTAGAAATTATAACCCCTGCACCTGTCCCCTTTTCTCTCCGTCGATACCTTTCTATAAATTGATAGCACTAAATTTACCGAAAGCCACCGACTCCGATAAAAGTGGACATTTCCCACCCACCACCCTCTCGTTAAACTTTAATTAATCTATATCCTATAAAAATAAATCAATAACCTTAAGAATTCTTTTTTTAGTCGTTAAACTTTAGAAATGACTTTGGCAGAAGGATAAAAAGCCTTTGACATATATACTCCATGTGAATTTGGGTCACTATGAACAGCCAGGGGGACAAGCTGTTTTTAAAGTCCTTATATTTTTGATAATTTCAATGTTATTAAAGTCTCTATGGCTGTTAAGAGACACAAGTATATCACAAGGAGGTCTTTCTTCTATTGCACGTAAATTTCAGCATAGTGCTTGTACTATTGTGTACTTCAATATGTCAATAGGCTTTTTATCACTTTAATTCTTATAACTAAAAAGAGCTATAGCTAAAGCT
>CAKVFO010000101.1 GCA_934746785.1 uncultured Clostridium sp. | reverse complement strand
CTTCTGCCCAGTCTATAATAGTAAACTTGCCTTTATTAACTATTATATTGCCTCCATGAAAATCTCCATGACATAGTTCTTCACCCTTTGGCATACTTTCAAGTAAATTACTTATATAATCCTCTAAATATTTAGGAATTTCTGCCTTAAGTATTTTTCCTTTTAGATAGTCCTTAAGATATATTTTTTCTTGAAGATGAACATTATTATGCAGATCATATTGAAGCTTTGCTATAATCCTGCACTTTTTCTTTATGCTAAATAAATATAATGAATCTAAGCTTTTTCCCTCTACATAATCTAGAATAACTCCAAATTCTGTAGGTGTTTCTACTATTTCATGAATCTTTGTAGTATTAATATTAGATTCTTTATCAACTGTGATAGCTTTTAGAATATTACTTTCTCTTACTTTTCTCTCATCATATATTTTTTTATGATAAAGCTTTAAAACTCTTTTATCATCTAATTTATAAACATTTGCAGTGGTGCCTTTGCCTATTAATTTATACTTATTTATATCCATAAAATTTTACCTGCTTTTTCTTATTTTACTTTTCTCATAGATTCTCTTAACACATACTGTCTTACTTCCTTAGACAAGACTACTTTTCTTTCACTTTTATAAATCATGAGAATTATCCACTTTCTTAAACGACTATATAAGCTTAATTTTTTTCCAAAAGAAAATTCATATAAATTTTCAGTTACTATTTCCCTTACCACTTGGCTTAAGGCACTATGCTGGCTATGTCCATATTCTCCTTTTAAATTATGACTTAATACAACTTTAAAATGCTGCTTTTCTATTACCTTCTTTAATCTTTCCTTTAACTTTCTCCTATCAAAATCACCTTTCCAGCAATCTTGAAAGTCCCATATTTCATATTCATATACCTTTGCCCTTTTCATTGCCTTCTTAAATTCCTCTGCCCTAACTTTATTATATTTATTAGTAACACATATAACTTTCCATCCCCTTTCCTTTAGCAAGGCATGTCCTGCAAAAATTATTTCATCATCTGGATGGGCTGTAATTAATAATTTATCTACCATAGTTATATGAATTCACCCCTTCTAAATAAAGTTTTTCATAAGCACTAATAGTATATTTCAAATCAAATTTTTTAACTGACTTCAAAGCATTTTCAGCATATTCTTCTCTTAAAGCTTTATTTTCTATAAGATATATCATACTCTTAGCAAAAGCATCTATATCACCTTTGGGTACTAATATTCCATTTTCTTTATCCTTAACAAGTTCAGATACTGCCCCTGCATTTGTTGATATAACAGGCACTTTACAACACATAGCTTCTGCTAGTACTAAACCAAAGCCTTCATAATCAGAGGTTAAAAGAAAGATATCACTTTTATTTAAAAGCTCAGGTATATCTTCTCTAAGGCCAAGGAATTCAACTTTATCTTCTATATTTAACTCTTTGACAAAATTTTTAATTTTCTCTTGAAGTCTTCCCTTTCCCACTAAGAATAACTTAACATTTGAATATTTTTCACATACTTTAGCAAAGGCTTTTACTAACATTTCATGATTTTTCTCTGGCATAAATCTAGCTACATTAATAAATTTTATACTCTCCTTGTCTTTCTTCTCTTTAGCTGCTTTAAACCTTTTAAAATCTATACCATTATAAATAAGCTTAACATCCTCTATTTTAAAACAGCTTTCTATACCACTTTTAACATTTTCTGATACAGCTACAGGCATTACCTTCCCTAATTTATAAGCAAGTTTTAGAACTATTTTTGAACATTGTTTAATTTCAACCTGAGCTGGTACATGGACAGTATGAATTTTTACTTTTATATCATTAAAAAGTATTGAAAAAAGTGCTGCCTTCATTATGTATGTATGAATATGAAGGACATGTGGCTTTTCCTTTTTTATAAGCCTGTTTACCTTACCTATAACAGAGTAATCAAAGTGTTTCATGGACATATCAAGATAAACTACCTTTATGCCACTTTTCTCCAATATATTTTCAAAAATACTATTCTTTCTGCTAACTAAGGAAACTACTGTCACATCATATTTTTCTTTATCTAAATTTAAGGCTAAATCCACTACGAACTTTTCAACGCCCCCTGTTCCAAGATCTAGTACTAACTGTATAACTTTAATTTTTTCATTCATAATAAATCCCTTCACATCTAAAAATTAAATTCTATTTCTGTATTTTCTGATACCTCAAAATTATCCATATAACAATTATCTAAAACATCCTTTAATAGTATATCTATAGATAATTCTTCATTTGATAATATTAGATTCATATTGTCTATTAGCTTATCCCTGAACTTTTCAATATACTTTTTGCTAAATAAGTCAGTGCAATATTCAAACTTAAGCCTTATATTATTTTCATCCTCCATAACTTCAAAGAAAATGTCATATTTAGATACCTTAACTTCTAAATCTATGGATTCTAAAGTAATTCCTTCCTCATTAATTGAACCTAAATCTTCATTTTGTACAACCATAGCTACATCAAATAATGGTCTTCTGCCCTTTACAGGTTTATAACTGCTCTTTCTTAAAATTTCCTCCATTGAACAGCTGCTATTATCAATAGCTTCCATAACATTATTCTTGATAACATTTATAAAATCTTTAACCTTTTCTTCTTGTCCTAAACTGATTCTCACTGGCAAAGTCTTTATAAATAAGCCTATTAATTCTTCAATTTCAGCATTTTCTCTACCATAGGTTACTGCTCCTATAACAATATCCCTTTGATTTGAATATTGACTTAAGGTTACATAATATAAAAGCATCATAAATTGGAATAGTGTACAATTCCATTTAGACATTCTCTTTTTAATGAGCCTCTTTTCCTCTTCTCCTAAGAAAGTAATAATAGTATCTCCCTTTTCAGAAATAATATTTTTTCTCTCATATGTAGTTTCCAAATTTAAAGGCTCTATAGTATCATCAATCTTACTTAACCAATAGTTTTCTTCTTTTTCCTTTGAAAGTAACTTTTTCTTTTCTCTCCAAAGGGAATAATCCTTAAATTGATAATCTAAAGGCTGAAGATTATAGCCCTTATATGAAGTAAGAAGTTCCTTTGTTAATATACCTACAGAAGCACCATCTACAATAATGTGATGCATGTCCATAAAAAGAATATATTCCTCTTCATTTTTCTTAATTATAGATACCCTTATCAATAAATCTTTTTCTAAATTAAAAGGTTTTACAAAGGATTTTATATCCTCAATAGAGACTTCACTGTTTTCTAAATATTCTATTTTAAAATCAACTTTTTCTCTTACCTTCTGCATTATCATGCCATCTACTTTTACGAAGGATGTTCTTAATATTTCATGTTTGTTAATACAAGCTTTAAATCCTTCTTCAAATCTATCTTTATCTATTTTCCCTTTTATATTAAAGGCGCAAGGTACATTAAAACCTATGCTGTCTTTATTCATCTCATAGGCTGAATACATATTAAGCTGTTCATCGGTAACAGGATAATACTCTCTTTTTTCTGCCCTTTCTAATGGAATTAAACTTACCTTTTCTTTACTTTCTATTAAAGCTGCAATATTTTCTACTGTTTGTGCCATAAAAACTTCCTTTAAGCTGACCTTTATGTTAAATTCATTATTTATTTTATTTACAAGCTCAATTAAATTTAAGGAATGACCTCCTAAATCAAAGAAGTTATCTATAACACTTACCTTAGAAACCTTTAATACTTCTTTAAAAAGGTTAGCTGTCAAAGCTTCTGTTTTTGTTCTAGCTTCTATAAATTCAGTAGATTTTAAACTTAAATCTATTTCAGGAAGGGCTTTTATATCAACCTTTCCATTTACAGTTAAAGGTTTCTTTTCTATTCTCATAAAATGAGATGGTATCATAAACTCAGGCAGTTCTTTCTTAAGATTATTTCTCACATCCTTCAAAGAAATTTCCTTTGATGAAATTATATAAGCACATAATATTTTATCTTCATTATTTACTGTTTTTACTATTACTACTGCATCTTCAATATCTTGAAAATTTCTTAATGAATTTTCTATTTCGCCCATCTCAATACGGAAACCTCTAAGTTTAACCTGACTATCTATTCTTCCAAGGTATTCTATGTTCCCATCTGGAAGAAATCTTCCTAAATCTCCACTTCTATACATACTCTCATTCTTATTAAAAGGATTTTCTATAAATTTTTCTTTTGTAAGTTCTTCTCTATTTTTATATCCTTTACCTACACCTGCTCCTGCAATACATAATTCTCCAGGTTCATTAATACTACAAAGATTCATATTTTCATCTAATATATATATCTTTACATTTTCTAAAGGCTTTCCTATAGGAACCCTTTGAAAGTTTTCATCTTTGTCCTTCATAAAGCCACAGGCATAAACACAGGTTTCAGTAGGGCCATAGAAATTTCCTATTTTAACATTAGGACATAACTCCTTACCCATAATATAAAAATCTTTACTAAAAACTTCTCCCCCTGCAAATATGTATTTTAAACTTTTTAAATTAATATGTTTATTGTTTTTAATGGTATTAAAGAATACTCTAAGCATTGATGGCACAAAGTTTATATGAGAAACCTTATATTTTTCAATAGTTTTAACTATTATTTCAGGATCTTTTTCTCCATCTCTTTCTAATATTACTAACCTTCCACCTTTCAAAAACCAGCCAAAAATTTCACTTATAGATGCGTCAAAGGTAAAAGCTGATTTAAATAAAAAAGCATCTTTATCTTCTAAAGGATATTTACTCTGCATATGACTTACTAAGTTTAAAAGGTTAGAATGAAGCATTTCTACGCCTTTAGGATTTCCAGTAGTCCCTGAAGTAAAGATAATATAAGCAGTATCTTCACCTTTAATATTACATTGAATATTTTCTACTATTTCTTCTGTTTCTTTTATATTAAGTTCTAAATCTATTGATAAAACTTTTATCTTTTCTTCTATTTCATAATTAAAGTTATCTAAAGCATCAGTTAAAATCACCTTAGATTCACTTTCCTTTATTAAATACTCTACTCTATTTTTAGGATATTTCTTATCTATTGGAACATATACAGCACCTAATTTTAATATGGCATAAATAGCTGTTATCATTTCTATGGATCTATCAGCAATAACTGCAACACTTGTTCCTTTTTTTACTCCTTCCTTTCGAAGCTTTTTTCCTAAAATATTAACTCTATTGTTTAATTCTTTATAGGTAACTTCTCCATCACTTGACTGAAGAGCAATGTTTAAAGGAGTTTTTGCTGCCTGCTTTTCAAAAATTTTAATTATATTAGTATTTAAATCATAGGAAGCTTTGCTTTCATTAAAGTCTTCTAAAAGCTTTCTTTCTGCCTTATCTAACATAGAAAAATCTTTTAGTTTTAAGTTTTTATTTTTTACTACCTGTTTTAATAAATTCACATAGTGTTTAATAAGATATTCAATGCTTTCATCTTTAAACAATGACTTTGCATATTCTACACTTAAAACATAATAATCTTCTCTTTCTTCCACAATAAAGGTCAAATCAAATTTTGATACTGCCTTTTTATTTTCAACCTCATTCATAGAAAAATCCTGAAGGTCTATTTTCTCTTTCTTCATGTTCTGCATAACAAACATAACATCAAACAATGGATTTCTTGAAAGATTTCTAGGAATATTAAGCTCATCAACTAATTCATCAAAGGGATAAAGCATATTTTCATAAGCTTTTAAACACTTATCCTTAACAGATTTTAAATAATCTAAATAACTGCTGTTTAAGTCTATGCTAAAACGTAAGGGTAAGGTATTTACAAATAAGCCCATAACATTTTCTACATCTTTATTAGGTCTTCCTGCTATAGGAGTTCCAATAACTATGTTATCCTGTCTGCTATATCTTCTTAGCAAAAGAGAAAATACTGATATCAAAACCATAAATTCTGAAGTTTCACTTTCTATAGCAAGTGATTTAACTTCATCTTTTACTTCCTTGTCTATAATAAAATCCAATAAATTTCCTTCACTTTCTTGAAGCTGCGGCCTATTAAAATCTAAAGGTAGTTCTAATACCGGGATATCTTCTGAGAACTCTTTTAGCCAATATTCCTTTTCCTTCTGTAAATCAAGGTTATTTATATATTCACAATAATCTACATATCTTATTTTTAACTTTTCTAATACCTCACCCTTATAGATTTTTGAGAATTCACTCATTATAATATTCATGGATATTCCATCTGAAATGATATGATGCATATCAATAAATAGCAGGCTTTCTGTCTCATTAACTTTAAAAAGCTTAACTCTCATTAAGGGAGCTTTTGATAAATCAAAGGCTTTTATATAATTATTAAGATTTATATTCTTAGAAGAAACTTTAATAACCTCAAAATCTAACTTTACCTCTTTATTAATCTTTTGCTTTATTTCTTCTCCTACCTTTATAAAACTTGTTCTCAAAATCTCATGTCTTTCAATTAAGCTTGTTAGGGTATTTTTAATCTTTTCTTCCTTTATATTTCCTGATAACTCCAAAAGAATCGGCATATTATATGCAGTGTTTTCCTTACTTAATTCACTTAAAAAATACATTCTTTTTTGTGCTGGTGATAAAGGATAAAATTCCTTATTTTCTACTCTTTTTATTGATGTGTCAAAAACCTTTTTACTGTTATCTATAACCTTTGCTAATTCTTTAATAACTGGTTTTTCAAAAATACTGCTTAAAGGTATTTTTATATTTAACTCATTTAGCAGTCTAGTAGATAAAATCATTGCATTTAAAGAATTTCCACCTATTTCAAAGAAATTATCATTGATGCTTATATTATCAATGCCTAAAAGCTCACCACATTCTTTTACTAACAGCTTTTCGGTTTCACTTTTAGCGTCTTCAAATTCTCTTTTCTTATATATATTTTCTAAAGGATTTGGCAATTTCTTTTTATCTATCTTTCCATTTCTATTTAAAGGAATATTATTAATATGTACATAGTAAGCTGGTATGCTATAAGAAGGAAGATTTTTCTTTAATCTTTCTTTAAATTCACTTACTGTAATACCACTTTCACTACAATAGTAACAGCATAATTCTGTACTGCTATTTCCAAGTTTTTTAGGAATTACTATTGCATTTTTTATGTTTTTATCTTCTAGGATAGCATGTTCAACTTCTCCAATTTCAATTCTATGGCCTCTTATTTTTACCTGACTATCAATTCTCCCCAAATACCTAAGATCTCCAATATTCATTATTGCTGCTAAATCTCCACTGCAATAAACCCTGCCTCCTAATTCTTCATTGGTTATAAATTTACTTTTTGTTAATTCGTTTCTATTTAAATACCCAGCCGAAACGCCTTCTCCTGCAATTAACAATTCTCCTTTTATACCTATAGGAAGTTTCTTTTTATTTTTATTAACTATAAAGACTTTATAATTAGGAAGAGGCTTTCCTATATTAAAAATATATAATTTTGTATCCTCTTGAGTTAATTTCTTAAAGGTTACATGAACTGTCGTTTCTGTTATTCCATACATATTAAATAATGCTGTATCTTTATAAGACTTTATAAAGGATGATAGTTTTACAGGATTTAAAGCTTCTCCTCCAAAGATTATATATCTTAAGTTTAAAGCTTTTTCCCTATGAAGATTATCTACTTCTATTAAGTTATAAAAAGCTCCTGGTGTTTGATTTAAAACTGTTACTTTCTTTTGTATTAGTAAATCATAGAATCTTTCTGTATCTCTAGCAGTTTTCTTCGGTATTACAATCAACTTTCCTCCATTTAATAATGCTCCATACATTTCCCATACAGAGAAATCAAAGCAGTAAGAATGAAACATTGTCCACGTATCTTCAGAAGTAAATTTATAAGGAATATTATTGTTCAGAATCAAATTTATTACATTAGAATGTTTTATAATTACCCCTTTAGATTTTCCTGTAGTGCCTGATGTGTAAATAACATAGGCCTTTGAATCTCTATTTATACAGCTGTCAAAATCAAGCTCTTCATTATAATCTTTTAAAACTTCTTCAGAATCCATAGAAATATACTTAATATCTTTTCTTCTCTTTATGTTTTCTAAAGTCTGTATAAAACCTTCACTAGCTACAATAAAGTTTATAGAAGCATCTTCTATAATTTCCCTTATCCTATCTTCAGGGCTTTCTGGATTTAAAGGTACATAAGCCTTTCCTGCTTTTAAAATTGCAAGGGCAGCTATGACTGTATTATGAGATTTGTCCATTAATATACCAATATAATCTGTATCATCTAGATATTTTTGTTCATTTATATAGTTTGCTAATTTATTACTTAAAACATCTACCTCTTTATAGGTAAGGCTCTTGTCATTATACTCTACAGCTATGTTATCTCCATAAACTGATACACTTTTATTAAAGGCATCTAAAATAGTAAAGTTTTCTGGATACTCTGAATCATTATTATTAATATCTTCTAATATTTTCTTATCAAAATCTGTTATTAGAGAAATATCCTTTAAGGCTTTATTTCTATCCTTAAGAATGTCTTTTATTATCTTTTCTAAAGTACGTGAAACAGCTAAAACTGTGTCCTTATATAAATTTTCCTCATTATATTCAATTTTTAACTTAACCTTTCTATCTTCCTTTAAGAAATTAAAAGTAATTAATTTACCTTCTATTAGATCCTGATTTTTATGAACTTTATTATAATTTACAGCACATTGTAATATATTTTCTCCTAAATCTTCTTCCTTAAAAAGTTTATGTAAATTAACATGCTGATTTTTATATGCCCCTGCCGCTGCATCTTTGACTTTATTTAGAGTTTCTTTTATTGTCAGATTCTTATTTAAACATTCATTTATTACAATATATTTATTTTCAAAGATTTCTTTCTTGTTTATAACTGGTGAAATTACAAAACAATCCTTCTTATTGAATAATTCATGAAACATTATAAAAACTGAAGATGTAAATACAATATACTCCATTAATGCATTATCTTTAAATAATGAATTAATAGCATGATTTATTTCCTCATTCATATTAATAATAACCTCACCTTTAGAATACTTTTCACTTGTTTTATCTAAAGGAAATACTTCTTCTGAAAAATCTGATTGCCCCAGCTTTTTTAACCAGTATTCCTTTTCTTTTTCTATTATTTCAACATGTAATAATTCATTTTTATCAATCATATACTAACCTCTTTCCTATGACAGAAAAGAGGGAACCTTTGCCCTCTCTCTCTGTGCCTTAATAAAGTCTAGAAATCAAAATCAAAATCAAAGTTTTCTCTGTCTTCTTCAATAGTATTTTCTATTTCTAAGGCTGTTTCCTCCTCTACAAAGTTAATATTATTTACCTTTTCATCTAAGTTTTTTGTAATAAAATCTATTATATTTATAAAACTATCCATCATATCTTTAATAATTTCTTCTGTAAATAAATCCATCCTATATTCAAGTTCTAACTTAACCCTTTCATCCTCTTCTAGTGCAAAAAGCATTAAATCATACTTAGAATCCTTTGAAATACTGTCTATAGAAATATCTAATCCCTTAACACTTACTTCCGGTATAGAAATATTCTGCATAGAGAAGGTAACGTCAAATACTGGATTTCTATTATTGCTTCTTTCAATGTTTAATTCTTCAACTAATTGATCAAATTGATATATATTATTTCTAAAACTATCTAAACACTGATTTTTAAGCATTATTATAAAATCTTTAATAGTCTTTGAAGTATCAATTCTACAGCGTATAGGAATCATATTTACAAACATTCCAACAACAGATTCCCACTCTTCCTTTTCTCTTCCTAGAATTGGACTTCCTATGATTATATCCTTCTGTGCTGAATATTTATATAGCATAATGCTATACGCACTTAATAAAAGCATGAACCATGAAATATTCATTTCTTTAATTAATTTATCTGCCTTCTTATAAAGTTCCTTATCTATATAAGTCATCCTACTGTTGCATTTACAATTTATAAGGTCCCTTCTCTCTTTTTCTTCACAAATATTAAGCTTAGGCAACTCTCCCTTAAACTTTTCTAACCAGTACTCTCTGCTCTTATTATAGCCTTCAGAAACCATCACCTTATTTATCCATTCGCAATAATCCTTATACTGATAATCTAATTTTTCTACTTGTTCCTCATTATAAAAAGCTAATAAATCCTTAATTATAATAGATACTGATGCTCCATCTACTAATATGTGATGCATATCCATAAATACATAAGTAACTTTTAAAGAAGTTTTCACAATCATACATCTCATTAATGGAGATTTATCTAATTTAAAAGGTATTATAAAGGAAGTAAATAAATTATCTATTTCCATTTCTTCAGCCTTAATAGTAGGAACATCAATATTACAATAATCTTTAATTACCTGTCTTGGGCCTTCATTAGTTATTATAAACTCTGTTCTTAACGCTTCATGTCTAGCAATTAATTTATTAAGTGCATCTTTAAACTTTTCTTCATTAAAGTCACCTTCTATTTTTAACTTAAAAGGAAGATTGTAGCTTGTACTATTTTCGTTTAAAGAATTAACTATAATCATTCTCTTTTGTCCAGGTGATAGAAGATAGTTTTCCTTTTCTTCACACTTTTTAATAACTAAATTTTCATCTAGTTTATTTTCTTCAGCCTTTCTTGCTAAAGATTCAACTGTCTGCAATTGGAATAAATCCTTAACAGAAATATCCGTTGTACATTTCTTATTAATTTTATTAACTGCTGAAATAGCCTTAATAGAGTGGCCTCCAAGTTCAAAGAAATCATCCTTTAAACCTACTTTATCTACATTAAGAATTTCCTGAAATATCTTAGCTATAATCTTTTCTGTATCAGTTACTGGTTCAATATAATCCTTACTACTCTCTCCTTGAATTTCAGGTAATTTCCTCTTATCTACCTTTCCATTAACAGTTAAAGGAATATCCTCAATAAACATCATATAAGCTGGAATCATATATTCTGGCAAAAGCTTTTTCACTTCTTCCTTTATGTAATGAATACTTACCTCGTCTGCCTTTACAATATAAGCATAAATAGCACTTTCTCCATTATCTTTTCTCTTAAATAAAACTGTTATATCCTTTACCTCTTTTAAAGTTCTAAAGGCATTTTCTATTTCACCAAGTTCTATACGGAAACCTCTAAGTTTAACCTGACTGTCTATTCTGCCTAAGTATCTAATATTTCCATCAGGTACCCAGCTTGCTAAATCTCCAGTAGCATATATTTTTCCAGGTCCAAAAGGATTATCAGTAAACTTTTCAGCTGTCAATTCTTCTCTGTTATAATATCCTCTTGCTACCCCTATTCCTGCCACATATAATTCTCCCGGCACACCAATTCCACAAAGCTTTGAATCTGAAATAATATAATTTTGTGCTCCTGATATTGTTTGCCCTATAGTAACTTCTTCGTTAACATCACAATGTTTAATAGTTTTACAGGCTGCAAAAGTAGTTGTTTCTGTAGGTCCATATACATTTACTAATTTTATTTTATGGTTTCTTTCTAAAAGCTTATGTATATGATTTTCTGAAGCCTTTTCTCCTCCAAATAATAGATTTGTCATAGTATCAAAAACCCCTGCATCTAAATCTATTAACTTATTAAATAGTGCTGTAGTTATAAGCATTGTATTAATTTCATATTTCTCTATGGTGTCTTTCAGTTTCTTTACATCTAAAATAACTTCTTTATTTTCAAGATGAAGTCTTCCTCCATTTAATAGAGGACACCATATTTCAAAGGTTGCAGCATCAAAACTTAAAGATCCTCCTTGTAAGAGAGCTATATTTTCAAAGTCTAAATAGTTCTTATTTGAGTCCTCGACAACTAGACTATTTCCAATTCCAGCAACACATGATTCA
>CAKVFO010000100.1 GCA_934746785.1 uncultured Clostridium sp. | reverse complement strand
ATAATGAGTATAGAGAATTATTTGGAGTATTAAATAGAAGTTCTAATTTTTGGAAAACAATACTTGTATAAGTATTGTTTTTTATTATGCCTATAATCACAGAAAAACTAACAATAAAGGCACCAATAGAAATAGTGGTTTTTACAGCATCGTCTATAGCATTTTTGAATTTTGTACCAAAGTCCTTGCTACAGTTAGAGTCGATTAGAGAATTAATGTTAGAAGGACTAGTTTTTCTTTTTGTTATAAGTCCAATAATAAATGGTGCTAAGTAATTGGCAACTAATAATATATATGAAAATTTTATGTTTTCAAGCATTGCTGTAGATACAGGTCCTATTATAAATAGTGGCCCACAGTTTGTAGCAATGTTTAATAACCTAAGGTATTCATCTCTAGAAATAAATCCTTCCTTATAAATATCTGAACAATATTTAGCACCAAGTGGATAACCACATAAAATACTAGCTGTAATAGGAAAAGCAGAAGATTTTGAAAGTCCTAGTGGTTTGCACAATAAAGGCCCTAAAATTTTTGAATACAGTTTAATCCCATCATAAGATATAAGTAAATTACATATTACTAAGAAGGGGAAGATGGTTGGCAGGATTGCAGTGAACCATAGTTTACATCCTTCTAAAGCTGAATTCATTGAATTTTTCAAATCTACTATAAAAAATATAGTCAACAAGGTTAAAAGAAAACAAATTATATAGTTAGTATTTATTTTAAGTTGTTTAATTAGTAATATAATTAGAACAATAATAAAAAGCCACAGACTTATAATATAAAACATAAAATCACTCCTATCTAATGTATTATATTTTCTGTAGCTTTACATTATTATTATTTATTTTAAATATGATGGACTTCTTAAATAATCTTCAATTGGTGAGATTGATTGATTTAAGATAGAATAAGCTTTTGTTCCTAAAATATCTAACTCTAATTTTTTGTTGGTAATTTTTTGTGGTAGTTTTGTAATTATTTCTATAGTACCTTTTTTCTTAATTTCTTTAATGATTTTTCTACCAGTATCATTAAATGCTAAGGGACGAATATAATCATTATAATTATTAGATATATCTTCTAAATCATAGTTTTCTAAGCCGATAAAAAAGCTTAAAAGTATTCTGCTTATTCTTGAATATGTATATCTTTTACTTTTTACATTCAAAATAAGTTCATTAATGTTATTTGAGTTAATAATTTCTTTTAGTATTTTATTTTCAATTCCTTCTGAAACATCTAAAATATTGTTAATCTTTTCACCCTCTGTAAGCAGTTTATATCTTAAAAAATTAAAAATACTATCTTCAAATGTAAATTTATAGTGGTTATTTTTTAATTCACAAAGGTAGTTATAAGTTTCATTAGGTAGAAAATTTTTCAAACAATCTAAATCGCCATTTTCTTTTAAAAGTTTCCTAATAGAGGTTGCTGATGAAAAGGAAGTTGAGGTTTTTTCATCATTATAATTAGAACCTATTCGTTTTAATGTTTTTGAAGATATATCGCTATTCAATTTAATTAAAGATTTAATATATTCAATACCGAGTATGTTGTTTGAGTTAGATATGATATTTTTTATATCTAAATCCTGAAGGCAGTCTTCAAGTGCAAGACTTCTTGCTGTATGAAAAGGAAGGCCTTTATCAAGGTGATTTTTTATTGAAATTTTAAATCTATCAGGTTCATGGATTAGTGTTTCAGCAATTTTGTGTAATTTAGTAATTTCGCCAGCTTCACTTCCGAAATAAAGATTTTTTATAACTGAAGTTTGATCTAAGATTTTACATGCTCCATGTGCAAAACCCTCTGCTGAAGAAATTGAATATATTAATGGAAGTTCGATAACTAAATCCACACCATTTTTTACAGCTATTTCAGCTCTTGACCATTTATCTAATAATGCAGGTGTCCCGCGCTGCATAAAGTTTCCGCTCATTATACATATAACACCATCACAATTAGTATCCTTTTTTGCAGATTCTAGATGGTGAAGATGTCCTTGGTGAAAGGGGTTATATTCAGTTATTATCCCAGTTAAATTCATAATAATTTCTCCTTGTTTTAAAGATAATAAAAGTATTATATCATATGCTGTAAAAATAGGAAGATAAGAAAACAAAGTTTGTGAAGAAAAAAACGTTGTCTGATAATTTGGATAATTTTTAATCTAAAGACTTTTAGTAAAATGGAATAATATATATTGAAATTATACTAACATAAGGAGTATATTATTAACTGAAGACATGAAGTCTTGAAAGGAGAAATAAACTTATGGAACTTATGAACAAAATTTTTGAAGTAGCAAAAAGCAATAAAAAAACAATAGTACTACCTGAGGGAACTGAAGACAGAACATTAGTTGCTGTACAAGAAATTCAAAAACAAGGATTTGCATATCCAGTTCTAATAGGTAATGAAGATGAAATAAATGAAAAAGCTAAAAGTTTAGATGTGGATTTAAGCGGTGTTAAGATTATAGATCCAGAAAAATCAGATAGATTAGAAGCTTATGTTGAAGCTTTTTATGAATTAAGAAAGAAAAAAGGTATGACAATGGAAAAGGCTGATAAGATTGTCAGAGATCCTTTATATTTTGCAACAATGATGGTAAAACTTGATGATGCAGATGGTATGGTTTCAGGTGCAGTTCATACAACTGGTGATCTTTTAAGACCAGGTTTACAAATTATAAAGACTGCTCCAGGAGTATCTTGTGTATCTAGTTTCTTTATTATGTTAGTACCAGGATCAAAGTATGGTGAAAATGGATTATTATTATTCTCTGACTGTGCTGTAAATCCAAATCCAAATGAAGATCAATTAGCAGCAATAGCAATAGCAACAGCAGAAACAGCTAAAAATCTTTGTAAGATGGAACCAAAAGTAGCTATGCTTTCATTCTCAACTATGGGAAGTGCAGATGGTGAATTAGTACAAAAAGTTAGAAAAGCTACAGAAATAGCAAAAGAATTAAGACCTGATTTAAATATTGATGGTGAAGTACAATTAGATGCAGCTATAGTAGAAAAAGTTGCGGCTCAAAAAGCACCAAATAGCACAGTAGCAGGAAAAGCTAATGTATTAGTATTCCCGGATTTACAAGCAGGAAATATAGGATATAAATTAGTTCAAAGATTTGCTAATGCAGAAGCTATTGGACCAATTTGTCAAGGTTTTGCAAAACCAATTAACGATTTATCAAGAGGATGCTGCTCAGATGACATAGTAAAAGTTGTTGCAATTACAGCAGTTCAAGCACAAGCTATTAAATAATAAGGTATAACATTTTATTTGATCTTAAGGAAAAGAGATTGAATAAATTTTCAATAAATTAATGTTACAGGGGGAGTTTTATTAATGAACGTATTAGTTATTAATTGTGGTAGTTCATCATTAAAGTATCAGCTTATTGATATGGAAAAGGAAAATACTTTAGCACAAGGGTTAGTTGAAAGAATAGGATTGTCAGGCTCAAGCTTAGCTCAAAAAGTTAATGGAAATAAACATGTAATTAAAGTGGATATGGTTAACCATAAAGAAGCTATGAAACACGTTCTTGATTTATTAGTTGATAAAGAATATGGAGTTATTACTTCATTAGATGAAATTTCGGCAGTAGGACATAGAGTTGTTCACGGTGGAGAAAGATATTTAAAATCTGTAATAGTTGATGATAAAGTGATGGAAGATTTAAAAGAATGTGTTAAACTTGCTCCATTGCATAATGGACCAAACAGAGTAGGAATTGAAGCGTGTAAAGCATTAATGCCAAATACTCCAATGGTACTTGTATTTGATACAGCTTTTCATTCAACAATGCCAGAAAAAGCATTTTTATATGCATTGCCATATGAATTCTATGAAAAAAATCATATTAGAAAATATGGATTTCATGGCACAAGCCATAAATATGTATCAAGAAAAGTTGCAGAAGTTATGGGTAAAAATGTAGAGGATTTAAAGATAATAAGCTGTCATATTGGTAATGGTGCAAGTGTAACAGCTATTAAAGATGGAAAATCTATTGATACTACAATGGGATTTACTCCTCTTGATGGATTGGTTATGGGTACAAGATGTGGAAGTATAGATGCATCTATCGTTACTTATTTAATAACTGATTTAGGATATACTGCTGAAGAGGTTAATGAAATTATGAACAAAAAGTCTGGAGTTTATGGTATAACTAATATAAGCTCAGATTTAAGAGATATTAAAGAAGCTGCTTATGAACACGGAAATAAAAGAGCACAGCTTGCTTTAGATATTTTTGCATATAAGATTAAACTTCAAATAGGAGCTTATGCAGCAGCTATGAATGGTGTTGATTGTATAATATTTACTGCGGGTATAGGTGAAAATTCATGGCAGACAAGAATAGATATATTAGAAGGTCTTGAATATATGGGTGTGAAACTTGATAGAGAAAGAAATAATGTAATGGGAGAACTAGCAGAAATTTCTAGTAAAGATTCAAAAGTTAAAGTTTACGTTGTCCCAACAAATGAAGAACTAATGATAGCTAAAGAAACTGCAGAATTATTAAAATAATGTCTTGACTTTTATTCTGTCACTTTATATAATAAATTGTGTTTGTTCAGTAAATATTTTAGTTAAGGAGTGAAAAAGGCTCGTTTAGAGTCGTTTTTATGAAGATACGATTTTCAGATTTAATCTCAAGAAGAGAAAGAAAAAAAAGTATTTCCTATAAGTTTAATATTGAACCTTTTAATTTTGAAGGTGAAATGATTAAACCAATTTCAGAAGTTGAAGTTGAAGGAGTAGCTGCTTCAGATAATGAAATTGTAATAATTAAAGCACATATAAAATGTGATTTGGAACTTAAGTGTTCTAGATGCTTAGAGGCCTTTATCTATCCAGTAGATATTGATATAGAAGAAAGGTTTACAATGGATATGTCTTTATTAGATGAAGACGATGAATTATCCTTTGTAAAGGATGATGTATTAGACATCTCAGAAGTTGTTGAAAGTTCAATAGTTTCTACCTTGCCTATTAAAAGACTTTGCAGAGAAGATTGCAAAGGCCTTTGTCAGAGTTGTGGAGTGAATTTAAATAAAGGAACTTGCAGCTGTAACAACGAAGATTATGATCTTAGATTCGAAGAACTAAGAGCGTTGTTGAATAATAAGGAGGTGTAAGCATGGGAAATCCAGCAAGAAAGACATGTAAAGCAAGAAGAGATTCAAGAAGAGCTCAAACTTTCAAAGCTAAGACTCCAGGAATAGTAGAATGTCCTCAATGTCACGAAATGAAGTTAGCTCATAGAGTATGTAAAAACTGTGGTTACTACAAGAGTAAAGAAGTAGTAGTTACTGAAGAATAAAGAAAGTCTTATGACTTTCTTTTCTTTTATATATAAGAAAAAAGGAGAGAAAATTATGAAGATAGCTATAGATGGAATGGGCGGAGATAATGCACCACAGGCAGTAGTGGATGGAGTAGTCCAGGCATTGAATGAATATTCAGATCTTCAAATGTATATTACAGGCCCAAAAGAAGAAATAGAAGCAGAGCTTTCAAAGCATAATTATCCTAAAGAAAGAGTTAGTATTGTGGATGCAAAAGAAGTCATATCGCCTAATGAACATCCGGTAATGGCTCTTAGAAAAAAGAAAGAATCATCCATAGTAAAAGCTTTAAACTTAGTTAAAGATGGAGAATGTGATGGAATTATTTCAGCTGGAAGTACAGGAGCTTTTTTAGCAGGTTGTACTTTAATTGTTGGAAGAATGAAAGGGGTTGAAAGACCAGCTTTAGCACCAATAATGCCAGGAAGAAAAGGTAATTTCATGGTGGTAGATGTAGGTGCCAATGTTGATTGTAAACCTCAATATCTTTTGCAGTTTGCTAAGATGGGTAAAATATATTATGAAATAATGTTTGATAGTAATAATACATCTATAGGACTTGTTAACATAGGAACTGAAGAGGAAAAGGGTAATGAACTTACTAAATCAGCTTATAAATTGTTAAAGGAAGAAAGCTTTAATTTTGTTGGTAACGTTGAACCAAGAGAGATTCCAAAGGGTGAAGTTAACGTTTTGGTGACTGATGGATTTGTTGGTAATACTGTATTAAAGATGTATGAAGGTTGTGCTTCTACTTTTCTTGGCATGGTTAAAGATTCAATATACTCTTCTTCATTAATTTCTAAAATTGGTGCCGCTTTATTAAAACCAGTATTTAAGAATCTTATGGTTAAGTTTGATTATAAAGAAGTAGGTGGAGCACCTTTCTTAGGTGTTAATGGTGTATGTATAAAAGCACATGGCAGTTCCGATGGAAAAGCTTTTAAAAATGCTATTAGACAGGCAAAAGAATTCAACGATAGAGGAGTTCTTGAAAAGATACAGGAAGAAATCAACAAATAATTATAGTGCCTCAAAAGAACCAAAAAGAAAAAAAGATTAAATTTTCATAACGAATTATTTTTCTTTTTGGACTTTTTGGATGGCTTAACAAAGTCGCTTTCTGAACTAAAAAAGAATAGCGTTAGCCATTTCGTTTCTAGATTTTTTCTTAAAGCTATATTGACGAATATATCTTTATATACTATTATCTTATTGAAAGAACTTTGGAGGTGAATTTTATGTTTGAAAGAATACAAGAAATAATAGCGGATAAGCTAGGTATAGATGTTGAAGAAATTACTTCGGATGCTGCTTTCGTAGAAGATTTAAATGCAGATTCTTTAGATATAGTTGAACTTATAATGGCTTTAGAAGATGAATTAGATTTAGAAATTCCAGATGAAGATGTGGAAGGTTTTGTAACAGTTGGCGATGTAGTCAATTACGTTAAAGAACATCATGAAGAGTAATATAATCCCGCTAATTTTTGCGGGATTTTAATTTTAGTTTATTCTTGAATTTGTTAGTATGCCCTGAAAATTGAAGAATAAACTTTATAAGGAGAGTTTGAAATGAATGAAATAAATGTAGGCTTGGTAGAAGAAACCTTGGGTATAAAGTTTAACAATTTTAATTATATAAAAATTGCATTAACTCATAGTTCTTATGCAAAGCAATTTAAAGATGGCAATTATAATGAAAGATTAGAGTTTTTAGGAGATTCGGTTTTACAATTATGTATAACTGAGTATCTTTTTAGTAATTTTAAAAAAAAGACAGAAGGTGAGCTTACTAAACTTAGAAGCTTGATTGTATGTGAAAATTCATTATATGCTGTTGCTCAAAAACTTAAGCTTTCTCGTTTCATCAAGATGAGCAAAGGTGAGGAACTTACAGGAGGAAGAGAAAGAAAGTCTATACAAGCAGATGCAGTAGAGGCTGTGATTGCAGCTATATACTTAGATAAAGGGATTAAAGAAGCTAATGGTTTTATTTTAAAAGAATTTAAGAATATTATCAATAAAGCAATTAAAAATAAGATTATTTTAGATTTTAAAACAAAACTTCAAGAACATTTGCAAGTTAATGGTGAAGTTGATATTATTTATGATTTAACTAAATATGAAGGACCACCACATAGAAGAAAATTCTATGTTAATGTATTGGTTGGTAATGAAATTAAGGGAGCTGGAGAAGGCTTTAGTAAAAAAGAAGCAGAACAAAATGCAGCAAAAAAAGCACTTATTTCAATGGAGGTAATTGATGAGTAAAAATTATTACATTATACCTATATTCGTACCTCATGAGGGATGCCCTCACGATTGTGTTTTTTGTAATCAAGATAGAATTACAGGAGTTAAAGATAAAGTGACTGCAGATACTGTATATACAATTGTTGATGAGCATTTAAAAACTATTGATAAAAGTAATGCTACAGTGGAAATATCATTTTTTGGAGGAACTTTTACTGGAATAAGAGAATCTAAGCAAAGAGAACTTCTAACTGTTGCTAAAGAATATAAAGACAAAGGTCTTATTAATAAAATTAGAATGTCTACAAGACCTGATTATATTAATGATTATATTCTTACCTATTTAAAAGAATATAAGGTTGATATAATAGAACTAGGAGTTCAATCTTTAGATGATGAAGTGCTTATAAAAGCAGGAAGAGGTCATAGTTCTAACGATGTATTGAAAGCATCAGAACTTATTAAAAAATATGGGATGACTTTAGGACATCAAATAATGCCAGGACTTCCAGGTGATACATTTGAGAAGGATATAGAAAGTGTTAAAAAATCAATAAGTATGAAACCGGATATATGTAGATTGTATCCTTCGTTAGTTATAAAAGATACACCTATGGAAATAATGTATAATAGAGGGGATTATATACCTTATACATTAGAAGAGGCAGTTGATATTTGCAAAGAGCTTTATAAAAGGTATAATTCTAATAATATAAATGTTATTAGAATAGGGCTTCAGCCAACTGATGAGATAGCAGAAGGTAAAGATGTAGTCGCTGGTCCTTTTCATCCAGCTTTTAGAGAACTTGTTGAAGGAAGTTTAATGGCTGATAGGATTAGAGAAGAAGTGAAGGAACCTTCTAGTATTATTGTTACAATCAACAATAAAGATATAAGTAAACTTTATGCAAATAGAAAGACTTATTTTAATAAGCTTTTACAAGAAGGTTATAAAATAAAAGTTGTTCAAAATAGTACTATAGAAAGAGGAAACTTAATAATAGAAAAATTATAATTGATTTTAAATACTGTCTGGAATTAAAAAGTTTCAGACAGTATTTTATATTGTTGAAATTAATTATATTTTACTATAAACTTAAGAAGATAGAGTATAGGAGATGAGAAAAGATGAAAAAGAAAACTAGAGAAAAAATGACATATGTATTAGCAATTTTTATGGCTATTATTTTTCTTTTAAGTTTAATACCAAGTATATTATATTAGAGGAGTGAATAAAGTGTTTTTAAAGTCTCTTGAGATAAGAGGATTTAAATCCTTTGCAGATAAAACAGAGTTAAAGTTTAAAAAGGGTGTTACAGCAGTAGTAGGACCTAATGGAAGTGGTAAAAGTAATATTTCAGACTCTGTAAGGTGGGTTTTGGGAGAGCAGAGTGTTAAAACCCTAAGAGGGGGGAAGATGGAAGATGTTATTTTTGCAGGTACTCAGTTTAGAAAACCTGTAGGACTTGCACAAGTTTCTCTTACATTAGATAATGAAGATGGAGCTCTTTCTAGTGATTATAGTGAAATAACGGTATCAAGGAGAATTTTTCGCTCAGGAGAAAATGAGTATCTTATAAATGGAACTAAGTGTAGATTAAAAGATATAACTCAGTTATTTATGGATACAGGTATAGGGAAAGAAGGTTATTCGTTAATAGGACAAGGTAAAATTGAAGCTATATTAAGTGGGAAACCTGAAGATAGAAGGGCACTTTTAGAAGAGGCTGCAGGTATAGTTAAGTATAAATCAAGAAAAGAAGAAGCAGAAAAGAAACTTAGTAATACTGATAATAATCTTGTTAGAATTAACGATATAATCTCTACCTATGAAGAAAGAATTGAACCTTTGAGAATTGATAGGGAAAAGGCGTTAAAATATAATGAGCTATCTAATGAGTTAAAAGAAAAAGAAGTATCAATTGTTGTTAACAATATAAAGGCTCTAAACAGCACTTTAGAAGAATTTATTAGTGAAGTTGATTCTAGAAAAGCAGTTTTAAATGGTAAAAGAAATGAATTGCAAAAAAATAAGGAAAAGCTTAAAGAATTAGAAAAGAGAATAGAAGATTTAGAAAATAAAACCTCTGAAAGTAGGAAAGACTATTACGAGAAGAAAGATAATATATCGGAAATTACTAAAGATATTGAAATCTATAGAGAAAGAATAAAAAGTCTAAATGGATTTATAGAAAAGAATTCAGTTATTTATGAAGAATTAAAGTTGAAAATTAAGTCTTTAGAAGAGGAACTAACATTAGCGAAAATTGACTTTGAAAAAAGTTTAAATAATCAAAAAGTTAAAGAAAATGAAATCATAATATTAGAAGAAAATAATAAAGATTTTATTGATAATATATTAAAGGTTGAGAATGATATAAAGTTATTAAAAGAAGAAGAATATGAACTTATGAGAAGTTCTTCTGAAGTTAAGCGTAGTATTGCTCTGATGGAAAATGATTTAGAAGTTAAGCAGGAAAAGAATAAAACAGCTGCTGTATCTATTACATCAACTGAAGGGAATATAAAGATTAATTTAGGAACTGTAGAGAGTTTGAGTGGCAATTTAGAAGATAATATAAAAGATGTTAAGGGATTAGAAGAAAAGATTATAGAAAAGAAAAAGGAAATATCTATATTAAGTTCTAAGATTACTAAGAAAGACCATGAAATAAGAAATGTTAACAAAAATATAAATGAACTTGAAGCAAATAAAAATATGCTTACTAATTTAGAAAAACATTATGAGGGTTACAATAGATCTGTTAAGGTTTTAATGGAAAGGATACATAAAGGTGTAATTCCTCAAACTGAAGGTACTAAAGTAGTAGGTGAAATTTTTAAAGTAGAGAAAAGATATGAAGTAGCTATAGAAATAGCATTAGGAGCTGGAATCTCTAATGTTATTACAGAAAGTGATAAAGTTGCTAAAGATTTAATTACTTATTTGAAAAATAATAAACTAGGCAGAGCTACTTTTCTTCCTTTAAATAATATCAGAGGTAATAAGCTTAATTTAGATGATTCTATAAAGAACATGCCAGGATATTTAGGTATAGCTAGTGATGTAATAACATATCCAGCAAAGTATGAAAAGGCAATTAATAATATGCTTGGCAGAACTATAGTTGCAGCTAATATGGATACTGCTTTAGCTATATCAAAAAAAGGGAATAATAGTTATAGAATAGTTACTTTAGAAGGGGAAATTATTGCACCAGGCGGAGCATTAACTGGTGGTAGTATTTATGCTAAACATACAAATATTTTAGGAAGAAAAAGAGAGATAGAAGAATTAGGATTAAACATTACTACTAAGAAAGAGGAACTAAGTAAATTATTAAATGAATTAGAAGTTTTAAAACAAAATGCTAAAAAGCTTGATGAAGAAGTTTTAAATCATAGAGATGAAATACATTCTAGAAATATTGAAACTGCAAGACTGGAAAGTAAAATAAATTCTTTAAAAAATGAAATTGATAGATTAAAAAGAAGTATTGATATTTTAAGAAGAGAAGTAAATGTAAATAATTCAGATATTGAAAAAATCAATTTAATGATTAATGATAAAAATACAGAATTAGATAATATAGAAAAATCTATAACTATTAATAATAATACTGTAAATGAATTAGATAAATCTTTAGAAAAACATAGAAGTGATTCTGAAAGTGTTAGAAATAAGCTTACAGATTTAAAGGTCGAAAAAGCATCTTTAGATGAAGTTTTATTGAACAAAACTAATGAAATAAATAGAATAACTTCTGATATTGAAAGTGATACTTTTAAGCTTAAGGAAATAGATGAAGAAAATATTAAGAATAAAGAAGACGTTAAAGTTTTAGAAGGAAATATAACTTCAAAGGGAGAAGATATTTTAAAGTTAAATGAATATGTAAAAAATCTTGAGGGAAGCTTCAAAGATGCAGAAGTTTTAAGAGGAAAATTGAAAGAAGAATATAATAGAAAAGATACAATTATAAATGAATCTTTAGATTTAATAAATAAGGAAGAGGTAGAACTTAATAAGAGAGAAGTACTTAAGACAAGAAGTGAAGTTGAAAAGGAAAATCTTTATACAAAATTAAATGAAGAGTTAAAACTTACATTTGCAGAGGCAAAAGAAATTGCTGTTAAAGTTGAAAATGTAGTTGAATTTAAAGAAAAAATTTCGGATTTAAAAAGAAAGATAACAGCATTAGGGGTTGTAAATCTTGCGGCTATAGAAGAATACGAAGAAATAAAAGAAAAGTATGAATTTATGTCTGCTCAAAGAGAAGACCTTGAAAAGGCAAAAGAAGAATTAATGGCAGTTATAACGGAGATGACTGATAAAATGAAAGTTCTATTTAAAGAAAACTTTAAGGTATTAAATAAAAACTTTAATGAAACTTTTAAAGATTTATTTAAAGGTGGAAGTGCAG
>CAKVFO010000099.1 GCA_934746785.1 uncultured Clostridium sp. | reverse complement strand
AAGCTAGCTCTTTTTTTATGCAACAAATAACTAATTATATATATTAGTTTACAAATCTTTATACTTAATAATTCTTCCACTATATATTCTATTATCAATCTTACTTTTTGTTATTGGATAAAGAGTTGAAACATATATATATTCTTCATCTAAATCAACCTCAAGACCTAAAAGCAAAGTTGTATCAACTTTTTTTATTAATTCTAAAGCACCTTTATGCCCCCTTTTTTTATCCACACCAATATAATCAGGCTCCTCTATTATACTTTCAATAACCTTGATTAGATTATCTTTAACCATTCTTGTAAGCTGTCTGCCATGATGCTTTTTTATATGGCTTAACACCCCAGGTGAGGCATATACACTTCCATCAAATGAAAATCCTAACTTTCCTGCTAAAGAAGCATTTATTCGTCCTACTTTTCTATAAGCTTTATAATAACTTCTCATACCTTCCTCACCACGCCTCATTTATATTTTAAGAAATAATTTTTTAATATACTTAAGTTTTTCAACAATAATAATATCTTTAGTATATTATATTGCATTACTATTTATTTATTAACTTTTTATTTTTTTTATCCATTTTCTCCTTTACCATTTTTTATAAAGTGTTACAATAGTTATAAGAATAATTATAATGATTGGGGAGATTACAATGGACAAAAATACCAATATAAACTGGGAAGAACTTGGTTTTGATTATATTAAAACTGATTATCGTTTCATAGCAAAATGGAAAGACGGAAAATGGGATGAAGGAAAACTTATAGAAGATAATATGCTAGTCATAAGCGAAGCATCACCTGCTTTGCATTATGGCCAGCAATGTTTTGAAGGGTTAAAGGCATATAGAACTAAAGATGGAAGCATTCAATTATTTAGAACTGATAGAAATGCTGAAAGATTTCAAGACTCCTGCAGAAAATTATTAATGCCAAAAGTTCCTGTCGATATGTTTATTGATGCTTGTAAAAAAGTTGTTAAAGCTAATGAAAGATTTGTACCTCCATATGGAACTGGTGCAACATTATATGTAAGACCTTTAATGATAGGAGTTGGAGATAATATAGGTGTTAAACCTGCAAAAGAATACATATTTATAGTATTCTGTATGCCGGTAGGTCCATACTTTAAAGGTGGAATGGCTCCAGTAAACTTTATGATTTCAGATTATGATAGAGCAGCTCCTTACGGTACTGGTCAACAAAAAGTTGGAGGTAACTACGCAGCTTCATTAGAATCTCATGCAATTGCAGCTGAAAAAGGTTATGCTGATTGTATTTATCTTGATCCTGCTACTCATACAAAAATTGAAGAGGTTGGTTCTGCAAACTTCTTTGGTATAACTAAAGATAATAAATTTATAACTCCTAAATCACCTTCAATATTACCAAGTATAACTAAGTATTCACTATTATATTTAGCTAAAGAATATCTTGGCCTTGAAACTATTGAGGGAGATGTATTTATAGATAAACTTGATATATTTAAAGAAGCTGGTGCATGTGGTACTGCAGCTGTTATTTCACCAATTGGTGGTATAGATTATAAAGGAAAACTTCACGTATTCTATAGTGAAACAGAAGTTGGACCTATAACAAAAAAATTATATGATACTTTAGTTGGAATTCAATTTGGTGATGTTAAAGCTCCTGAGGGATGGATTTTTAAAGTAGATTAAAATTTATATTCTCATAAAACTGTTTGGATACTTTTATTCAAGCAGTTTTTTTGTTAACTATTTTAAAAGTATATTATGAAAGTTAAATCCTTTTACCCCTTTGTAAAGTCTCTTTAATATTTGTTGTTTATTACATCTCATACCTTATAATGTTAATTGTTACAAATACTCAATTTCGAAGGGAGAACAAATATAAATGAAGAAAATTAGAACTTTACTATTAACAACAGCTGCAGCTATCATCTTTACTGCACCATTAACAACTTCTGCAAACTCTGATGACAAATTCACAGAAGCAGATACAACAACTTTAAGTTGGTCAGAATATACTTCTAAATGGGAAAACATAAAAAATAATTGGACAAGCATATGTCTTACTCCTGGAAAAAACTCTTCTGAACTTAACTTTTGCTGGTATAGCAAAACTTCAGAATCTGGTCTTCCTAAAATTAAAATAGCAAAAAAATCAGAAGTAAAGGATGGAGTATTCCCTAACAATGCTAAAATATTTACTGGAATCTCTTCTTCTGCAGTTGAAAATTATAACTCAAATAAAGTTACAGTTACTAACTTAGAAGAAAATACTGAATATATCTACTCTTATACTACCTCAGATAATTTTGATAAAACCTATTCTTACAATACAAAATCAAATAAAGACTTCAAATTCTTATATGTAGGAGATCCCCAAATTGGAGCTTCAGCTAATAATATTTCATCATCTGATGGAAAAAACTTAGGTCAAGAACGTGCTTGTAGAAATGACTCCTTTAATTGGAATAACACTTTAAATAATGCATTAAGTAATAATCCTGATATAAGCTTTCTTTTATCTGCTGGTGATCAAATCAATACAAGTGATAAGAATAATGCATTAAGTACTTCAAATGAAATAGAGTATGCATCTTTCTTAAGCCCTTCAATTTTAAGATCACTTCCTATAGCTTCAACTATCGGAAATCATGACTCTAGAAATTCAAATTATTCTTTCCACTTTAACAATCCAAACGCTTCAAATTTAGGTTCAACAGCCGCTGGCGGTGATTATTACTATACCTTTGGAAATGCTCTTTTTATTTTTCTAAATAGTAATAACACAAATACTGCTGAACATAATGAAATTATTAAAAAAGCAACTTCAGAAAATCCAAACTCAAAATGGCGTATAGTAACTTTTCACCATGATATTTATGGTACTGGTGCTCCTCACTCAGAAAGTGATGGTAAAGCACTTAGAGAAACTTTTTCTAAAATTATTGATGATAACAATATAGATGTTGTTTTACAAGGTCATGACCATACATATTCACGTTCTTTTCAATTAGCTAACGATACCATTCAAAATGTTACTTATGAAAATGGCAAAGCAATAAACCCTAAAGGAACCTTATATATGACTGCTAACTCTGCTACTGGAAGCAAATATTACGAATTATATCCTAAAAAACAAAACTATATAGCTGCAAGATGGCAGGAAGATATTCCTACATATTCAGTTGTAGAAATTAACGACGTAAGTTTCAGTATAAATACATACAGAAGTGACAATAATGAAAAAATTGATAATTCTTATACAATTGTAAAATCTGTAGATAAAGAAAATTTAAAAGCTTTAATTACTAAAGGAGAAGAAATAAATAAAGATGAATATACACCTGAAAGTTATGAATCTATGTTTAAATCATTAACATATGCAAAGAATATATTAGCTCAAAGTGATGCAGATACAGATTCAGTCACTAAAGCCTATTCTGATTTAAAAGAATCTATGAATAACCTTAAAAAAGTCTCAAATTCTCCTTCTTCTGATACAGATAAAAATGTTTCAAAAGATAACTCACAACCTACAGAAGAAAATGCTACAGATACAAGTATTTCAAACACTCCTACTTCTTCTGAAAATGGGCTAAGTGTAAAAACAGCGGATACATCAAATATATTTATGTTATCTACTCTTATAACCTTACTTATTTTAGCCTCAGGATTTTTAATATCAACATTTCGTTTAAAAGATAAAACTAAAAAGAATATAAATAATTAATAATTCAAACTTTTGGAGGCCTATAAATGAAAACAAATAAATTTAAGAGTATATGCAAAATAGTATTTTCTATCTTACTAGCAATGGTTTTATTATTAGCTCTTTACCTTAACAAAAATAAACCCTTAGAACTTTTTAATAGAGAGGGAAGTACTTTTGAAAAGGCAGTTGTAACAGAAATTATAAAAGATAATCTGCAAGATGATAATACACGAATGGGAAAACAAATTGTAAAAGTAAAAGTTTTATCAGGCAGTGAAAAAGGAAATACTTTTGAAGCCACTAGTTCATCATCCTATTTATATGGTGCTGATTGTACAGTTGGATTAAAAGTAATAATCAGCTTGAATATTAGTGATAGTTCAACCCAGGTTTCTGTCTATAACTATTATAGGTCTCCATGCATATATTTATTCATTGTGATTTTTATCTTTCTTTTAATTATTATTGGTAAAAAGCAAGGCCTACAATCTGCCTTAGGGCTTGTCTTTACTTTTATATGTGTAATTTTTATTTTCATTCCATTACTATTTAGGGGCTTATCCCCTTTCTTATGTGCAATTTTTATTGTTGTAATAACATCTAACGTATCCATTATTCTTATTAATGGATTTACTAAAAAAGCTTTAAGCGGTATTCTAAGTACAATTATAGGTGTTATCTTAGCAGGAATCATAGCTAAGATATTTGGTATAATAACAAACATTACAAGTTATAATATTTCGGATATAGAAGAGCTTATTTATATTGCACAAAACAGCAATCTAAAAATTGATGGACTTTTATTTGCTGGAATCCTTATATCTTCTTTAGGTGCTGTTATGGATGTAAGTGTATCTTTAGCTTCATCAATTCAAGAACTTCATATTAAAAATCCAAACTTAACATCTAAGGATCTTTTTAAAAGTGGTATAACAATTGGAAAAGATATGATGGGAACTATGTCTAACACATTAATCCTAGCCTTTACAGGCGGTTCTTTAAGTACATTAATAATTTTGCATTCTTATAATATGTCCTATAATCAACTTTTAAATATGTATTCTATTGGTATAGAAATAATGGAGGGACTATGCGGTACTATTGCATTAATACTTACAGTGCCTATATCAGCTTTTATTTCATCAAGAATTATAAGCACACCCTAAAGAAACATTTCAACTCTTTCTTTAATCTATTAACAAAATGCATAAAGGAGAAGCTAATTTTTTAATTAAAAATCGCTTCTCCCTTTTTTTACATTAAAGTATTATACAGATTAAACCTCCATCACCTTCATTGATAATTTTCTGAAGTGTTTTTTGGATTTTTATCTGAACATCTTCTGGCATTCTATAAAGCTTATTTTGTAAGCCTTCTTTAACAAGAACTTCTAAAGACTTACCAAACATATTACTCTGCCACAAACTTGTAGGATCAGTTTCAAATTGTTCAAGAAGAGCATTTACAAGTTCTTCTGATTCCTTTTCAGACCCCATAATTGGACTAATTTCTGTCTTTATATCAGCTTTAATCAAATGCAATGATGGAGCACTTGCCTTTAACTTTACTCCATATTTATTTCCTTGTTTAACTATCTCTGGTTCCTCAAATTTCATTTCTGTAAGCTGTGGTGCAACCAAGCCATAACCTGTAGTCTTAACTTCATCTAATGCTTCTTTAACTTTATCATATTCTTTCTTAGCATAATTCAATTCCTTAATTAAGGATAATAAATCACTTTCTGACTCAACTTCTAAATCGCAGATTTCACTTAAAACCTTATAGAAGATATTATCTTCAGGTTTTAAAAGAACTCTTCCTATACCTATTCCAAGATCCATCTCCATAAGCTGAGAAGTTCCTAAGTACTCATCGCTCTTTATGCTCTCTAGGGATGCCTTTATATCTTTTATTTTCGATATGTCTTTACTCATATCCTTAATTATGTTGAAAAAATCTTTTTTAAGCCAATGTGAAGGCTCTAATCTTTCAAGCCATTCCGGCATGTCTATATCAATCTCTTTAACCGGGAATTCATTAAGTACATGTTTGAAAATATCTTCTATATCTTCCTCAACCATATTGAATACATCTAATATCTGAACTGTTACATCATACTTTTCTTCCATTTTCTTCTTCAAGTTTTTTGTTTCAGGAGAATTTGGTTTCGAAGAGTTTAATACTACTATGAATGGCTTATTCATACTTTTTAGTTCATTTATAACCCTTTCTTCCGGTTCTATATAATCATTTCTATCAATACCTGTAATACTTCCATCAGTTGTTACAACAAGGCCAATTGTTGAATGATCTTGAATTACTTTTTTTGTTCCTATCTCTGCCGCATCTTCAAAAGGTATTTCATATTCATACCATGGAGTATGAACCATTTTAGCTTCTTCACCATCAAGATAACCCAATGCGCCTTTAACTATATAACCTACACAGTCAACCAAACGTATTTTAAACTTTATTTCATCATCAAGACCTATCTCAACAGCTTCATTTGGTACAAATTTTGGTTCAGTAGTATGAATACTTTTACCAGATCCACTTTGAGGCAGCTCGTCTTTTGCTCTTTCTTTCTTATAATTATTATCAATCTTTGGTATAACCATCAGGTCCATAAACTTTTTAATAAATGTTGATTTTCCAGTTCTAACAGGTCCAACAACACCAACATATATATCCCCTTGAGTTCTTTCAGCAATATCTTTGTATATATTGAAGCTGTCCAAGTTATTACCTCCTACAAATAATTTCTAACAATATATATATATTTATATCCTATAAAAATTATTCCATAAGAATAAAATATATATATATTGATTGATTAAGCCATCTAAAAGGTTCTAAAGGCAGAATTGCAGGATAGGAGAAAAAAGTTTTAAATTTCCTATACAAAAAAATACAGCTAAATTTAGCTGTATTTTTCACTATATATTTTCACTCTTTTTATTTCTGGTCATTAATTCTACTATTGATTTTCTTGGATCTTTCCCAAGGAATAGAACTTTATATAATGCATCAGTAATAGGCATTGATACATTAATTTTTTCTTTCAGTTTATAAAAGGCTTTACAAGCTTTTACACCTTCTACAACCATCCCTACCTCTTGTAAAGTTTCATCCATAGATTTTCCCTGCCCAATAAGTATTCCAGCTCTCCTATTTCTTGAATGCATAGAAGTACATGTTACTATCAAATCTCCCATACCTGTAAGACCGTAAAAAGTCTCTGTTTTACTGCCTAACGCAATTCCTATTCTAGAGATTTCCTTCATACCTCTTGTCATTAACGCAGCCTTTGTATTATCACCATATCCTAAACCATCTATTACACCTGAAGCTAATGCAATAATATTTTTTACTGCCCCACCTATTTCTACACCTATAATATCATCATTAGTATATACTCTAAATTCTTCTGTCATAAATAGATCCTGTACTCTCTTCGCACAATCCATATTAGTAGATGTAACTACAATAGTTGTTGGTAATTCAGCCGCCACTTCTTCTGCATGACTTGGCCCAGATAAAACTACAACATCATTATCTAATTCTTTTTCAATAACCACTGATAATCTTTCGTCAGTTTCCTGGTCTATTCCCTTTGCTATTGAAATAATAATTGCATTTTTATTAATCTTTCCTTTAAGATTTTGTGCCATCTTTCTTATTACATGAGATGGCACTCCTAAAACTATATATTCAGCATCTTTAACTGCTTCATCAATAGAATCATAAGCTATCACATTTTCAGGAATATTTAATCCCTTTATGTACTTATCATTTTTTCTATTTAAATTAATATCTTCTACAACATTTTTATCCCTAGCATAAATAGAAACCATATTACCCTTTTTAGCTAAAAGTATAGCTAATGCAGTGGAAAAGCTCCCACCACCAACAAAGGCTATCTTTGTCATTATTTTTCCTTCCTCTCTCTGTATTCAATCTGAATCCCTGTACCTTTAAAATCAAAACTATCTCTTAATTGATTTTCTAAATATCTTTCATATGAGAAGTGTCTTGCACTTGGATCATTTACGAAGAATACAAACTTAGGAGGCTTTGTTGCCACTTGAGTTGCATAAAATATCTTTAATCTCTTTATTCCTACTACTGGTGGTTCCTTCATTAATACAGCCTTGCTTATTACATCGTTAAGTATACCTGTTGAAACTCTCTTATTATAATTATCATAGCACTTCTTAGCCATTTCTAATACTTTGTGCGTTCTTTGGCCTGTTAATGCTGAAATAAATAAGTACTCTGCATAAGATAAGAACTTAAGATTTTGTTGTAATTCCTTCTTAAACTTATCCATTGTCTTATCATCTTTTTCAACCAAGTCCCATTTATTAACTATTACCATAATAGCTTTATTCATTTCATGAGCATATCCAATTATTTTTTCGTCTTGCTCTGTAATTCCTTCAGTTGCATCTATCATTAATATACATACATCTGCTCTTTCTATAGCTGCTAAAGTTCTAATTACGCTATATCTTTCAATTTCTTCTTTAACTTTGCTCTTTCTTCTAAGGCCAGCTGTATCTACTAATATAAATTTACCTAATTCATTTTCTAAGTAACTATCAATTGCATCTCTAGTTGTTCCAGGTACATTTGAAACAATTACTCTTTCTTCCCCTAAAAGTCTATTTATAAGTGATGATTTACCTACATTAGGTTTACCTATCATAGCTATTCTAACATATTCATCCTCTTCTTCTGAAGCAGCATCTTTATCAAAGTGTTCTACAACTCTATCAAGCATGTCTCCAAGTCCTAATCCTTGTGAAGCAGAAATAGTTACAGGATCACCTATACCTAAATTATAGAACTCCCAAGCATTTTCTTCTTCTTTTACTGAATCAACCTTGTTTACAACTAATACAATTGGTTTCTTAGACTTTCTAAGCATTCCTGCTACTTCTTCATCTGCTGGTGTTATCCCTTCTTTACCATCAACGATAAATACAATTACATCTGCTGTTTCTATAGCTATCTGTGCCTGTCTTCTCATTTGTTTTACAATTATATTTTCACTTTCTGGTTCAATACCACCTGTATCTATCATTGTAAAGTTATAGTTAAGCCAATCTGCTTCAGCATAAACTCTATCTCTTGTAACTCCTGGTGTATCTTGAACTATTGAAATTCTTCTTCCAGCTAATCTATTAAATAATGTTGATTTCCCCACATTAGGTCTACCAACCATAGCTACTATCGGTTTTCCCATTTATTATTCCTCCTCCTACTATAGATAATTCGATATATTAATTCTTTTTACAGTTTTACATCTATAGTCTTACCTAAAAAAGAATAAATTTTCAAACAATCTTTTTTTCTTATGCAAAAGATTACTATCTTATGATATATTACATTAATAACTTTCTTAAGTCAATTAAAAAGTAGGTGTAGGTTTTTTTATTTAATATTCATTAACTTTATACAAATTATTAAAATAAAAAATTTGTATAAAAATAAAAAGCCATCTGTACAAAGACAGATTAACTTTTCATACAAAGATTTACAATTTATCTATTCATTTAAATCAACATAAGTACCCTTTTTTGCAAATATTATTCCCTCACAAATATTAGTTACTCTATCACCTATTCTTTCAAGATACTTTGCTACAAAAAGAAGCTGAGCAACTACATCGGATTGAATATCTTCTCTTTTTATTACCCTTATCATAGTATTAAATATATTATTATAAAGTTCATCTATAGTATCATCCATTTTACAAATATCATATGCTGCTTCATAATCTCTTTTTATATATGCATTAACTGATAAGTTAATCATTTTCCTAACTTTCTCTTCCATATCATATAGCTTCAATAATTCTTCAGGAATAATTTTAGGACTTATACCTATATTTCTAATAGCTTTGCAAATATCAACTGCATGGTCACCCATTCTTTCTAACTCTGTTGCAATCTTTGTTGCCATAAAAACATATCTTAAATCTTTCGCAAGAGGCTGTTCTGTAGCTATAAAAATAATACATTCTTCTTCTACTAGTTGATATAAGTCATCTATATTATCATCATCTTTTATAATATCTTCAACTAAATCACGATCATATTTTTTTATATTTTCAACACTTTTAAGTATTTGCTTTTCAACTAAATCAGCCATAATAAGAATATTCTTATTAATTTCATCTATTCTATTCTTTTGAGTAACCCTTACCATCTTCACTACCCCCTTTTAACCGAATCTTCCTGTTATATAATCCTCTGTTCTTTTATCTCTAGGTTTATAAAAAATAGTTTCAGTTTTATCATATTCTATTACTTCTCCATTTAAGAAAAATGCTGTTTTATCCGCAATTCTACCTGACTGCTGCATATTATGTGTAACAATGATTACTGTATACTTTTTCTTTAACTCTTCAATTAATTCTTCAACTTTACTTGTAGAAATAGGATCTAATGCTGATGTAGGTTCATCCATTAATATTACATCTGGTGAAGTTGCAAGTGTTCTTGCAATACAAAGTCTTTGCTGCTGTCCTCCTGACATACCTAATGCACCTTTCTTAAGCCTATCTTTAGTTTCATCCCAAAGTGCAGCTCCCTTTAAACATCTTTCTACTATTTCATCTAATTCATCTTTATTCTTAATACCATGTATTCTAGGTCCATATGCAACATTATCATAAATAGACATAGGAAATGGATTTGCCTTTTGAAATACCATTCCAATCCTTTTCCTTAAAAAAATCTCATCATAATCCTTGTATATATTCTTATCTTCAAATAATACTTCTCCTTCAACTTTTACCCCCTCTATTAAATCATTCATTCTATTAAGAGTTCTTAAAAAAGTTGATTTTCCACATCCTGATGGCCCAATAAGTGCAGTCACTTCATTTTTATTAATATCCATATTTATTTTCTTTAATGCCTGATTTTTACCATAATATAAATCCAGATCCTTAGTTTTTATAATACTCATTTTTTTCCTCTACCTTTCTTTACAAGATTTAAGAATCCTATTTCCTAAAATTCTTGCAAATAAATTAAATAATATTACCGCAATCATTAACACTGCTGCAGTTCCATTAGCTATAGCTGTAGCATCTGGAACTAATCCTTCTGAATTTAACTTCCAAATATGCACTGCCAAAGTTTCTGCTGGTCTAAATATTGAAAACGCCGATGACTTTCCAGTCAGACTAAAATGTGTAAAATCAAGTTTTGATGTACTTAACCCTGAAGTATAAAGAAATGCTGATGCCTCTCCAAAAATTCTTCCTGCTGACAATATTATTCCTGTTAATATTTCACTCATTGCTATAGGAAGAACTAACTTAACTATAGTCTGCCACCTTGTTGCTCCAAGACCTAAAGATGCTTCTTTAACTCGCTTTGAAGCTGACTTTATAGCATTTTCCGATATTCTTGTCATAGAAGGAATATTTAACAAGCTTACTGATAATGCACCAGCTATTATTGAATATCCCCAGCCAAACATATTTACAAAAACCAATAATCCAAACATACCAATAACTATTGATGGTAAAGAAGACATTGTTTCAAGAGATAATCTAATAAACCTTACTATAGGTCCTTCCTTTGAATATTCTGCAAGATATATACCTGCTCCTATACCTATGGGAACTGTTATAAGTAATGAAATTATTAATATATAAAAGGAATTAAAAAGTTCCGGTCCAATTCCCCCTCCACTAGAAGTTGTTTTAGGTGCACTTGTAATAAAGTTGAAATTAAGCATCTTAATTCCTTTGGCTAATATATAAAATATAAAACTTCCTAAAATAAATACCACTATAAAGCTTAATATTGTTATTATCCACGTTACCACTTTATCTACCTTTTTTGCATTCATTATATTTCACTCCTCTTCTCAATCTTTCTTATCAATAATATAAATAGAAATGAAATAATTAATAATATTAAAGCTAATGTCCACAATGCATCATTCCAGGCTGAACCAGTAGTTGTATTAGCCATATCCATTGTAATAATACTTGTAAGAGTAGCTGTAGGTGATAACAATCCATCAGCTATCTTAACAGTATTTCCTATAACCATTTGTACTGCAAGTGCTTCACCAAAAGCTCTTGAAATTCCTAAAACAATCCCTGTTAATATTCCACTTTTAGCACCAGGTACTATTACATTCTTACAAGTCTGCCACCTAGTTGCTCCTAACCCATAAGATGCTTCTATATGTTCCATTGGCACAGTTTTTATTGCATCTATTGAAAGACTTGCAATTGTAGGTAATATCATAATTGCTAGTACCAAAATTCCTGCTAAAAGAGAATATCCAATACCTCCCATATGATTTCTAATAAAGGGTACTAAAATAGTAACTCCTACCCATCCATAAACTACAGATGGAATTCCTACTAATATTTCTAAAGCTGGCTTAATAATCTTTTCCCCTAATGATTTAGAAATAATATTTACATATAAGCCTAAAGCTACTGCAACAGGTGCGCTTAAAATAACAGCACCTAGAGAAACAAAAGTGGATCCTAATATAAAGGAAAGAGCTCCAAATCCTTGTTCTGAACCTTCTGGATTCCAATTATCAGTAAATATAAAATCTCTAACACTTGACTTTCCTTTAAGAAAAGTCATTATTCCCTTCTTTGCAATAAAAAATATTATTGCAAAAGTAATTGCTATTATTAGTAATGCACAAAGAG
>CAKVFO010000098.1 GCA_934746785.1 uncultured Clostridium sp. | reverse complement strand
TATTTTAGATGATTTTATAGAATATATTGATAAAGAAATTCTTTTAGCATTACCACGAAGTCCTCTAGGGAAAGCATAGAGAATCTGATGCCTTGGTCTGATCAGATACCGGATAATCTAAAAATTAAAGAATAGACAAAATTATAAAATCCCTATAAAGAATTTTGAGGTGACCCCAAGAATCTTTATAGGGATATTTTATTACTATTTTTGAATTAATAAAAGACGCCAAAACTTTTATGCTTACGAACATAGGTGTATTTTTTTAGTACAGGCTAAAGATCTTTAATAAAATACTTTTATGTACTATTAATTTTCTTTTGTCAGAATTACTAAAGTTCTTTATCATTTCTAAAACTTCAGCATAATTATACGAATTTAAAGCAATCACTTGCTAATAGACTTTTGTTATAATACTTGAACTTTTTTGCTTTTATTCATAATAAAATATTTATTTTAAAGTGTTAAATACCTTAAAAAGGTGTACAAAGTCAATGAAATACAATGGTATAAATATTAATGTTCTTTGAATTTAAATGAGTAATTAATATTTTTTGACATAAAAATTTAATATTTTGAAGAAATTTAAGGCGAAACATGTTAAAATTATAAATGTAATATACAACAAAATAGAATAAAAATGCAATATGAGTATTAAAAAGTATTGACAGTTATAAAATGGTATATTAAAATGATATAAAGTTTAATAATTTAGTGTGTTAAATTATTAAAGTAAGGAGGGGCTTATGAGAAAGAAGTATATAACACCTGAAGGTACTAGAGATATTGTACTTAAAGAATGTGCAATAAAAAGAATGTTACAAAAAGATATAGAGGGAGTTCTTAATAGCTGGGGATACGATGAAATCATTACACCAACCATAGAATTCTACGATACTATAAACTCAGGTTTTGAAGCTTTGAGAGAAGAAGAATTATATAAGTTTTTTGATAATAAAGGAAAGATAATGGCTTTAAGGCCAGATATGACAATTCCTATAGCAAGAGTTGTATCATCTAAGTTTAAAGAAGTAAAGGAAACTTTACGATTTAGATATTGTGCAAATGTATTTAGAGTTCATGAAAGTCTTGGGGGAAAGAAAAACGAATATACAGATTGTGGTGTTGAACTTATAGGAGAAAAAGAGGAAAATTCAGATTTAGAAATATTAGTTACAGCTCTAGATGTATTAAAAATATTAGAAAAATATAAATACAAATTAGAAGTTGGAAATATAAGATTCTTCAATTCAGCAGCAGAAGAATTAAATTTAGATTATGATGAAAAAGCAAAACTTTCTAAATTAATAGATAGAAAAAGTCTTAAAGAACTAGAGGAATATTTAGAATCTCTTAATTTAGAAGATAAATATAAAGAGTTATTCTTAAAACTTCCTTGGCTTTTTGGGGGAAAAGAAGTTCTAGAAGAAGGAAAAAAATATTGTTTTAATAAAGAAATGAAGGAAAGTATAGCTTATCTTGAAAATTTATCAAGTGAGTTAGATGAGTTAGGATATGGAGATCTTGTTTACTTTGATTTAGGTATGGTTCCAACAGTTAATTATTATACAGGAATAACATTTAGAGGTTATGTTGAGGGTGTTGGAACAACAGTATTAAGTGGCGGTAGATATGATAAGCTTATTTCAACTTTTGGTGAAGATAGACCGGCAGTTGGATTTTCAATAAATCTTGATTCTGTTCTAGATATTATTAAAGATGAAGAAATAGATGCTAAGAATACTTATGTTATTTACTATAATAAAACAAATACAGTAGACGCCTTTAAGAAAAGCAACGAATTAAGAAAAGCAGGAAATGTTGTTAAGATGTACTTTAAAGAAGATATTGAAGAAGTAAAGGTAGAAAAGGTGGCGAAATAAAATGAGTATAAGTATTGCATTAACTAAGGGAAGATTAGAAAAGGAAACTATTAAGCTTTTAGATAAGGCAGCATATGGAACTGAAGAATTAAAGGATAAAGGAAGAAAGCTTGTATTCAAAGATACTAAGGAAGATATAAAATATTTCTTAGTTAAAGCTGCAGATTCTATAACATACGTTGAACATGGAGTGGCAGACATCGGAGTAGTTGGTAAAGATACATTAATGGAAGCTGATAATAATTACTACGAAGTATTAGATTTAGGTATAGGGAAATGTAAGTTTATATTAGCTTCCCTTCCTGAAAAAGATATCTTTAAGAAGATAGGTCATATAAAGATAGGAACTAAATATCCAACAGTAGCAAGAGAATATTTCAAAAAGAAGAATATGGATGTTGAAATAATAAAAATTGAAGGTTCAGTTGAACTTGCACCAATTTTAGGGCTATGTGATGCAATTGTAGATATTATGGAAACAGGAACTACTCTTAGAGAGAATGGATTAATTGTTTTTGATACAATTTGCGATATAAGTGCAAGAGTAATAGTGAATAAAGCAAGTTTTAAGATGAAAAGTGAAGAGATTCAATCATTCATAAATAATATTAAAGGTGTTTTATAGATATAAATAGCAATAAGCAATAAATTGAGGTGAATATATATGTTGAAGTTTTTTAATGCAAAAGAAGATTTACAAGTTTTGGTTAATGAACTAGATGCAAGAAGACAAGAAGAAAATAAAGAAGTAACTGAAGCAGTATCAAATATATTAAAAGAAGTTAAAAATAATGGTGATAAGGCACTAAAAGAATATACTGAAAAATTTGATAAGGTTAAATTAGAAAACTTACAAGTTACAGAGGAAGAACTTGATAAATGTTTTGATTTAGTTGAAAAAGAATTTGTAGAAAACTTAAAGGAAGCAAAGGCAAATATTGAATATTATCATAAAGCACAGGTATCTAGAGGATTTATCTTAAATAAAGATAGGGGAGTTTATTTAGGACAAAGAGTTATACCTTTAGATTCAGTTGGATTATATGTACCAGGAGGTACTGCAGCTTATCCATCATCTGTTTTAATGAATGTAATTCCAGCAAAGGTTGCAGGTGTTTCAGAAATAGTTATGGTTACACCTCCAGATAAAGATGGTGGAATAAATCCTTATATAGGTGTAGCAGCAAAGATTGCAGGAATAGATAAAATATATAAGGTTGGGGGAGCTCAAGCAGTTGCAGCTTTGGCTTATGGAACAGAATCAATTAAAAAGGTTGATAAGATAGTTGGACCTGGTAATATATTTGTGGCAACAGCAAAGAGAATGGTATTTGGAACTGTTGATATTGATATGATTGCAGGACCTAGTGAAATATTAATAGTTGCAGATGAAAACGCAAATCCAAGATATGTGGCAGCAGATTTAATGTCACAAGCAGAACACGATAAATTAGCATCATCTATATTAATTACAACAAGTAAAGATTTATATAAAGCTGTAGAAAAAGAATTAGCTATTCAAGTAGAAACTTTAGAGAGAAAAGAAATCATAAAAGAGTCATTAAATTCTTTTGGAAAAGTAATTATATGTGACAATATAGATGAATGTATAGACATTTCTAATATAGTAGCACCAGAACATTTAGAGCTTATGGTTAACAACTCTATGGAATATTTAGGTAAGGTTAAACATGCAGGTTCAGTGTTCTTAGGCTATAACACACCAGAACCAATAGGAGATTACTTTGGAGGAACTAATCACGTTTTACCAACTAGTGGTACAGCTAGATTTTCTTCAGCACTTTCAGTAGATAGTTTTATTAAAAAATCATCTTTCTTATATTATTCAGAAAGAGCTATACAAGAAGATGGTGAAAAGATAATAAATATAGCAAATAAGGAAGGACTTACTGCACATGCAAATTCTGTGAAAGTGAGGTTGAAATAATGAAATCTATAAAATCATATGTTTCCCTTAATGAAGACGAATGTGAGGATGTAATACAACTTGATAATAATGAAAGTAATTTAGATATTGATAGAGAAAAAATTCTAACTATAAAGGGTACTTTGAATAAAGTGCCTTTTAACAAATATCCAGATAATAAAAATGTTAAAATTAGAAGTTTGTATTCAGAGTATGTTGAAGGTATAACTGAAAAAAATGTTTTAGCTGGTAATGGATCAGATGAAATGCTAGGTCTTGTTATAGGAGCATTAATAGAAAAAGGTAAAAAAGTATTAATGTTTTCTAAGGAATTTCCAATGTATGAATATTATACTTCTATTTATGGTGGAGAAGTTATTAAGTATGAAACAGAAAAAGATGGAGCTGTAGATGTAGATAAATTCATAGAGCTAGGTAAAAAAGAAAATGTAGATTTTATTATTTTTTCAAATCCTAATAATCCTACAGGAAAGGCATTAGATAATAGTGAAATAGAAAAAATATTGCAGTCATTTAGTGATAAGTATGTCTTGGTTGATGAAGCTTATTATGAGTTTTACGGAAAGAGTATGATAAGCAATATTAATTCATATGAAAATTTATTAGTTACAAGAACTTTATCAAAAGCTTGGGGGTTGGCTTCTATTAGAGTAGGTTTTTTAATATCTTCAGAAAAGAATATAGAGAAATTTAGTGCTTTTAAGGTTCCATATACAATTAGTACATTTTCAAAATGTGTGGCTGAAGTATTGCTTCAAGATAAAAGAAGGGTTGTTGAAAACAGCAAGAAAACAGTTGAGGAAAGAGAACAACTTTATATGAAACTTAAAGAGATTGAAAAAGAAGCAGCAATGGAAGTTGAGTTCTATGAATCTAAAGGTAATTTTATATTTGGAAGAACTCCATATAAAGAAGCATTATTATCTGGATTAAAAACACATAAAATTGTTATTAGAGATTTTTCAGATGATACCTTTAGGATAACAGTAGGTTCTAGTTTTGAGAATAACAGGATTATTGATTGTATAAGAGATATATTTACATATGGGGGTGAATAAGAGTGACAAAGAGAATGGCGTCTATTGAGAGAAATACTAAGGAAACTCAGATAAAACTTTCTTTAAATCTTGATGGTGAAGGAAAAGCTGATATTGATACAGGGGTAGGATTTTTTAATCATATGCTTACTTTATTAGCATTTCATAGTGGCATGGATTTAGAAGTAAAAGCAACTGGGGACTTAGAGGTGTGTGATCATCATTTAGTAGAAGATACAGGAATTGCACTTGGAAAATGCTTTTTAGAGGCACTTGGTGATAAGAAAGGAATTAAGAGATACGGAACTTTCTTTGTACCAATGGATGAAGCACTTGCACAAGTTTCTTTAGATATAAGCGGAAGAAGTTTCTTAGTATTTGACTGTTCATTTAAAAGAGAAAGTATAGGAACTTTTTCAACTGAAATGACTGAAGAGTTCTTTAGAAGTTTTGCTTTTAATGCAGGAATAACATTACATAGTAAGGTGCTATACGGGGAAAATGACCATCATAAAGTAGAAGCTTTATTTAAGGCTCTTGGAAGAGCTTTAAAGGAAGCAAAGACTGTAGATGAAAATAATATGGTTCTTCCTTCTACAAAAGGAATGTTATAAAAGGGGGCCTTTATAAATGATAGCAATAATTGATTATGGAATGGGAAATTTAAAAAGTGTTTATAATGCACTTGTTAAGATAGGCTGTGAATGTAAAATAACAGCTGATAAAGATGAAATAAGAAAAGCTGATAAGCTTATACTTCCAGGGGTAGGAGCTTTTAAGGATTGTATGGATAATTTGAGAAAAGCTGATTTAGTTGATCTTATAAGAGAAGAAGCAGCAATCGGAAAGCCTCTTCTAGGTATCTGCCTTGGAATGCAGGTTCTATTTGAAAAAGGTTATGAAGGTGAGGAAACAGAGGGCCTTGGACTTTTAAAAGGAAATGTAACTTTGATGGTAGATCCAGATGTTAAAATTCCTCATATAGGCTGGAATAACTTAGAGAAAAATAGGGAAGACGATATGCTAAAGGGAATTGATAAAGATCCATTTGTATATTATGTTCACTCCTATAGAGCATCTGATTATAATGATGAAGATTTAGTTGGATACTCTTGTTATGGTTCTTTAAAGATACCTGGTCTTGTAAGAAAAAATAATGTAATAGGGGCACAGTTTCACCCGGAAAAAAGCGGAGAAGATGGACTTAAAATGCTTAAAAACTTTAAGGAGTTGGTTTTATGATAATTATACCTGCAATTGATATTATAGATGGAAAGCCTGTAAGACTATATCAAGGTGATTACAATAAAAAAGAAATAGTAGCTGAAGATATTCTTGAAACAGCTAAGAAGTTTGAATCTCTAGGAGCTGAATATATTCACTTAGTAGATTTAGATGGAGCTAAGAAAGGTGAACTTGTTAATGGTGAAGTTATAATTAAAGTTGCTAACTCTGTTAATGTGCCTGTTGAAGTAGGTGGAGGAATAAGAACTTTTGAAACTATTAAATACTTAATTGATAATGGAGTATCAAGAGTAATTTTAGGAACAAGTGCCATGGAAGATGAAGAACTTGTTAAGAAAGCAATTGCAGCTTATAAGGATAAAATAGCTGTAGGAATAGACTGTAAAGATGGATATGCTTGCGGAAGAGGATGGCTTGAAAAGAGTTCATTATACTATATAGATTTTGCGAAAAAGCTTAAAGAACTTGGTGTTGAAACTGTAATAGTAACAGATATAAGTAAAGATGGAACTCTAGAAGGACCAAATGTTGAAATGCTTAAGAAACTTAAAGAAGAAGTTGATATCAATATAACTGCTTCTGGTGGTATAAGAGATATTAAGAACATAAAAGATTTAAATGATATGGACATCTATGGTGCTATAACAGGAAAGGCAATTTATGCTGAAACTCTTTCTTTAGAAGAGGCAATCAAGCTTTCAAAGGGGGAGATGTAATATGCATACTAAGAGAATTGTTCCATGTCTGGATGTAAGAGCTGGAAAGGTTGTTAAGGGAATTAACTTTGTAGGAATTAAAGAAGTTGGAGATCCTGTTGAGCTTGCGAGAAGCTACTATGAGCAAGGAGCTGATGAATTAGTTTTTCTTGATATTACAGCAACTCATGAAGGAAGAGGAATTATGAAGCAGGTTGTTGAGAGAGTGGCAGAAAATATTTTTATTCCTTTCACTGTAGGGGGCGGTCTTAAGACTATGGATGACATTAAGACTATCCTTAGAGCAGGAGCAGATAAAATAAGTCTTAATTCAGCAGCTGTCAGAGATAAGACTCTTATTCAAGAAGGAGCCTATACTTTTGGAAATCAATGCATTGTATTAGCAGTTGATGCAAGAAAGAGAGAAGATAAATCAGGATGGAATGTAGTTATTAATGGAGGAAGAATTGATACAGGTATTGATGCTTTAAAGTGGATTGAAGAAGGTACAAAGCTTGGAGCTGGTGAAATTCTTTTAACTTCTATGGATGCAGATGGGACTAAGCAGGGTTTTGATATAGAACTTACTAAGGCTGTTTCAAATATAACTAATGTTCCAGTAATTGCTTCTGGTGGATGTGGAAAGCTTGAACATTTCTACGATGTATTTAAAGATGCTAATGCAGATGCAGCTCTTGCAGCATCATTATTCCACTATGGTGAGTTAACTGTAGGAGATGTTAAGAGTTATTTAAAAGAAAGAGACATACCAGTAAGGTTATAGGAGATTGTTATGAATAAAGATGAAATAATGAAAAAGGTTGATATGATAGACTTTGAAAAGGGAAATGGCCTTGTTCCTGCAATAGTTCAAGATGCTGAAAATAAGGAAGTTTTAATGCTTGCTTATATGTCTAAAGAAAGTCTTATTAAAACTTTAGAAGGTGATACTTCTTGGTTTTACAGCAGAAGCAGAGATGAACTTTGGAATAAGGGAGCAACATCAGGACATTTTCAATATGTAAAGGAAATAAAGGTAGATTGTGATAATGATACATTATTACTTTTGGTAGAACAAGTAGGAGCAGCATGTCATACAGGGAATAAGAGTTGTTTCTATAGAAATTTATAAGGGGGATTAGAAAATGGAGAAGGATAGCGCAATTAAACAATTATACTCAACTATATTAGATAGAAAAAAGGGTGGAGATGAAGGATCTTACACAGTTTATCTATTTAATAAAGGTAAGAATAAGATATTAAAAAAAGTTGGGGAAGAATGTACTGAAGTAGTTATAAGTGCATTAGCTGAAAGTAAGGAAGATCAAGTAAATGAAATTTCAGATTTAACTTATCACTTACTAGTATTAATGGCTGAACTTGATATACCAGTTGAAATGGTTGAAGAGGAACTTAGAAAAAGAGCTAATAAGATAAATAATTTTAAGGGTGAAAGAAAAGAAATAAAGAATTATTAATATTTATATAAATTGGAGTAAAGGAGTAAATACTCTTGAGAGTAAAAGAGTATTTACTCCTTTTGAATGTGGATCAGCAGTAGTGGTGTTAGTATAAAATTATGGACACATTTTATAACATAATATTAAAATAATGTTAAGAGAGGTGTGTCCAAATGAGAACTACAGCAAAAAGATATACAGATGATTTTAAACAAATGATTATTGAGGTTTACAAAACAGGAAAACCAATAAAAGAAATATGTGAAGAATATGGCGTATCACACAGTACAGTTAATTGTTGGACTAAAAGTATTCAACCTAAGAAGATATCTAAGAAACCTATTGTATCAACTAAAAAAGCTAAGGAAAAAGCTAATTCAGAGATGAATAAAGAAAATAGAGAACTAAAAAAAGAAATTGAAAGAATTAAAATGGAAAATGAAATATTAAAAAAAGCTATCGCCATATTCTCAAAGGATCAAGAGATATAATAAAATTCATTGATGATAATAAGTCTATTTATCCGGTTAGAACTATGTGTAAAGTCTTACACATGCCTAAAAGTACTTACTACCAATCACATCATAAAACAACGTCACGCAGAGCTATAGAAAATAAAAAAATAAGCGATGAAATTCTATCTATTTATAATTATAGCAATCATAGATATGGTGCGCCCAAAATTCATAAAATTCTACTTGATAAAGGCTTTAAGATAAGTCTAAAAAAGGTTCAAAGATTAATGCGTACACTTAATATACGCTCAATTGTAACAAAGAAATTTAGACCCTATAAGACAAGTAAGAAAATCATAGAACGTAAAAATCTATTAAAACAAGATTTCTCAACAAATAAGCCAAATGAGAAATGGGTTGGAGATATAACATATATTCATACTATTAAAGATGGATGGTGTTATTTAGCTTCAGTAATGGACTTATATAGTAGAAAAATCATTGGCTATTTTTTTTCTAAAACTATGGATTCATCCGTAGCGATAGCTGCATTGGAGAATGCATATAAAACTCAAAATCCTTCGGATTCGGTAATATTTCACTCTGATCTTGGAGTTCAATACACAAGTGAAGAGTTTATTAATAGACTAAAAAAATATAGAATGAAAGCCTCAAATAGCAGAAAAGGTTGCCCTTACGATAATGCCTGCATTGAGTCTTTTCATTCCATTTTAAAGAAAGAACAGGTTAATAATGTTCAATATCTTGATTATGAAAGTGCTAAATTAGACTTATTTATTTTCATTGAGTCGTGGTATAACCGAAAGCGAATTCATAGCTCTTTAGGCTATATCACTCCTCAAATGAAAGAAGATTTATTTTATATTCAAAATTAAATATTAAAAATGTGTCCAAGATATTGACCTAAGTCCATATTTACTATTTATTTATTTTAAATAATAAATTTTATATTCATCAATAAATTCATAACCTAATTTTTCAGCTAATAAGCGTGAAAAAAGATTTGCAGCATCCCAATGAGGTATTAAATTATTTTCAAGACAGTATAAAATAAACTTTGCAGCAACAAGAGTAGCTAGTCCTTTCTTTCTAAAATTAGGACTTGTAATTATAGAAATTTCAGCTGATTTTTTTGAAAGTAAGCATGCAGTACAAGCTGATAAAACTTCATTATCTTTATTTATACAGAATCCAAAGCTATTATTTAGAAAATCTTCTCCTGAATTATAATTAAAAAAATGATATTTCTGTAATTCATCATTAAACATTTTATCTATATCATTCATATCTATTTCTTTTAAGTATTGCTTATATTGATGGTTATGTATAATTTCTTTTAAGTAATCCTTGTCTAATTTAGAACTAGACAATCTAAATCTAGTATTTGACTTTAAATTTTCTTTATGTATTTCTTTAGCCAAGTCTATCCACTCTTTACTTGTAGGTTGAATTCCGTATCTAGAGGGAATTTCCTTAATAAGTTTTTTTGCATCTTCATTATGAGTGTCTCCTGCTAAAATAATAAATGTTCCTTGAATAATCTGGACTATAGTAGGTGAGGTAATGTTGTCTACAAGAACTTTAATGTTGTATGTACTAGTTTTATTATCTAATAGAGTTTCTATTGTAATATCACATTTAGGGGAATTTTTTAATAGTATGGCTAGTTTTGATTTCAAATCTTTATTTATATCTTTTAAAAGTATCATAAGAACACCTGCTTTCTAAATGTTGACAGTATAATTTTTAATATTGTAACATTAGAATGAAAATAAGACAAATAATGTATAAGGGGTCGGGTGATGAGCGGTTTTAGAATTATATATAATGCTAAAGAACATATAAAGTTTATAGATGAAATATTTAGTTCTACTAACAAAGATAATAAGTATGGAATTGGTTATCCAAGGTGTGATAATTTTAATGAATTAGTATCTGAAATAGAAGTTTATGAAAATACCATAGACAAAAGTATTTGTCTAATCTTTCATGAGGAGAATCTAATTGGAGTTGGAGGATTTTTATATACAGAGGGAGATTCAACTGGATATTTTATTGGACCATTAATGAAGAAAGAATACCACACAACGGAAAATGTAAAAGAAATTATTAATTTAATCATAAAAAATAGTACATATAATTTTAAATTATTAATTAGTGTTACTTTAGAAGAAAATGTTGTATTAAACCAAGCATTTTTAGAAGATGGATGGACATATAAAAATACTCAAAGAGAGATGTGCTTTGATATAAATGAAGGTGAAAGAGAAGTAAAATATAGTATTAAGGAAATGGATAGAAGTGAACTTGAAGGAAATGAAGAGATCTTTCAGATATTAAATAAGACTTTTAAGTGGGAAGATGACAGAGAAAACTATGAGGAATTATTAAGAGAAGAGTATAAAACAGGCTGTGTATTTGATAAGAACAAGAAAATAATAGGACTGGTTGTTTGGGCATTCTTACAGGATGTAAAATTTTCAAGACTTGAATATTTAGTTGTAGATAAAAAATTTAGAGGAAGAGGTATTGGAGAATCAATGATAAATTATGTTATTAATGATTCAAGAGCTATGGAAAAGATTTATTTAAGTACAGATATTAAAAATAATGCAGCTAATCTGTATAGTAAAGTTGGATTTTATGATACTGTAGTTTCTAACATATATGCTAAGTCTTTTAATGAATAATTAAATTTAGTATAAAAGGGTGATGCATATTACTTGTTAATGTTTTGTGATTTGAATCACATCATTATATTTATTCTTGTATTATATTCATACCATAGATTTGGTTATACAAGGAGACGGTAATATGATATATACAGAAAAGGTTATGGATCACTTTAGAAATCCAAGAAATGTTGGAGAACTTAAAGATGCTAATGCAATAGGGGAAGTAGGTAACCCTAAGTGTGGCGATATAATGAGAGTTTATTTAAAGATAGAAAATAATATTATAGAAGATGTAAGTTTTATGACTTTTGGATGTGGATCAGCAGTAGCATCATCATCTATGGCAACAGAACTTATTAAGGGAAAGACTTTAGAAGAAGCTTGGAATATAACTAATAAAGCAGTAGCTGAAGCTTTAGATGGTCTTCCACCAGTTAAAATGCACTGTTCTGTTTTAGCTGAAGAGGCTATTCATAAAGCAATTAATGAGTATAGAAAAAGTAATGGAATGAGTCTTGATGGTTGGGATTTTGAAGAAACTGATCATGATGAACTTCATAAGATGGAAGAAAACTAAATAGTAATTATTATTGGGAAATAGCAGAGTTCAATTAGAAAATGAACCTGCTATTTTATTAAATATGAAATGGTTTATGAATATAATTTTTGGGTATATAATAAGGTATAAATATATTTATTATTTGGAGGAAAATAGAATGAATAAAGAGGATATAAACTTATATGATGTATTCAGTAAATATTCTTATAAAGACATTATGAAGCTATTTCAAGATTCAAAGACAAATGAAGAACGAGATTTTTATGCTAATTTATCTAATTATATACTACAAAAAGAGCAAATGAAAGTTATAGGAAAGTAAGATGAAGAATTATACTATATTTGCAGGTGTAAATGGAGCTGGCAAGACTTCTATTTATAAATCAATCTATTATGAAGAAAATATAAATGAGAAAAGAATAAATACTGATGAGATGGTAGCTAGAATTGGATCTTGGAAGGATAATAATATCCAAGTTAAATGTGCAAGAGAAGCAGTTAAATTAATAAAGAAATATATTAATGAAGGAATATCATTTAATCAAGAAACTACACTATGTGGTAGAAGTATAATTAGTAATATAAAATTAGCAAAAGAAAACGGATTTTACGTTTCTATGAACTATATTGGAGTTCAAGGGGTTGATATTGCTAAGGAAAGAGTAGCAATTAGAGTTAGTAAAGGTGGTCACGGTATACCGGATGAAGCTATTGAACGAAGATATGAGGAATCATTATTGAATTTAAATAAAGTTATTGATATATGTGATAGAATTAATATATATGATAATACTGATATGTTTAAGCTAGTAATGGTATTCGATAATGGAGAAATGATA